>DAHVLJ010000010.1 GCA_027320425.1 Nitrososphaerota archaeon
AAGTCAGCTCCGATCGACTTCAGGGCGTCGGCTAGAGCAAGGGAGGCTCTGTCTGCCTCGGCGGGAGGAATGGGCTGCCGATGCGCGGCGATGGTTGCCTCCTCCACTCTCTCGAAGCTCCCTCTCTCCTTCAGGCTGAGCGAGAGCAGATGAGGAAGTATGATCGACCTGGGCTCTTCGACTCCGCAGTACCTCCACGTGTCGTCCAGGTTGACCCCGAACGAGAACTTCCTGGTGATGTCCACGGTCTGCGCCGGACCTTGCCGCACTTACGTTTTTCGCGGAAACGAAAAGGCGTATTACACGTCTCCGGGGGTTCTTTTTCATGACCATTCGCCTCAGGCCCGGCACGGCACTGGATCTCACTCACACCATAGAGGAAGGCATGCCGACCTATGTCGGGGACGCCGTCCCAAGAGTCTCCAGACTCAAGACCCTGGCCAAAGACGGAGTGAACCTTTCGGTTTTGACGCTCGGGTCGCACACCGGCACACACGTCGACGCCCCGATTCACTTCATCAAGGGGGGGAAGTCGCTGGACCAGCTTCCTGTGGAGAGCTTCGTTGGCGAGGCGAGCGTCATCGACCTATCCGACGTCCCCGCAGGGACCGCCATCGCATCCTCGGAGCTAGCCAGACACTCGTCAGAGATACATGTTGGTGACATCGTGCTTCTGTACACCGGTATCAGCCGCAGGTGGAGGGATTCAAAGGCAAGGAGGAACTACACCTACCTTGGAAAGGACGCGGCAGAGTGGCTCGCCGGGAAGGAAGTGAAAGCTGTGGGCATCGACTATCTGTCTGTCGAGGGGTTTGGCGCTGCGGTCCCAGTGGCCCACAGGACCCTCCTCTCGAAAGGAATACCTATCATCGAGTCCCTCGGCGACAGGCTAGAGGAGCTGGTGGGAAGAAGGGTGTTCTTCGTCTGTCTACCGATAAAAGTCGGTGGATGCGATGGAGCGCCTGCTAGGGCTATCGCCTACCTGCTTTAGGAGTGGTGAAGAATGCCGGTCAAACTCCGCGGTATCTGGTCTCCCATGCCGACGCCGTTCAAGAGCAACGGGGACCTTGATGAGGAAAGAATCCCTGAACTGACCGACTATCTGATTCAGGGTGGAGTAGACGGGCTCTTCCCGTTAGGGACCAGTGGTGAGTTTGCCTTCCTCGACAGGGGAGAAAGGAAACGCGTGGTCGAGCTGGTCGTCGCCAGTGCGGGCTCGAGAGTCCCGGTTCTCGCAGGCGTCTCGGACCCTTCGCCCAATAATGCCATCGCCTTCGCCAGGGACGCCGCAGACGCCGGAGCCGACGGAGTCGTCGCAACCCCGCCCTATTACTACAAGGTCAGTGACGAAGGCTTGTTCATGCACTTCAAGACAATTGGAGATTCCATTTCTCTCCCTCTCGTGATATACAATATTCCCGAGTGGACTCACAGCTTCGTCCCGCTGTCTGTTGTGTCCCGCCTCGCCGAAGAGAAGCTGATCGTCGGAATGAAGTACACCGAATACAACATGCTCAACCTCATGAGCTACCTCAGGGCGGTGGGGAACAAGATCGCGGTCTTCACAGGGTCTGACGCCATGGCTTATTCGTGCCTGGAAGCGGGAGGAGCTGGCGCCGTGATCAGCATCTCTAACATTGCGCCCAGAGCCGCTTCGAGCATTTACGACCTGGTAGCGAAGGGGCGGCTCAAAGAGGCCCTCGCTGTCCAAATGTCTCTCATGCCCGTAGTGGAGGCGGCAGGGATTGGATACTTCCCGGCGGGCCTCAAGGAGGCTATGAAGGTAGCAGGCTTCGCCGTAGGAGAAGTAAGGTCCCCACAGACGCCCCTCAACCGGGAGGAGAAGAGGAAGGTCAAGGAGCTCGTCGATACGGCGGAGTTGAAATAGACCCGGGCGGAAGAGGAAGGCATCCCATGAAGATATCAGGGTTCGACGTTTTCACGCTGGGCGAGCCGGCGAAGGCAGGGGGAGCAACGTGGGCCGGAATCTCCGTCATCCTCAAGCTCACCACTACAAACGGCCTTGTCGGGTACGGCGAGGCTGTACCTACGCTGCGCGTGAGGCCGGTCGTCGAGTCGCTCAGAGAGGTTGGTCGGCTGTACAAGGGCAAAGACCCCTCAGCACTGGAGCTGAACCAGCACGAGTGGCACAAGCACGACTTCTACCTCCCTGTCTCGTTCGAGTCGACCACCGCTCTGAGCGCGTTTGACATCGCCTGCTGGGACATCATCGGGAAGAGCCATGGCGAGCCGATCCACAAGCTGGCCGGTGGGTCTTTCAGAGACACTGTCAGGCTCTATTCGAACGGCTGGTATGGGGGGTGCGTCACCCCGGAACAGTTCGGTACCAGGGCGAAGAAGTACGCCGCCATGGGCTACACCGCGCTCAAGTTCGACCCGTTCGGAAGATACTACGATTGGATCGACGGTCCTGGCCTGGAGAGGGCCTACGAGCGCGTCAGGGCGGTCAAGGACGCGACCCACGGCAAAGTCGATCTGCTCATAGAACACCATGGACGGTTCAATCCGAACTCGGCCATCATGGCCGCACGTAAGCTGGAACCGCTGGATCCCCTGTTCGCCGAGGAGCCGATACACCCCGACAACATAGAGGGGCTGAGGAAATACAGGAGCTCCACGAATGTCAGGGTCGCCCTAGGCGAAAGAATCCTAACCAAGGAGCACGCCGCATATGTCTGTTCCAACCACCTCACTGACTTTCTGCAGGCTGACATCACGAACATAGGAGGTATAACCCAGGCGAAGAAGTTCAGCGCCATAGCAGAGGCCTACGGCGTAGAGATGGCCTTCCACAATGCGTTCGGTCCGATACAGAACGCCGCCACCCTGCAAGTCGACTCGACGATACCTAACTTCCTGATACAGGAGTCCTTCTACGACGTCTTCCCAGAGTGGAAGAGAAAACTCGTAAGGAACGGGACGCCGGTTGTAGAAGGTCACACAGCCGTCCCCTCGAAGCCTGGCCTGGGCGTAGATGTCGACGAGCGGATCCTGAAGGAGTACAGCTTCGAAGGTCAGGAGACCTTCGACCCTGACGAGCCCGTTTGGGTCGTCAAGGATACCTGGAAGAAGTCATAGATCTCAGGCAACAACCGCGATCATCACGTCGTTCACATTCGTCCCCGAGGGACCAGTGACGATTAGGTCGCCGAGCGCCTTGAAGAGGGTATGGGAGTCGTTGTTCGCGAGGAATTTCCTAGCGTCAAGGCCCAATCTGCGCGCTCTCTTGAAAGTGGTGCCGTCGGCTATAGCTCCCGCAGCATCGGTGGGCCCGTCAACCCCGTCCGTGCCGAAGAAAACCAATGCTGATCGGTCAGAGCCGTCCAGTTCGATTGCCGCCGCGAGCGCACCCTCTTGGTTCCTCCCCCCGATTCCCTTGCCCTCCACCGACACCGTCGTCTCTCCCCCCCACACGGCAGCCCACGGAGTGGCCTCTTGCGACATTGCCAAATCCGCTAGCTCCTTACCAACCACCTTAGCCTCTCCTGTCACCATCGATCTCGTCTCTACGCGGTAGCCCAGGGCCTCGAGCGACGCCCTCGCGGCCAAACGGGCGTCCGTGTTCGACCCGACAACCACATTTCTCACATTTTCGAATACTCTGCTCCCTGGTTTCGGAGTCTCTTGAATTTCCCCCGCGATGCCGTCAGTCACGACCCTTCTCACCGATTGCGGGGTCGTCTTCCAGACTCCCTTGCTCTCCATGATTCTCCGCGCGTCTGCAAAAGTCGTCGGGTCAGGGACGGTCGGGCCAGACGCGATGGTGCTCAGGTCGTCGCCTACCACGTCTGAAATCAGGAGTGACAAGACCTCTGCGCCGTTGGCCCTTTCTGCTAGCCTTCCTCCAGCGACCCTTGAGAGATGCTTCCTCACGCAGTTGATCTCTCCGATGTCAGCGCCGCTGTTCAAAAGGAGCCTGGTGGTCAGTATGAGGTCCCTGACGGATACCCCCGGGTGCGGGGCCGGCATCAACGCGGAGCCTCCTCCGGACAGCAGGACGACCACCAGGTCTCCAGGGCCTGCACCGTCGATAATCGACAGCATCCTGCTTACCGCTTTCTCCCCCTTTGCCGACGGAAGCGGGTGGGTGGACTTCTCAAACCTCACCCTCCTAAGCCGAGGGAGTCTCTCCTGATATTCGGGGACGATGACTATCCCTTCGTCTAGCCTGTCTCCGATGATTTTGTCAACTTCAACAGCCATGAGCCCTGACGCCTTCCCGCCTCCAACAACGACCACGCGCCGGTAGTCGTCGAGGTCCAGGCTCGCGGTTCGCGCCGTCAGCCTGTTGCCCGTGCGCTTCAGACTCCTCCTAACAAGGAGCCCAGGGTCGGCCGCTGCGAGGGCTGCTGACGCAGCAGACAGCGCGTCCTTTCTGTTACCCCTTGACTTGGCGGCCATCTCCGACAGCTGAACCGGCAAATTCGGCCGCTATGACTGCAGTTCCTAAGATGTAAATACGATGTAGCATTCCGGCGCTCTTGCATGTCCATCGTGCGCCAAGAGATGATGCTGGTTGATGGCGAGTGGACCTCTGGGGGGAGGGACGAAAAGATCGAGGTCGTCAACCCCACCAGCGAAGAGGTAATCGCCACGGTCCCTCGGGGGACCAGGGAGGACGCTAGGAGGGCGCTAGAGGCGGCGGTAATCGCCCAGAGGAAGTGGGAAGAGACGCCTCCGATCAAACGCGCTTCCATCCTTGCCAAGGTCGCTCAGCTGATACGCGAGAAGAGAGAGGAGCTCGCACGCGTCCTTACCTCTGAACAGGGTAAACCGCTCTTCGAAGCCAGGTTGGAGGTCGACGGCTCTGCCGCCCACTTTGACTACTTCGCGGAGTTCGCCCGGAGGATAGAGGGTGACGTCCTCCCAAGCGACAACCCTGGTCAGACGATCATGATTCTCAGGCTCCCCATCGGGGTGGTGGCCGCGATTACGCCCTGGAACTTCCCTTCCGCCATGGTGGCGAGGAAACTCGCCCCCGCGCTCATTACAGGCAATTCGGTGGTGCTGAAGCCCTCCAGTAACACACCCCTTAGCGCGGTGGAGCTGGTCAAGATCGTCGACCAGGCAGGCGTTCCTCGAGGGGTCGTCAACCTGGTCACCGGAGACGGGTCAGAAGTGGGGGACGAGCTCTGCGGGAACAAGTCCACAGGTCTAATCACCATGACCGGGAGCACGGAGGCAGGTCAGAAGATCATGCAGCGAGCCTCCAACCAACTCGGGAAGCTCATCTTGGAGCTGGGAGGCAAAGCGCCTTTCATTGTCTGGCGGGACGCCGATATAGAGTGGGCGCTGAAGTGCGCCGTCTGGGCGAGGTATTGGAACTGCGGGCAGACCTGCATAAGCTCAGAGCGGATGTATCTCGACAGCAGCATCAAAACCAAGTTCCTCGCGAAGTTCGTGCAGATGTCGAAGGCCCTGCGGACGGGCGACCCCACCTCCAAGATGACCGACCTCGGTCCCATGGTGAGCAAAAAAGAAAGGTCAACCAGCGAGCGCTTCATAGATCTCGCAGAAAGGGAAGGGTCCAAGATCATCCTGCACGGGGGTCGCTCACACCTGAAAAAGGGGTGGTTCCTTGGACCGACCGTGATAGAAGGCGTCAGCCAAGGTTCGCCCTTGGTCCAGAAGGAGATCTTCGGCCCCGTCGTCCCCGTCCTCGAAGTGGAAACGTTCGACCAAGCAATTGACATGGCCAACGACTGCGAATATGGCTTGGCGTCATACGTCTTCACCAAGGATAACGTGAACGTGATGAAGGCGGTTCAACGGATAAAGTTCGGGGAGACCTACGTCAACCAGGTCGGACCCGAGCAGCTCCAAGGGGCGCACACAGGCTTCAGGATGTCGGGCCTCGGCGCCGAGGGCTCGAGGCATGGTCTGGAGCTCTACACTCAGCTGAAGACGTGTTACATCGACTGGAACGATAGCCCCAGCCTGCCGTATCTGTTCCCCTACCACTGAGTGATTATCACGAAGGCGATTACAGTCACCCCCGGGACGCAGAAATCGCTCGCGCTGAGAGACATCCACGAGCCAGTCCCGAAAAAGAAGGAACTGCTGCTCAGGGTAAAGGAGGTGGGCATCTGTGGGACAGACATCGACATAGTTAGTGGATTCTACGGAGAACCTCCCGCGGGTTCTGAGTATCTTGTCCTTGGGCACGAGTCCCTTGCCAGGGTAGAGGAGGCCGGTCCAGGTTGCGACGGCTTCAGGAAGGGAGACCTAGTGGTCCCAACCGTCCGAAGGAATTGCCCGGAGAACTGCCTCAGCTGCAGGAGTGGCGAGTCCGACATGTGTACCACAGGACACTACAAAGAGCATGGGATAAAGGGGCTACACGGGTTTGCAAGCGAGCTTGCGGTCACAGACTCCCGATTCGTGACCACGCTCCCGGAGTCCCTATCGGAGGTCGGGGTCCTCCTCGAGCCGCTTACCATTGTCGAAAAGGGGATCAGTCAGTCGTTCGTCATGCAGAACAGCAGGATGAAGTGGCGCCCCGAAAGCGCGCTAGTGCTCGGGTCAGGACCAGTGGGGCTCTTGGCTACGGCCGCTCTTAGGCTGATGGGGCTTTCAGTGACGACTGTGGCGCGGAAGCCTCCGGGGAGTGTGAAGGCTAAGCTGGCGGCGTCCACTGGCGCAGACTACGTCGATGTCACCGAGACCCCGCTGTCGTCGATGGAAGACAGGTTCGACCTCGTCTTCGAGGCCACAGGTTCGACTTCAGTGGCATTGGAGGCGCAAAACCTCTGCGGCACGAACGGCGTGGTCTCATTCGTGGGCATCTACAAGTCCGAGGTGGAGACCGAAGACGCCGGAAGAGTGTTCACGAACCTGGTTTTGGGCAACAGGGTCTTCTTCGGCTCGGTCAACGCGAACATCTCCTACTTCCATAGAGGTGCGAAAGACCTAGTCCGCATCCGCAACAAATGGAAGGGTTTCCTCGAGGGGATGCTGACAGACAAGGTCAGCCTCGACGAAGCAGAGTCGGCCTACGGTCCGAAAAGCGAGAAAACGGTGAAAACGGTCCTGCAAATATCCCAGGATTGAGCCTCGGCGTGGCAGAGTCGACCTCGAATGCCATGGCGAAGAAATCGTTCTCGCTCCCACACAAAGAGAGCTACAAGCCGATTTCTGGTTATGGAGTGATCGGCAACACCCGGACCGTCGCCCTGGTAGGCTACGACGGCTCCATCGACTGGTGCTGCATGCCGAGGGTGAGCTCCCCCAGCATCTTCGCGGCAATCCTCGACCACAAGAAGGGGGGGTCATGGGCCGTCCAGCCGGCGGGACCTGCGGCTTCCACGCAGAGCTATCTCGAGGATACCAACATCCTCCGCACCGAGTTCACCGACGGCTCCTCGAAGGTGGTCCTCACAGACTTCATGCCTTGTTCCGTCGCCACCGGTGCATGGTCAACTCCGCCTGAGATTCATCGCGTTGTGAACTGTCTGAACGGAACGATGGAAATGAGGTTCCTGTTCAGGCCCCTGCTGAACTACGGCCTTGTCGTGCCCCGGGTCACCCGGGTAGAGAACGGGCTTTCCATCAGGAACCGCAACCAAGAGATGGCGCTCTCTTCTGACATCCGATTCAACGTCAAGGACTCAGCTGTCGACGAGAGCTTCCAGCTCTCCCAGGGCGAGAGGAAGGCCTTCATCCTGAGCTACGGAGAGGCCGTGCCGCGGAGGGTTGCGGAATACCGGTCGGAGCGCCAGAGGGCCAGGACGGAGGTGTTCTGGCTGGATTGGGCTTCGCAAATCAGGTACAGAGGCAGGTGGAAGAGTTCGGTGGTGAGGTCTGCACTCACGCTCAAGCTTCTGGTATACGGCCCTACTGGGGCCATCGTGGCCGCTCCGACCACTTCCCTCCCTGAGGCGATAGGCGGGAACAGGAACTGGGACTACCGCTACTCCTGGATACGGGACTCGGCCAGCTCTCTGTGGGCGTTCCACAAGATCGGATGCAAGAGCGAGACGGAGGCGTATCTGCATTGGCTCATTGACAACAATCCCTCACTTGACCTCGACCTGAGGCTCATGTACGACGTCGGCGGGGACGCGCACATCAAGGAGAAGAGCCTAGAGCATCTCGACGGCTACAAGGGCTCGAAGCCTGTGAGAATCGGCAACCTGGCTTCGGAGCAGGTCCAGTACGACGCCTATGGCTACATGCTGGACGCGCTATACTTCTCTTCAAGCCACAGCAGCCCCATCGAGGACGAGATGTATTTTCGCTTCGTCAAACCTCTAGCGAACTTCTTGGCGGAACGCTGGGAAGAGCCCGGCAACGGCATCTGGGAGATCCGCAACAGGCACGAGCACTACGTGTACACCAAAGCCTGGTGCTATGCGGGGCTGGACCGGGCGGTGAAGATAGCCCAGGTTGCGGGCCACGTCGACGACATCGCTCCATGGAAGGCTACAATGAAGCGGATCAAGGAAGAGGTGTTGAGGCGCGGGTGGAGCAACAAGAAACAATCATTCGTGATTCATTACGGCTCTTCTGACCTCGACGCGGCCAACCTCATGCTTCCGTTGATAGGGTTCCTGCCAGCCGAAAACCCGAAAATGAAATCCACCATAGAAGCGGTAGCGAACGAACTCTCTGACGGTGCCCTCGTGTACAGGTACAGGGCAGACGACGGGCTGAAGGGAAACGAGGGAGCGTTCCTGCTCTGCGGCTTCTGGCTCGTCGCCTGCCTCGCAAGACTCGGCCAAGTTGAGAAGGCCTCGGCGAATTTCCAGGAGCTCCTCAGCCATGCGAACCACCTGGGCCTCTTCTCCGAGGAAGTGGACCCCAAGACAGGCGAGGCTCTGGGAAACTTCCCTCAGGCTTTCAGCCATGTCGGCCTGATTCTCGCTGCTGACGCGCTGGACGAAGCTCTGGATGCAAGAACCCGGAGTGAAGGGCGTTCCGCCTAGAAACTCGCGACCGTGTCCTCGAGTACCGCTCTGACCCGCTTCGAGGCCTCGCTGACGAGGCACTGCTTCACGGTCTCAGCACCGTTGGCCCCGAGACTGTCGGCAGCCGTACCGGTCGCTTTTACTATCTTTTCCGCGAGGGCTTTGTCATTCCCTGGCTCGAAGGTATAGCCATTGGCCCCCTCCTCCACTAGTTCCGATGCCCCCGCACCCCTGCTCACCACCACCGGCTTGCCGTTTATCCATCCCTCAAGCACTGCGATCCCGAACCCTTCTATCCTTGAGGGGAGGACGACCGTGGAAGCTAATCGATAGGCCGACCTGAGTTCCTCGTCGGTGGCGTACCCCATGAACACCAATTTGTCTTCCACACCCAGAGAACCAGCCACCTCCCTGAGGTGGTTCTTCCAGATGGCCCCCTTGTCCCTCCCCAATCCCCCCGTCTGGCTGGAGGAGAAGCTGCCGTTCCCTATCATCAGCAGCCTGTAGTTCCCGGCGTTCCTGACTCTCGCCAGAGCCCTGATGGCCACGTCCTGAGACTTCACCGGGTCCATCCTCGCCACCACCAGAAGGAGGCGTTCATCGCGCCGCAGGCCGATTCTTTCTTTCAGCGAGCTTTCGACGGAACGGGGCGGTCTCTTCCATTTCGTCCCGTCGATGTACGGGTAAATCTGGTATGCCAGCCCCCTGTACCTGGACTTCTGCAGCCCCGCCAGGTCCCTTTTGGTGCTCACCACGACGGAGTCGAACCCCTCGAGGGCCTTGCGTACGAACGTCCCTGTGTTCCCCAGGTTCTCGGGCCTGAAGGGCACGTGCCATCTCAGGACCGCAGGAGCGGAGATGCCGATGAGCTGCCCCGTCTGGATGAGCTGGAAGTCCTGGATGAAGAACACGTCCGCTTCCCCGACGTATTCGAACAGCTTCTCAGCGTTGGCCCAGTTGTAGCGAACGTATCCGATGTACTCCTCCTTGCTGAACTCGCGCTTTCCCAGCCCATGGATGAGAAACCAGAAGGAGTCTTTGAACGACGCGTACTTCCTGAGGTGGCCTTCGTCGAGCTCGACGTGCGAAATCATGACATCGTTGAGCTTCACCCGGGGAGGGTAGTTCACCCCGAGGCTGATCCACGCTGGGTCCTTGGAGAACTTCGACTTTGAAAGGTTCGCAAGGAGCGGGAGGACCATCGCCGTCACTCCTCCGGGTGTGTAGTCGTAGTCCACTCCCTCCTCCAGGGTCTGCACGTCCAGGGGGTCGTCCAGCGCCCCGTACTTTTCCAGCAGCTCGGTGTAGCTGAGTTTGAACCTCAGCGGCGGGGTCTGGGTGTTTATGCAGATCTTCAATTCGAGCTTACTTCCACGGGCGGGCCCCCCAGGTAAAACAGCTTCTCAATCGCCTCGATGGCCCCATCCCTGTCGCTCCCCCTTGTGACCAGGTCCATGGCCAGAGCGTATGGTGGCTTGACAAGGGGTCGACCTTTCCCGTCCTGGTTCATCGAGTTGTACTTTCCCTCCTTTGGCATGGCACATATATGTTTCGCATATCAAATCGTTATGATATGTCAAATACATATATAACGAAACGAAAGAGCGGAGACCGCGACGTGAATTCTGCGGCATGCGGTTCAACATCGACACGGTGAGAGAGAAGGGAAGATTGGTGGCTGATAACGAACGCTATCGCATACACGATTTCAACCTCGACGACCTGACTGTTTCTTTGACAGAGCTCAAGGGAGGGCAGAGCACCAGAGGGCACACCCATGACTCCAAGGCAGAGGTCTACATTTTCCGCGAGGGGGAAGGGGTAATGGAAGTTGGAAGCGATAGTTTCGAGGTCAGTCGTGGGCCGGTGCTGATTCCCAGAGGCGAGTTCCACAGAGTGGTGAACAAGTCCGAGTCGTCAGACCTTGTGTTCATGTCCATCTTCTCAGGGTCTAGAAATGGCACGAGGGCTGATTACTCCCATGATAAGACCAGCCCCAGGGTGGCGAAGAAGCGATTGACGCCTCGGCGGCCAAGGTCCACACGCACGGCCGCGTTTCAGTGGCCCGACTGATCATGCAGGAAAAGGAGAGCGGCTCGGTCAGCACAAAGGCTCTCGAGGCACTCTCCCTGGTGTTAGCTGGAGCCATTGTCCTGTACTACCTCGTTTTCTTTGCTGCTCAACTGCCGTTCAGCCTGACCCTCGCGCTCAAGGTGGTCGTCGCCGGCGTGTTGGGTTACGTGGCGATCGGCATCGTGTCACGCGAGCTCAGAAAGGTCATTTCGAAGACATCAGGGGTCGAGAAGGGCGCCATCGTAGGCACTTCGTTCAGGTATCTCGGCTACATCCTTCTCGCCTTCGTAATCCTTGGTCTGGCAGGCGTTTCGACGGTATCGCTTCTGGCGGGAGCAACGTTCTCGGGCCTGGTGCTAGGACTCGCCGGCCAGCAGACGCTTTCGAACATCTTCGCGGGGTTGCTCATACTCACCGCGAGGCCGTTTCTCGTTGGAGAGAGGATAACTGTCTCAACATGGCAATGGGGTTTCGCCCTTCCCTCATACCCGCCCAAGTTCTTCTCGGATAACATGCTGGTACCAGGATACACAGGAGTGGTGGATGACATCAGACTCAACTACACGATCATCCGCTCCGATGACGGGGTGCAAGTAAAACTGCCGAACAGCATCGTCATACAAGCCTCTGTTATCGACCACAGGACATCCGAGAGGTTAGTGCGCGTCAGATATGACGTGGCAAAGCCTGCAAATCCGTCTTCGTTGGTCGGGCTCATTCGTTCTGTTGTCGTTAAGAACTCTTGGGTGACTAGGCCCGAGTCAGTGAGCGTCAGCGTCGAGAACATCACGCCGACCGACATCGTGGTCGTGATAGAAGCGGTCTGCAGGGGGGCCTACGAAGCCCCCCCAAGAAGCGCGATACTGCTGGACATCGACAAATCTGTCATGGGTCTTAAGGAAGAGGAGCAGGGTGGACGAAGCTAAGAGAGGATTCCCCGGTCTAGAGCGCACGGTTTGCATTGTCCGTTGGACTCACGGCACCGAGTCGGAGCGGTTCTTCCAAAGCTTGGAAGAGGGTGCTACTTGAGCTCCCGGGCGAACGGGCAGAAGAAGCCTACGGGTTTCAAGATTAAACTCGTCGAGGTCATCAGGGACAGCGACGAGGCTAGGCTGATATCCGACCCGATGCGTCGCGCGATCTTAAACCTCCTGCGCCGGCGGGCGATGTCTCAGTCTGAACTTGCTGAAAGCCTTGGGTTGACAGACGGTACGGTGAACTACCACCTGAGCCTTCTCCGCAACATAGGGTACCTTACAGTTGCCCGGAAATCACTCGAGGAGCATGGAATAATGCAGAAGTTCTACGCCCCCACCGCCTATCTGTACGTCCCTGACGTCCAGTCTCTCCCGAAGGAGGTCGCCAGGTACTACTACCCAATCAACATCGAGAGAATAAGAGGGGTCCTCAGTGCCGAGAGCGCCCAAGGTACACAACTTAGGCTCACGAGCAAGGATGTGGACTCTCTGGGAGAGGACTTCGCAAGGGATCTTGTGAAGGTCGCCGAATCCTTCGGTGACGTAGAGGTCACCCAGGGTGAAGGAGAAGACCTGGTCAACGAGATCTACTCCAGGGCGCTTGCGCGCCTCGTCAGCGCGAGATAGTGCCAAGGTAGCTCTCCGCCCCAAGCGACCTTCGACGGCCCTTCAAAGCTTAATTGGGTTCGGGTCGCCCGCAGGTTGGTTGTCGATTGCGATAGAGGACTTCGCCAAGGTTCAGATGAAAGTGGGGAAGATTGTCTCAGTCGAGGACATCCCAGAGGCGAGGAAGCCGATGTACAAGCTGAGAGTAGAATTCGGAGACGGCATCAGTAAGCAATGCGTCGCGGGCATCAAAGACAGATACACGAAAGAAGAGCTCGCAGACAAGATAGTGGTGGCGGTGGTCAACCTGGAGCCGAAGTCGGTGGCTGGGGTGACCTCTGAGTGCATGCTCCTCGCGGCCTTCAACGAGAACGAGCTTTCGCTCCTGGCTCCTGAACGGAAAGTTTCCCTAGGTTCAAAGGTTGCTTGAACCGAGCCGCAAGCTTTTAACCTGCAGAAAAGCGCGACTTGAAACGAGCGGTGGTCGTCTAGCCTGGTCCAGGACAGTAGCCTGCCACGCTACTAACTCGGGAAGTCATGCAAATGACTCGAGAATTCAAATCCCGGCCACCGCACTTATACTTTCCAGACTTGGCCTGCTAATCCCTTGATGGGACGTTTGCCTCGTTAATCCCGCGACGCAGCTTATTATCCGCTGGCAAAAATCCCTCCACTGTGGAATTCAAGTTCTACTATAGTGGAATAAGGGTGAGGAACCTCAAGAGATCAATCGATTTCTACACCAAGGCCCTGGGAATGGAGGTCGTCAAAAGTGGGACGATGCCTCACGGTGGGAAGTGGGTGCACTTGCGCGGAACCGGGTCGAAACAGACGTTGGAACTCAACTGGTACCCAAGAGGCAACAGGTTCTACACCGAATACAAGAGAGGTGAGGAGCTCGACCACTTGGCTTTCGTGGTGAAAGACGTGGCTGCAGCGTACAGATTCCTTCTCAGTCATGGCGCTAAATCGGCGGTCTCTCCTGACGAGTCGAAGGGGACCGAGGTCTATGTCACCGACCCCGACGGGATCTGGATAGAGCTTCTCGGGCCCTAGGCGCTCGGCTTCACGCCGACGTTCTTGAGGAACCGGTCGAAAGCATCCTCAGAGATCCATTCGACCTTCAGGTATTGGGCGACCTCGCCCTCGTCCATGCCCAGCCTTCTGGCCTCCTTCACCGCTACCTTGTAAGCCTCGATTTCAGTTGGTCTGTCGATGTATTCGAAACTCCTATCCCACAGCTCCTTGCCCTCTTTATGCTGCCGGATGTGAACCAGCTCATGTATGACGTCGAGATAGACATCGACCTCGCGCCCGGTTTTCAGGTACCTTGACGCAATCCTGATCGATCCCTCGTGGTCGTTTATTCTCATGTATCCCCTCCCTCTGGCTATCTCCACGGACAGGTTTTCGAGAACTTCGCGGGTGTCCTTCCCGAAGATCGCCTTTACCGCTCTGACTCTGTCGAAGCCTTCGAACACCTCGGTGAATGGATGAACGCCGACCTTCGCCTTCCTGTCGATGACTGTCTCGAACTTCACGGGCGGCCGAGAACCCTCACCGGCCATTTGAGCTTTTTTCGAGGAGCAGCTTGGAGTAGAGCTTCTCGAACCCCCGCTTCAGGTAGAATCCCAGCACCATGTCCGACACCAATGTCTGGAGGATCATCGTCCTGCCCTCCGATTCTGAGATCTCCCTCGCTCTGGCGATCAAGCCGGTCGCGACCCCTTCTCTTCTGTGCTCTGGGACCGTGCCAACACAGTATACCCCGGCGACGCCGGGCGTCCTGAAGAGCGCTGCCACCCCGGCGGTGCCTCCACCTGCCCTGGACTCGAGTAGGGTTACCTTTCCCGACTTCGAAAGAGACGTCACCAGCTTCCCGACCACGTCGAGAAGCGCCGAATCGCCATAGAAGGAGCGGAGATATGCCACGGTCCAGGAACGGAGGTCGCGGGAGACAATCACATCCCCTGTAGTGGCGTCTGGGATGCGACCCTTGGAGACAAGGACAGCCATCTCGTCCGCTTGGCTGTAACCAGTTCTGCGCAGCGCGTTGACGGCCTTGCACGATTCAAAGATCGACATCGTGGGGACCACCCCTCTTTTCGCGAACTTGCCTTCCGCCCAGGCGACGGTCCCTATGATGCTCCCGCATGTCAGTGATCCTCCCCTGTTGAAGAATCCCTCCTTTAGAAGGTCCGATGAAAGGACATAACCATCTCCCTTCCAGCTGAGCTCCGCCCAGTTAGACCACCAGCCGATTTCATTGAGCTCTGTCTGGCGCCTGTCAGGAGCTACCGTTCAGGTCCACTCCCAAGATTCTCATCCCTCTCACCGCCGCCCCTGCCATCGACCTTGCCTTCTCTCTGCTGCCTTCCCTGGCGGCGGCCCTCAGCATCCTGTCCGCCCAATCGATCGCGGTGGGGCTGTCAAAGTCGTCATTCAATGCGGCTTCGAAGCCTTCAAGGGCGCTTTCGTCGCCGTCGCCTCCTACTCCATCCGCCATCGCCCGCATTCGTGCGAGCCTCCGCCTCGCCGAGTCAGTCCCCGTGAACCCAAACTCACTCCTGTAGTTCTTCGAGAGGAAGACGAACCTCAGCTCATCGGCTGAAAACGACTTCAGGGCCTCTCTGACGGTGAGCACGTTGCCCAATGACTTCGACATCTTCTCCCCGCCTTGCTTGAGAAGGTTGGTGTGCACCCAGTGCCTAACGAAGGGCCTCTTCCCTGTGAGGCACTCGGCCTGCGCTATCTCCGCTTCATGGTGAGGATACACCAGCTCGTAAGCTCCGCCATGGATGTCGTACTGCGCGCCAAGTATCGGTACCGTCACCGCGGTGTCTTGGATGTGCCACCCAGGAGAGCCGAGGCCCCAGGGGCTCTTGTACCGTCCTTCGACCAGGACCTCCGGTCGCCAAAGTGCGAAATCGTTGAGGTTCCTTTTCCGCGGCGAAAGCTCGAGGGGCCTCAGAGACAGTTCCCGCTTCGACTGGTGGGAGAGCCTGCCCCATCGCCTGAACTTCGAAGTGTCGAAGTAGACCCATCCTCCCGCCTGGTAGGCAAAACCCTCGTCGATGAGGGACTCAGTCTGCCTTATCGCTCCCTCCACGTGGTGGGAAACCGGTTCGAAGCGGGACACCGTGTCTAGCTTGAGCCGTCCGAAATCCTGCTTCATGACAGCGATCATCCGCTCCGCATATGCGATGGGATCTTCTCCAGCTTTCGACGCGGCACTGCTGACCTGTTCATCCAGGTCTGTTATGTTCATGAGATATGTGACGCCATATCCTAAGTGTTTGAGGTACCTCGCAAGGGCGTCGAAGAATATGTAGGTCCTGGCGTTGCCGATGTGTATCTCCGACTGCACGGTAGGGCCGCACACGAACATTGAGACGTCGGCCGGCCGGGTCGGCCGGAATGGGATCTTCTTGCCTGCCATGGTGTCATAGAGTCTGAGCGCGCTCTTCATTGGAACAAGAGGCAGCCACGTCGGGCCAGGTATTAGTTTTTGAGGCGGCCTGTAACCCCCGAAGGGAGTTGTTCTACGAAGACAGGATTCGGTCCATGGCTGAGCTGAGTCGCAAGCTCCGGTCTCTTGACCAGGACGCCGGAATCAGGCTGATCGGCGGGAGGGGCACGGACAGGTCCATGATGTTCGTGACTAGGTTCGGCACAACCTACACGGTCATGACCTACGGCGTGGTACATGGAGGTCTGCCAGGGAGAAGGCGTCAGACGCTGGAGCTGAGCGACCCTGGCGAGGTAGAGAGGGAGCTGAGTGGCATGGTCAAGGGGAAGCTGCAGGCGTGGATTTATTGACGCGCGGTTAGCACACGATTAATATCGAACCGACGTTCCCCGCGCGCCTATGGACAAGCCAAACGCGATTCACGTGGTGTACGCCAACTGGTGCCCCCATTGCGTCCCAACGACCGTCGAGCCTCTTCGCTCGAGGGGGAACGAGCTTGGGATTCCCTGCCGCCTTTACGACATAGACACTGAAGATGTGGGTGCAGCCGACGAACTCGTCAAGAAGTTCGGCGACTGGAGCCCTGACTATCTTATCCCACAGGTCTTCCTCGAATACGGCAATGGAAAGATGCAGCACGTCCTTACAGGGAACCCCCAGGGGGTCCACATGACTAGGAAGGCCGTAGAAGCCCTGCTCAACGGGCCGCTGAGTGTGAATACGAGAGCCTCTCCTAAATAGTGGCATCCGGTCGGACTTCACATGGCAAACGACAGTCTCGAATCTCTTTACACGAAGGTCGCAAGGAAGATGCTCACTGAGACCCTACATGTGAAACGGGGTGACTCGGTCACCGTGGAGACGTGGGACAACGGACTGCCGTTCGCTAGGCGTGCCCTATCGGAGGCGAGAGCATTGGGCTGCACCGGAGTCATGCTGTACGAGGACGAGCAGGCGTACGTCGAGGGGGTAAGAAGGAGCCCTCAAGACGTGGTGGGGCTGATGGGGAAGAACGAATACGGGCTCCTGTCGGGGACTGACGCCTACATATTCATCCCCGGTCAGGCGTTAGGTTCTTTCTCAAAGTCCTTGAAGCCGGACGAACGCAGCCGCTCCACAAGATACAACGAGTCCTGGTACGAGGCCGCCCAGAAGGCCGGGCTCAGAGGAGCGAGGCTGTCCTTCGGTTATGTTGGCAAAGACCTGGCAAAGACTCTGGGGAAGAGCGTCCAGGCCATAGTACGGGGGCAGCTCGAAGCAGGTCTAGCCGACTTCGACCAGATTTCAGGAACTGCGAGGAGGTTGTCGCCGTCGCTTGCTGACGGTGCGCCGGCCGAACTAACGACATCGAACTCGACCCTCCGTTTCACCCTCAAGGGTGAGTTGTCTGTCGAGGACGGCCTCGTCGACGACCACGACAGAGAGTCAGGCAACAACATGGCCTATCTCCCCCCGGGATTCGTGGCAAAGGAGGTGGACGCTAGTACGGCGAACGGAAGCGTCGTCTTGACCGACTCGCTTACGGACCATGGAATAGTGCCACGCGTAACTCTCCAGTTCAGGGACGGCAAGGTGGTCGGATGGGAGTCAGCTGCGAAGGATAAAATGGAGAAGGTCTTCGCCTCTGTCGCACAGGACAAGCGTAAGCTCGGCTCAATGACTGTGGGATTAAACCCGAAGATGAAGTATGGGCTGGGCCAAGACAGGTTCGTCGGAGGTGCGATCAACCTTGGTGGCTTCGGCTTCCGCGGCCTAGTGAAGAGAGGCACCCTGAAGGTCGAAGGGCGCACGCTGCTGTCTGAAGGCAGGCTGAACTGATAGCATCATTCGCGAGGAGACGGAAGGAATCTGCTCCGACAAATTTATGAGTAGACTCTGTCGTTGAAACTCAATGATCACTGAAATCGAGGACGTCGCGATAGTCGTCTCCGACGCCAAGAAGTCTCTGAAATGGTACACAGGCATCCTGGGCCTCGAGGCAAGAAGCGAAGAAGGGCACTGGGTCACCGTGGCCCCCAAAGGCTCGAAGACGGTCATCCACCTGTGTGAAGGAGACGTGCTTGAGCCAGGTAACACAGGAATCGCACTGAAGGCGGACGACCTGAACAGAGCTTACAAGGAGCTCTCCGCTAAGGGCGTGAAGTTCACTCACCCCCCGAAAGATGACGGGTGGGGGGTCTACTCCCAGTTCGAGGATCCGGACGGCAACGTCATCTGGCTAAACCCATCGTAGGCGCCGCATCGGCCTGGGTCACTGTCGGCTGGAGCCCCGCGAGGCGAAGCCGGCTATCAGGTACATCAGTGCCGTAGCCGCTACCCGTTGGGATCTGCCAGTGGGATCCAACGAAGGCGCAAGTTCGACCAGGTCGGCGGCCTTCACTCTGTCATTCTTCGCAATCTCGTAGACCATGGTAGAAAGTTCCCCGCCGCTTATCCCCCCGACGCTCGGTGCGCTCACACCGGAGACTTGTGATATGTCGACCGCGTCGAGGTCGACGCTCAGATAGACGAGGTCTGCTCCAGCAGAAGCGAAGGCGTAGGCATCCCTCGCCGCGGACAGGGCGCCCCCTTTTCGCACTTCTTCAGCCGTGATGACCTTGACTCCGAGCTGCTCCGCCTTGTCTGCATAGCTCTTCGAGTTGAGGAATCCGTGGATTCCGATTTCCACGACCCTTCCTGGGTCGAGCGTCTCTACGGCCTCGAGTGCCAGCCCGTACGACGAGCCTGAGTTCGGCTTCCCCCCGATCATGCCCCGAAGGTCGAAATGAGAGTCTATCACTATCAGTCCCAGAGCCTTGGACTTCTTGCCGCAGGCTCGAAGAGCAGGGAGAGAGATGCTGTTGTCTCCTCCCAGCGTGACAAGCAACGAGCTCGGAGCGATGTCTCGCCCGACCTCTTCTTCGATAGCCTGGTGCGTCGATGTTATGTCGGGGCTGCCGAGCACCATGTCTCCGAGGTCGAACACCCTGGCCCCTTCCAGCCCTAGGCCGAGCTCCACGTTGTAGTTCGAAAAGCTCCCCATCGACTCGCGGACCGCGCTCGGTCCCCCTGCTGCCCCTTTCCTCCCAAGCACCGCACCATCGTAAGGGATTCCGAGGATGTTCACTGCTTTCGGTTCGGCGCCCGACGCGCTCTTGATTATCTGGACCATCCTCTTGTCTCTCGGGTCCAGATAGCTCGGCGCAGGATACTTGGCAGGCTTCTTCAAGCGTCGGGCAGGCGGAGGCGTCGTGTTAAAAGCGTGTGAGCTATTTATCCAGCCCGCTCTAGGGTCGAACCGTTGGTAGTGACAGCTGACGGGCGCTCGTTGACTCTCGCTGACGCCATCGAAGTCGCTGAAGACGGGGTTGCGGTAAAGGCGAGCCCGAACAGCCTCAAACAGATGGAGAGGTTCAGATCCCTCCTGGAGGAGAAGCTGTCAAGGGGAGAAGTTGTCTACGGGGTGAACACAGGTTTCGGGTCCCTTTCTGACAAGGTGGTGAGGCCCGAGAACCTGGAAGAGCTACAGCTGAATCTCATTCGGAGCCACTCGGCTGGGGTAGGCTCTCCGCTTCCAGCTGAAGTGGTGAGGGCGGCCATGCTGATTAGGCTGAACAGCCTCCTCAATGGGAACAGCGCGGTGCGGAAGGAGGTTGCAGAGCTCATAGTGGGCATGCTTAATCGCGGAGTCACCCCGCTGGTTCCGGAATTCGGTTCCTTGGGGGCGTCCGGGGATCTGGTCCCCTCCGCTCACATGGCGCTGACCATGCTCGGAGAGGGAAAGGCATACCGCCGCGGCACCCTGATGGACTCAAGCAGGGCGCTGTCTGCGTCAAAGCTCAAGCCAATCAAGCTCCGCGCAAAAGAGGGTCTCTCGCTCATCAACGGGACGCAGTTCACGACAGCGCTTTCGTGCGTGGCTGTCCACAGGGGGAACTTGCTCCTGAACGCGGCCAACTCTGCTCTCTCGGTCACAGCAGAGGTGCTCAGGGCCTGCTCTCAGTCGTTCGATGAAAGGCTGGTCGGTGTCAAGCTCGATCCAGGGCAGGGGTTCGTCGCGCGCGAGGTTCGAGGGCATCTAAAGGGGAGCCGCAGGATACGGTCAGAACCCGTCCCCCAGGATCCGTACTCCATCAGATGTGCCCCCCAGGTCCACGGGTCGCTCAAGGACGCCCTTGGCTTCGCCGAGAGGATAACAGTGGACGAAATGAATTCCGTCTCAGATAACCCGGTCCTTCTAGAAGACGGCTCAGTGCTGCACGGAGGGAACTTCCACGCTCAGCCGGTGGCAATGGCCCTCGACCTGATGAGCATCTCAATATCCTACCTAGGTCTGATCTCGCTTGCTAGGATCCACTATCTCCTTTCAAAGACGCCCCCGGAGTCGAAATACATGGCGAGCAAGCCTGGCCTCGAGTCGGGGCTCATGATACTAGAGTATACAGCCACGGCCCTGAGCAACGACAACGCCAAGGGCATCTACCCACAATCTTCCTACCCTGCGAACGTCTCCGGAGGGATCGAAGACCACGCAAGCCATGGAGTGAACGCAGGGGTGAAGTGCATGCAGGTCGCCGCTAACGTCTCGAAGATTCTTGCTGTGGAGCTGGTCTGTGCTTCGAACATCCTGGGGTCGAACGAGAGTGGGATCTCAGAGCACGCAATGAAGGCGAGCGCGTTCGTCAGGTCGCACTCCCCGCTCCTGAGGGGGGACCGGGTCCAAGGGGGAGAGATCGAGAAGATCGCGAAGGAGATACTCTCAGGGAATCTCCCCTAGCCTGTCCTGGAGAACGCTTCCTGTCCTCTCTTGAACACCCGCTCGACGTAGCTCCCTCCGACGCGATAGGGGAGGAACCTGTAGCTTGGGACAGAATGGACCACGAAGTCGGCGAGCGAGCCAACTTTCAGGGACCCGATATCCTCCCTGGCGATCGCCTTCGCCGCGTTGACCGTGAAGCCGAGAAGCGCCTGGGCAGGGGTCATCTTGAGCCCGGCGCACGCGAGGCTCATCACAATCTGTGGGGACTCGATCCACGAGTTGGGGCTAAGATCAGTTCCGAGGGCGGTAGAACACCCGGCTTCGATGATATCGCGCGCGTCTGCATACCTGATCGACGAATAGAGGGACGTGCCAGGAAGGAGCACGGCGGTGACCTGCCCCTTCGCCATCGCCCTAACCCCATCTGGGCTGCTGTGCCCCAGATGGTCGGCTGACGCACACCCCAGCTCCGCGGAAAGGGAGGCGCCTCCTGAGTCGCCGAACTCGTCGGCATGCATCTTCAGCCTGAATCCCAGTTCCCGCGACGCCTTGAGGAATCTTGAGCAGTCCTCGGTGGAGAATATCCCTTCTTCACAGAAGCAGTCTGAGAATGCTGGTCTTGGCATCACCCTTCCGACGGCGGGGAGCATCTCCCTGACAGCGTAGTCCACGTAGTCCCCTGGATCCTTGAATTCGGGTGGGGTGGCATGCAGTCCCAGGAACGTTGTCACGAGTTCCACCTTGGACTTCTTCTTCAACAGCTCTACCGCTTCGATCATCTTCAGCTCGTCTTTGGTCCTTTGACCGTATCCGGTCTTCACCTCTGCCGTTGTGACGCCGTTTGCAAGGAGCTCGCCCACCCTTGCAGCGGACTCCTCCGCTATCTTCTTCGCCGAGGCGTTCCTCGTCTCCCTGATCGTCTTCTGTATCCCTCCTCCGCTTTCGAGGATGGAGACGTAGGTTTCGCCGTTCGCCTTCCTCTCCAACTCGTCCTCACGGCTTCCTGCAAATGCCAGGTGCGTGTGGGGGTCCACGAAGCCAGGAGTTACGAGGCCCCCGCCTGCGTCTACGGCCTTCAGCGCCTTTCCCAAAGATTTCCGCTTCAGTTCCCTCGTCGTGCCCGTCCATGCTACCCTACCTTTTTCGACCACCATCGCGCCGTCTTCGACCACACCTAGTCCTCCGCCGGAGCCGTCACATGTCACGAGCTCTCCTGCGTTGAACAAGAACAGGTCGGGCAAAGTCCCCCGTCTGCGCGGGGGTGGAAACATGATAAGGCTTGCCAGACGAGCCGTCGTGAACTCTTAAATCGCGTGCTGGATGCCGAACTCACATGCAGACCCACGCGGTCAGGGCTCCGCGAGGTTCCGAGATCTCCTGCAAGAGCTGGCACCAGGAAGCCGCCCTCAGGATGCTCATGAACAACCTCGACCCAGAAGTAGGGAAGGACCCGGAGCATCTCATCGTCTACGGCGGGACCGGGCGAGCGGCCCGCTCCTGGAAAGCGTACGACGCCATCGTGAAGTCACTCCGGAATCTGGATAATGACGAGACGCTCCTCATACAATCAGGCAAGCCCGTCGGCATCTTCAAGACGACGAAGGCTGCGCCGAGAGTGCTCATCTCCAACGCGATGCTGGTTCCCAAATGGGCTGACTGGGCTTACTTCCGGGAGCTAGAGGAGCGCGGGCTCACCATGTTCGGGCAGATGACCGCCGGGAGCTGGATGTACATCGGGACCCAGGGGATCCTGCAGGGGACTTACGAAACGTTGGCTGCGGTCGCTGACAAGCACTTCGGCGGCTCCCTGAAGGGGAAGGTCGTCCTCACGTCAGGACTAGGAGAGATGGGCGGAGCCCAGCCGCTCGCGGTCACAATGAACGACGGGGTCGCGCTGATAGTAGAGGTCGACAAGAGAGCGATACAACGAAGGCTTGACAAGGAGTACTGTGACGTCATGGTCGAAGACCCGAAAGAGGCGGTGTCTATGGCCAGGGACGCGGCGAAGGAAGGGAAGGCTCTGTCCGTCGCCCTGCTCGGGAACGCCGCGGAGGTGCTCCCCATGCTCTATGCCACAGGGTTCAAGCCCGACGTCCTTACGGACCAGACGTCGGCCCACGACCCGCTTGCTGGCTACATCCCAGAAAGGTTCGACGTCAAATCAGCGTCAGACCTCCGCGCCTCTGACCCGAAGAGGTACCTCGAGCTCTCGATGGCCTCCATTGCCAAGCACGTTAGGGCGATGCTCCAAATTCAGGAGAGAGGCGCTATCGCCTTTGAGTATGGGAATAACATCAGGAAGATGGCCAGCGACGCTGGGGTGGAGAACCCGTTCAGGATCCCTGGCTTCGTCCCAGAGTATATCAGGCCGCTCTTCTGCGAGGGGCGGGGACCGTTCCGCTGGGCCGCCCTGTCTGGGAACCCCGAGGACATTTACGCGACTGACGAAGCCGTGATGAAGGAGTTCTCAGAGAACGTCTCTCTCGTCAGATGGATAACGAAGGCCCATGAAAGGGTGAGATTCCAGGGCCTGCCTGCCCGGGTCTGTTGGCTCGGTTATGGTGAAAGGGCGCGTTTCGGCAAGATCATCAACGACATGGTAAGGGACGGGAAGATTTCTGCTCCTGTGATTATCGGGCGGGACCACCTAGACTCAGGTTCGGTGGCTTCTCCTTATCGTGAAACTGAAGGGATGAAAGATGGCTCCGACGCCATAGCCGATTGGCCGATATTGAACGCCCTGCTCAATGCCGTTTCAGGGGCATCATGGGTGTCGGTCCACCATGGCGGTGGCGTAGGGATCGGATATTCGATTCATGCCGGGCTCGCGGTACTCGCGGACGGGACTACAGAAGCAGAAGCAAGGATCGCCGCGGCCCTGACCAACGATCCGGGGATAGGAGTTGCAAGGCACGTCGACGCGGGTTACGAAGGGGCGATAAAGACAGCGAAGGCCAAAGGCGTCAAGGTCCCGATGATGGACTAAACGCCTTCCTGGCTCCCACAGCATAATAGGTGATGTACACCGCAGACATCACGGCTACTGCCGCGGACATGTAATCGATTACAGCGCCAGACGACGCAAAGGCGGTGAGGGCCTGTGTGCTCGAACCCGCAAGGACACCCGCGTACACGAGGATAACTGACCAGATGAAGCACCCCGCTAGCGTCATCACAATGAAGCGCCAGACGTCGAGCCTGAACAGTCCGGCTGGAAGGGAGATTATTGTCCTGAGTCCTGGTATGAATCTGGCCGCGAACACCGTCCACTGTCCTGATTTTTCGAACCAGGCCTCCGCCCTGTCAAGGGAGTCCCGGTGCAGTTTGAATAGACCCAATATGCCGACGACGAAGGGTCTTCCGAGCCATATGGCTAGGTAGTAGTCCAGAAGCGCTCCCGCGATGCTGGCAAGGGTGCTCACTCCGACGACAAGCCAGAAGTTCATCGTGCCGAGGTACACAAAGTAACCCGCGAGGGGAAGGACGACTTCGCTTGGGACGGGAAGGGAGGCGCTTTCGAGCGCCATGAGCGCGAAAATGCTGAGGTATCCCCACTTTGTCATGAAGCCGTTGAGGAACGCAGAAGAAACGAACGAACCGCTGACGACGGAGAACCAGGCGCCGAAAGGAAGCTCGATGACGTCCGCCGCCTGCAGTGCGCCTACGACAAGAGTTACAGCAGTAATGGCTAGAAGGTATCGGCTTCTTGGGAGCAACTGCCCCTTCGGTTTCGCCTCTTGCTGCAATCTGAGTGCGGCCTTCGCCCACGCTTTATAGGAGTTCTAGCCCCGGGCCGCCGAATCACTCAGCGGTTCTTGGACAGCTCTTCGACGAGCTCCTTCGCCCTGTCGAAGCGGATTTTCTTCTCCTCGACCATCCTCTTCGCTACAACGTCGATTAGCTCCCCCGTCGCTCCAGCTGAAACTGCCACGTTCCTCGAGTGGAGTTTCATGTGCCCTTTCTGGATGCCTTCGCTGGCCAGTGCCCTGAGAGCGGCGAAGTTCTGTGCAAGGCCTACCGCGGCCATCACTTCTGCCAGTTCTATGGCCGTCTTCGCGCCTAGAATCTTGATCGCTGCTCTAGCCGCAGGGTGCGTCCTTGCCGCCCCTCCGACGAGACCTACTGCCATTGGCATCTCCAGCTTTCCCACCAGATTACCCTCCGCGTCCTTCTCCCACGTGGTCAGAGGCTTGTATCGCCCTGTCTTGGACGCATAGCTGTGTGCTCCCGCTTCAAGGGCGCGTATGTCCTGACCGCAGGCAATACCCACCGCGACCACTCCGTTCATGATCCCCTTGTTATGAGTGGCGCACCTGTATGGGTCGGCGTCGGCGAAAGCATAGGCGTTGACCACACCGTCGACCACCCCTTCGCCTCCCATTGCGTCTTTTTCGAACACAGCTGAGGCCCTCACCAGCCTCCTGTCCGCAAGGTTCGAGATTATCTTCAGCAATGCGTCTCCATGAGCGATCTCCTCTATCATCGGCGCAACGGCTTCCGCCATCGTGTTCACGGCGTTCGCTCCCATTGCATCCCCTGTGTTCACGATGAGCTCGGCCACCACCATCGGGCCGGTAATGGTCGCCAGCACTTTTGCGTTCAGGTCCTTGGCTCCTCCCCCAAGCGAGACGAGCATCGGGTCCTGCTCATTCGCCTTCTTCAGGATGTCTGCCTTCCTCCCAAGGATATCGGCTTTCGCCTTCTCTGGTTGAGGGACGTTGACGATCTGTATCTGCCCAATCATCACAGGACCTGTGTTCGTGACGGTGAACCCTCCCTTTTCCCGGGCGATCTTTGCGGCTTTGCTGGCGCCAGCCACCACCGAAGGCTCCTCGAGAGCCATGGGGACGAGGTAGTCCTTCCCGTTTATCCTGAAATTGGTAGCGATGCCCAAAGGCATCGTCAGACCGCCCACCACGTTCTCTATCATCCGGTCAGCGACGTCAGAAGGTAGCCCGCCGGTGTTGGCGAGGGCCTTCACCTCGTCCTCCGTCAGACCGGTCATCTTGGCGATTTCTTTCAGCTTCTCAGACATTGGTAGCTTGTGGAAGCCCGGCATCTGGCTGTCTGTCATTTCTGCTTGGGGCTCGTCGGACTGGTTGGCTATTTAATCAATCGACGCAGTCCGCATCATCTCGTCAATCGGCGAACGCAAGTCGGGGAAGGCAAAAGCCATCCCGACTAAAGATAAAAGGCGGGTTCGAAGGCGTGCAACATCTGGGCCGGTCGTCTAGCATGGTTAGGACGTCAGGAACAGCCCGTCAGGCTCTGACTCTTGCTGGCAGAAGACGGCGAAGGTCGGCGGTTCAACTCCGCCCCGGCCCACCAATCCTTAATACGCGCAGGCTATCTCTGCAGATTGATTGAACAGGAACCTCCTGATATTCGGCCTACTCCTGATCGTCCTGGGCATAGGCTTCGATTTCTACCTCCTTTCCTTCTTCGGGCTTCTCCTCCTCATCCCTGCCGCCCTCTCGCCTTCCCGGACTGCGGGGCGCCAGCCCCAGACGCCGACACGGCCGGCACCGACGCAGGAGCCGAGGAGGATTATCCCATTGAAACCTAAGCCAGAGGCACAGCCGACGCCGCTGGAAGTGAAGGACGCGCCACTGTCGCCCCAGCTTGCGAACGTACAGACGTTCCAACCTGGGAGCTCATACCCAGCATATTCCCCCGCTCTGTTTCCGAACTCAATCTTCCCGCCTGTTTCTTCGATGGGGTCGTCCCAACCCATGGAGCCCGAAGCTGCGACCAAGCCTGCACAAAGGGACGAACTGGTGGAAGCCGGGGCGATCATCGCCCTGCTAAGGATACTGCTCGGCTAGGGCACGTATACGTTCAGTTCCCGCCCGATCTTCCTGAGCCTTTCGACCCTGTGTGGGAGAGAAGGGTGGGTCGAGAACATCTCCGTCAAGGCGTTGCCCCTGAAAGGGTTGACGATCCACAGAGAGGCTGTTGCCGGAGATGGGGCGCCTGCCGGCTTGCTGGCGATGGGCCTCGTCTGAGCCTTCGTGCTTATCTTCTCGAGAGCGCTTATCAGTCCAGCGGGGTTCCTGGTCAGCTTGGCGCCGTATTCATCCGCGTTGTATTCGTCGTCTCTGCTGATGCCCAGCCTGACGAATGTCGCGCCCAGAGGGACGAGGATGATTGCAAGTATGAGGAGAGGAGAGCCTCCATTCCTGTTCCTGCTGTTGCCCCCGAACCACATCGAGAACATGGCTATCTGGCCGATGTAGGAGATCGCCCCTGCCAGGGTTGCCGCCACGCTAGACATCAATACGTCCCGATGGACGACATGCCCTATCTCGTGACCGATGACCGCCTCGAGCTCGTCCGGTGTAAGCGTTTGAAGAATGCTCGACGTCGCGCAGACCACCGCTTTGGTGGGCCCCCTGCCGGTTGCGAAGGCGTTCGGCTGGGGGGAGTCGACGATCCCCACCTTGGGCATTGGGATGTTTGCCTTCTGAGCTATGTTGCGCACCGCTTTGAACAGGACGGGGTTCTCGTTCTCCTGGATGATCTTCGCCTTGCTCATCCTGAGGACTAGGGAGTCGCTGTAATAGTACGAGAAGAAGTTGATGGCGGCGGCGAGGACCAGGGCGAGGCCCACGAATGTAATCGGGTCGCCGAAGAAATACCACCCGACCACATAGCCTATGACCATAAGCATGGCGGTCAGCACGAAGAAGAGCAGCGTCATCTTCGCGTAGATCGAAGCCGACATCAGATTTTCGTGCCCTCTCCGGGCGTAAAAGCCTTTTCTCGGCAGAGCCCGGTTTTCAGATATCTCTGCCCGAAAACATAAATTCACGGAGCCCCTGCTCGCCAAACCATGTCCGGGCTGGAAGACGACGATGACGAGTGGAGGTCTCGAAAGAGGAGGACTTCTCCGTTCGGCCCATGGGGGTTCCCAGACATTGACGAAATGATGAGAGAGATGGAGCGGGCTTTCTCAGAGCAGTTCAAGGACCTTGAGAAGGAGCTGCCAAAGAATCTCGTCAGGGAATCCAGGACGCCCGACGGTGGCACTAAGAAAGAGATCGGGCCCATAGTCTACGGGTACTCAGTCACGATCGGGCCAGACGGCAAACCGGTCGTCAGGGAGTTCGGCAACGTCAAGAGCGGAGAGG
The DNA here is from genome assembly GCA_027320425.1 of Nitrososphaerota archaeon. Classification (GTDB taxonomy): domain Archaea; phylum Thermoproteota; class Nitrososphaeria; order Nitrososphaerales; family Gagatemarchaeaceae; genus UBA183. The sequence continues at coordinate 27,921 of DAHVLJ010000010.1, forward strand.
GTAAGCCAGTAAAGGCGATTCAGGACAAAAGAGAGCCTCTGGTCGACGTAGTAAGTACCGGCAAGGAGGTGAGGGTCATCGCCGAGATGCCGGGGGTGAGGAAGGAGGACATCAGCGTCACAGTGAATGAGAAGTCGGTGGTGATCTCAGTCGACACAGGTGAAAGGGGGTATCATAAGGAACTCGACCTCCCTGGAATCGTAGATCCCAAGGGAGCGAAGTCGACCTACAACAACGGAATCCTCGAAGTGACTGCGCCTCTGAAATCGAAGGACAGGGGCGGCGTGAAGCTGAAGGTCGAATAGGCTACTGATAGGGTCCGCTTTCCAAACCGCCTTCTGCATACCTGGCCATCGCGTTGAGCGTCGCTTCGCGATAGCCTTGCTTCTCGGCGAGGGTCCTCGCGATGTCGCCGGTCGTCACAACACCGACTAGGTTGCCATCTTCGCCTACCACCACGAGCCTCCTTATTCTGTACCTTGCCATGAGCTCTGCCGCTCCGGTCAGGGGCGTGTCAGGAGCCACCGTGATAAGGGGGGTCGACATGATGTCCCTTACCAGGACGTTCCTCGCGTCGATCGACTCAGCAAGCACCTTGGATACAAGGTCTCTCTCCGTGACGATCCCGACCGCATTTCCTCTCTGGGTTATCACAGCGCAACTGACTCCTTTCTTGGCCATGGCTTTCGCGCAGTCTTTGGCGTTGGTGTTCAGCTCGACCGCCATCACAGTCTTCGTCATGAAGTGCCTGACAGTCTTTTCCTCCTGGGTCATGACGCAATGACGAGCAATGGCGCCATATAGGATTTAGGAAGGATGCGAGTGGACCGGGGGGGAATCGGACCCCCGACCTTGGGACCCTAACGGGTTCTCCCGCGTGCAAGGCGGGCGTTCGTACCGCTGAACTACCGGCCCACTGAAGCCGTCGGCCCCGGCGGTCGTTTTAAACCTGCGACGGTCTTCATGTCGGAAGGCGCTTTCATGCTTAAAGAGGATGTCCGCCGCCCCGGGCGTTGGGCTGGTAGCTCAGTCTCTAACGGGGGAGCAGCTTGGCTAGAGCACCCGACTGATAATCGGGAGGCCAAGGGTTCGAATCCCTTCCGGCCCACGCATTTACCCGTGAGAGTATCTTGATGAAGCTCGCAAGACTTCTCATCATTAATCAAAGCCGTTTGATTTCCAGTCAGGGGGCTTGCCGCAAAGCGCGCGCTCGATATGAACTGATCCGTTCTTGGCTCAAACAACCGGGAGTGTCCTAGGCGTTGGTCTAGGACAACCCTATCTGTTTCATGAACCCGACAAGGTCGTAAAACAGGCGCTCTTCTACGATCTCTCCTTTGTCGTTCCAGCGTGCGATCGTGGCGAACTCCACTTCGAACTTCTTGTTCGTTGGCGGGATCGTCTTCCCGTCGGGACCCTTCATTGGTCCGGCGAATGTCCCTGTGAACCTCGCAACTGAAGTGGTGTAGTCGCCTGATGCAAAGAAGACCTTGTATGGTCTGTTGTCGAGGTGCTGGTCTGGGAAGGCCCTGAAGAACTCGACGGCCTCGAGGTCGTGGTTGTGTCGCCCCTTGGTTGGCGGGGCTCCGCCCGGCCAGTAGACGGCGACGTCCTCGGTGTGACGCTTCTTGAACGTCTCCCAGAGTGGACTCCCCGGGCCAGCGTTCCAGGCGTCATCCAGCGTCTGCATCAGTTCCATGTTTCTCTTTTCTTTCGATGTCTCAGATGGATTCATGCTATCTAATAGCAATAGGATAGTTAATATATGTTGTTGGCTCGAGCGCCTGCAGGTGGCACCAATACCAGTTAAGAAAACGGATTCCATTGAGGAGCACGAACTCTGCCCCGTTGTCGAGTCGGTAAGGAAAGTCGGGAACGAGTGGCGTCTGATCGTCGTCAGGTATCTGCTGGACCGGCCGATGAGGTTCAACGAGATTCTGAGGGTCGCGGGGGGCGTTGATGCTAAGACGTTGTCCCGAGTGCTGAAGTACCTCGCTTCAGAAGGAATCCTACGAAGAGATGTCCTCAGCACTCAGCCATTCACAGTTCAGTACGAGTTGACTCAAAAAGGCAAGCAGCTCAGGCCGGTAATCGAATCCCTCAGGCTGTGGGGAAACAACTGGGTCCTTCCCGCGATCTCCGCTGAGCGAAAGTAACCAGAAGGTACGTCGTCCTCCATATTCGGGCGCGTTCAGAATCAGACACTGAGGACGCATTCCGCGACCGAGCGCCTTCTTTTAGGCGCGGATCAGCTCAACAAGTCTGTTAGACGCCGCAACTCGACGAGATCGGAGTCTGGATTCCATGACGTTCGGTCACACCGGCATCTGGAGCAGGACCGCGAACAACAGGATAAGCAGCATCAACGCCATATTGACCGCGGAGACCATTCTGCTCTGCCTTCTCGTCGCCTCGAGCTCTTTGAGCTTCTTCTCCCTCGCGAACCTGACGATCTTCTTCCCAAAGTAGAGGTTGTTCGAGTAGATGAGCAGAAGTAGCGCGGCCACGAGCACCATCTTCACCAGCAGGAGGTTCCCGGTGTACGTGTCGAAGAGGGCCGCAGGCGAAGGGAGATACCACATGGCGTTGTAGAGGCCGCTCACTATCAGAACGACTAGGACAACGTTTGTGATCCGTCCAAAACGCTTGGCTATCTTTCCCACGATCTGGGTACGCTCCGACTCGTCGGAGGTGATGAGTCTAGATGATGGCACCACCACGAGCCACATGAAGAAAGACCCTCCTACGAAGATCACCGCTGACAGGAGGTGAACCCAGAGCATAATGACGTCCAGGGCGGGTGGCAGAATCACGCCGAACTCTGCGCCCTCCACCGGGACGACTTGGTTTCCATATTGAACGCCGAGTTTGGTTTCAACAGTTCCGCGCCGTCAGGGGATGGCCTGGAGGGGCTTTTCTGCACAAAACGCGTCTTCGTCACTCTCACTTCCCCTCGGAGTGGCCCTTTTACATCAATCGCATGGTTCGCGGACAACTCAGGGCACGAGGGCACAGGCAGGATCCGAACTCAGCGGGTCACCTGTGTATGCGTAGGACCTCGACCTGCTCCCGCCACAGATCATTGAGTAACCACATGTCCCACAGGGCCCGTGAAAAGCTCGGCTCCGTATCTTTCTCAGGAGGGGGGCGTCCCTGTACACCCCGACTAGCTTGTCTTTCTTCAGGTTCCCCAAGGTAACGGGTAGGAGCCCACCGGGATAGATGGTACCATCATATGCCACGAATATGATGCCGTCACCATCCAGCGTCCCCCTGGGCCCGACGGTCGATTTACTGGGAGGTTCGCCTTCCAGTGCCAGAAGCTCCGAGGACATCTGCGAAGATACGGCAACCCCGCTCAGGGAGGGTGCAGGGTCTGCCCTCTGCTTGGCCACTCTTCTGATGAAGGGAGCCTCTACCGTCCTGACCGTGACACCATAGCGCGATGCGTCGTAAAGAAAGTGACACACTGCTTCATTCTCCTCGGGACTGAGGTCCTCGACGCCTGTTCCTCTGCCCACTTTCACTAGGAAGAAGACCTCCCACACCTTGACGCCTAGCTCCTTTATCAAATGGAACATGCGCGGGAGCTCACGGAAGTTGCTCTTCATCACGACGGTGTTCACTTGGACGCCCAGCCCCTGGCCGAGGGCCTCTTTGATTGCCCAGACCGTCCGGTCGAAGGTGCCTTCGCTCCTCCTTATCGCGTCGTGAGTGTCCGCGACTGCACCGTCTAGGCTTATCGAGATGGAAGCGGCCCCGGATTCTTTGATCCGCCTGATAGTTTCGGCAGTCAGATTGTCAGAGACAGCTGGCGATACCGCGAAGCCCACTTGCCTCGAGTTCGCATAGTTTAGCAGTTCGAACAGGTCGCTCCTCTTCAACGGATCGCCGCCCGTGAATATGATGACTGGGAAGGGCTTTCCGAAGGCTACTACCTCATCAATGAGGCGGAAGCCTTCCTCCGTGGTGAGCTCGCCGGGCAGCGGTTCGCTGATTGCTGAGGCCCTACAATGAACGCAGTTCAAGGGACAGGCTCTTGTGGACTCCCAGAAGACCAGCACAGGCTTGGCAGCGAAACCAAGGGGGGGTCCGTCGTGCCGCTCTCCGTACTGCAGGGCAGTACCAGTGCTCATAGGTGATTCACCAATCTCGGCGAAGTGAGCGTCGACACGATAGTCGAAGGCGGTTCATCGTATTTATCGTTTGAGACGGTTAGTCCGTGACGCCGCATCGGCCATGAGACCATGCCTGGGCCGCCCATGCAAAGATGGCCTCAACCAGTTCTACAGATAGCCATCATGGTCTCGACGGCAGCTCAACTCCGGGTTCAACCCACGTCCCAAACGCCAGCACACTGCGGCTCTATAGTTGCATGCGGCCTAGGGATGTTCCTTCGGCAACTGTTTTAGTGCAATCTGGCGGTTCCCGACATAATGCAAGAACAAATTTCGATCGGACCGGCGGGCGCCGCGCAGCGGGGCTCGCTACCCAACCGGGGACTGGTGGCGCTGCTGGCTCTGGTAGGGAGCAGAAGGACGACGTCGGAGGCCCTTAGGGCTCGTACCGGTTTGGCACCGCAGGCGTTTTTCAGCCTGATGAGTTGGCTACAGCGTGAGCGCCTCGTCATAATCACCGCATCGCTGGAGAGAAACGGTGCTCGTGAAACTATGACGTTGACAGGAAAGGGCGAGTCGGTGCTTCTAGGACTGCTCGAAAGGACTTGCGAGCTGCCTGACCTAGAGTGAAATGCAATCTTCCGCGTGCAGCTAAACGTACTGTGGCTCTGCCACAGTCAGGTCGATGGCGATCTCCGCAATATCGGAACCGTATTCTGCTACCCTCCTGATGCTCTCAAGCATCAGCTTCACGGAAGCAGCTTGGCCCCCGTTCATCCTAGGCGCCAAAATCTCCCCGCTTAACTTGCCTTCCAGCTGGACGACCTCCTTGGTCTTGGCGATAGCATCTTCAGCGAGCTTCACGTCGAGCCTCAGCAGAGCGCTGATTGACATGTCGAAGACCTTCCGCGAAAGGACCGTCATCTCCTGGACCTTTTTTGCCGAGCCTTCTGAAATCATCAGGAGGTTCTCGGCCTGGGTGGCTATCCCCACGGCGTGGTCGGCGACCCGTTCCGCGCTCTTGACCGCGAGCCTATAGCCCAGACAGTCCCTCGTGGAAGAGAGGCCAATCTCTTGGATGACTGACCTGTCCCTCACGGCTATGTTCAGTTGCCGCAGGAGAAAGTGGTAGAATCTGTCCACCTCGTCGTCTCTCTCTATGACTTCTTCAGCCAGGCTCTTCCCCCCTCCCTGAAGCACCGCCACAGCATCAGACAGCATGCCTCCTGCGATTATTGCCATGCGTTCGAACGCCTTCTTCAAGGGAAGCTCGACATATCCAGAAAGGCATTGGGTGAGTATGGCGCCGGACGACTCCTCGATGATTTCCACACCGACCAATTTTCTCCTGATCCCTTCGCGTATGAAACCCCTGAGTGAGGAGTCACCTCTACCAAGGGTAAGTCTGATCGTGTCGTACCCTGCCAGATAATAGGAGATAAAGTGCCGGAGAAGGAAATCTTTGTCAAGCCCTTGCGCCTCAAGCGTAGCCTCTGACTTGGAAGCGGCCCGAATGTCCCGTCTGGGGACTATGAGGAGCGATGAGTCAGGCTGGACCATGACAGCAACTGGATCCTTCGGCTTCAGTCCGACGTCGTTCACCCACGTCTTGGGGAGCGATACAACAAAGCTGTCCCCGCCTGTTTTCTGCACTTTCCTATAGTCGGCCCTCCCTGATTCAGTCTTCAAACCCTACCCGGGACGCAAACCTACTATATACTGTTTCTCCCCATCCCTATTGGATATTGGGGCACCCATCAAACCAACTCACAGAAACGGCCTGCTCTTGGCTTGGATTCTCTGTGGGCGAGTCCAACCGGCAATGTTGAGCGAATCTCCGTTGTTCCCCCACTGGCAACCGCTCTTTGGACCGGCTAGCTAACCCAATCTCTATATTGTATGATTAGAAACATAGAATAGTTCGGCGACCAATAAATCACGGCCAAAACTTAGGCACCATTGAAAATGTCGTCAATAACGAACGTCAAAGGAAAGAGACGTGCGATTAGCAATCCGGTAGTGGTTGTGGTCGCCGTGGTGCTGCTTGTTCTTGGGGGAGGGATAGGTTACTTCGCCCACACAGGCTCCGGCGCCACCACCACAGTTACCGGTCAGGGCTCAACAACGACTGTCTACTCGACAACGACGGTCTACTCCACCAGCGGGAGTGGAACAACAACATCCTCGAGCGAGCCGGCTCTACCGGCCTCGCTCCCGGCAACAACCATCTCAGAGACTGGTTCGACCTTGCTCTACCCACTCTTCAATTACTGGGTTCCAGGGTTCAACAGCACCTACTCAAACGTCCAGATCAACACAGCAGGGACGGGCAGTGGAATCGGAATTTCGAGCGCGGCTGCAGGGACTGTTCAGATCGGCGCTTCAGATGCCTATCTGCTTCCAGCCCAGATGAACCAATATCCGAATCTCCTGGACATCCCTCTGGCAATCTCGGCGCAGATGATCAACTACAACCTCCCTGGCATACCGACTACCACCCATCTCAACATGACTGGCAACATCCTCGCACAGATATACAACGGGACCATCTCGTACTGGAATGACCCGCAGATCACTGCGATCAACCCAGGCGTGACTCTTCCGCACCAGATCATACACCCGATCCACAGATCTGACGGAAGCGGAGACACCTTCATCTTCACCACATACCTGTCTGACACGAACGCCTGGTGGAGCAGCCACGTCGGCTTCGCCACCTCGGTTTCGTTCCCAGGTCTCGCTACCGCTGCAGCCTATCAGGGGAACGGTGGAATGGTACAGGGATGTCAGCAGACCCAATATTGCATAGCATACATCGGCATCAGCTTCCAATCGAACACCGAAGCGGCCGGATTAGGGTACGCCTATCTTCAGAACAGGGCCGGCAACTTCGTAGACATCACACAAGCCAACATACAGGCGGCGGCTGCCCAAATGGTCTCCGCTACACCACCCAACGAAGCGCTCTCTCTGGTCTACGCGCCAGGAGCGAATTCGTATCCAATCATCAACTACGAGTACTCCATAGTGTCCAAGACTCAGGCCAACGCCAACACCGCGCTTGTTGTCAAGACATTCCTCAACTGGTGCATCGAGCCAGACCACGGCAACGCTGCCTCGTACCTGAACAAGGTCGGGTTCGTGCCTCTGCCGAGCTCCATCGCCACTCTCAGCTACTCGCAAATCGCACAGATAGGTCCGTAGGCTCGGGACTGCCGTAGATGAAAGCTGGAAACAGCCGGAGGCGGCTCGTCGACCGAGTCTACGACTTCGTCTCCGCACTGCTGGGAAGCAGTGCGCTCCTTTTCCTTTTTATGATCTTGGCTGTACTGGCGGTTTTCAGCCTCCCCTCGTTAGTCGTAAACGGTCTGAACTTCTTCACTACGGTCATCTGGAACCCGGGGATTTCGACTACCCTCACGGCGGTTCGCGGCTTCCCTGCGATGTCGGGGGCGTCATATGGGATGCTGGTTTTCTTCTCCGGAACTCTCATCTCTTCGGGTCTTGCTCTGCTCATCGGGGCGCCATTGAGCATCGGGGTCGCCATCTTCCTCTCGATGATCGCGCCGAAACGCCTCTCCGCCTCTCTCTCATTCTTCGTTGAGCTGCTGGCGGGGATACCAAGCATAGTCTTCGGCTTCTGGGGACTGCTGGTGCTAGCCCCACTGCTCGTCAACGTCGTCGAACCCGTGATGGCGCAATACTTGGGTTTCATACCCGGATTCGGGGGACCTGTTTACGGCTACGGGCTGATCGCATCGGGGCTCGTCCTGGCGCTCATGATCGTCCCCATAGTCTCCGCGATAAGCCGCGACGCGATGTCCCAGACCCCGATCGAGCTCAAGGAGGCGGCCATGGCACTCGGCATGACGAACTGGGAGGTCACGCGCAAAGTAGTCTTGCCGTACGCCAAAACGGCGATAGTCGGTTCCCTGGTCCTCGGCCTCGGCAGGGCCCTGGGAGAGACGATGGCGGTGGCCATGGTCTCGCAGTCAGCCCTGAACATACTGCCAATGACTGTGTACTATCCGATAAACACACTCTCCGCGTTCATGGCTGTAACTTTCGACAGCGCTCTCACCGACCCTTCCGGCATGGAGATCAGCTCGCTCGCAGAACTTGCGCTGGTCTTGTTCATAATCACTACGACTGTGAACATCGTCGCCCGCCTGCTCGTTAGACGCGGCTTCATCTCTAGCGCCGAACATTTGGTCCAGGTGTAGTGGAAGATGAGCGCCAAAGAACCCTCCCAGCCGGCCCGTGCCGCCGTGGGCTCGCCAAACTCCATAGGCCGCTCCACCCGGTCGGGGATCCGCGGACCGCCAAACTATGGCGTAAGGCGTCTCCGCAACGCGGTGATGACGGGGCTCGCGGTGGCGAGCATCCTGATCGTACTGATACCTCTCGCGGACATAATCTATCTCTTCGTCGTCAGGGGCTTGGAGGTGGTTTCGTGGCCGGCGCTGACCACGATAACGGTCGGGACGGGCGTCGAGTTCGTGGGCGGGGGCATTTCAAACGCCATCTCCGGGACGATAGTCCTGATAGGACTCGCGACGGCGATTACGGTCCCATTGGGGTTGGTTGGAGGCATATACATGGCCGAGTTTTCCGACAACAACAGGTTTTCGGAGGTGCTCAGGTTCGTCGCGGACGTGCTGGCAGGGAACTCTTCCATGGTTGTGGGCCTCGCAGGTTATTTCATCTTCGTCTTGTACTTCGGCTGGGGATATTCGGCGCTCGCCGGTTCTCTCACGCTGTCCATTCTGATGTTTCCCTACATATTCAGGACGACCGAACTGGCACTTCGCAAGGTCCCTAATGAAATCAGAGAAGGGGCTAGGGCCCTCGGTAGCACCAAGAGCGCCATGATCAACCGGCTCACATTGAAGTTCGCGATGCCCGGAATACTAACTGGCATACTCCTCTCTGTGAGCATAGGCCTTAGTGAGACGGCTCCACTGCTCTTCACTGCTTCGTTCTCCAACTACAACTTCAACGGAGCTTTCCTGCACAACCCAGTGGGGTTCCTCACGTACGTAGTCTTCGTCTACTCGCTGCTCCCGTCGACCAGCGCCCACAACCTCGCATATCTCTCCAGCTTCCTGCTGATCACATCGATTCTAGCGATAAACGTAGTCGCTAGGGTGGTGCTCAGGAGGTTCTCGAAGGTCTAGATGATGGAAGAAGAGTTAAGGCCCGCTCCGAACCGCGGCGGCGACAAAGAGACTAGAAAAGGTGAAATTGAGACTATGACCCAGAATCTTTCGGAGGAGCGCGCCCAGGACTCGGGCGGACTGATAAGCCTCGCAGGGCTCAACGCGTTCTACGGGGAGCAGAAGGTCCTCACGGACATCACGCTCTCAATCGCCCGCAACAAGATCACCGTGTTCATGGGGCCATCAGGTTGTGGGAAGACGACCTTGCTGCGCACCATAAACAGGATGAACGACGGGGTGCGCAACTTCAGGGTGACGGGCCAGGTGCTCCTCGACGGCACCGATGTCTATTCTCCAGAGGTAGACCCCATACTACTGAGAACGAAGGTGGGGATGGTCTTCCAGAAGCCCAACCCATTCCCGATCTCGATATACGACAATGTCGCGTTCGGTCCTAGGATCCACAAACTCACGAAATCCAAGTCGGAGCTCGACCAGGTCGTCCGCGCGAGCCTGGAGAAGGCGGCCCTTTGGGATGAAGTGGGCACGCGCCTCTCAAAGAGCGCACTGGAGCTTTCCGGCGGGCAGCAGCAGCGTCTTTGCATCGCGAGAGCGCTCGCGGTCAAGCCCGAGGTGATTCTGATGGACGAGCCAGCTTCCGCCCTAGATCCTGGCTCGACGACGAGGATTGAGGAGCTGTTGGTGGAGCTGAAGGAGAACTACACTGTCGTCCTTGTCACCCACAACATGCAGCAGGCGGCCAGGGTAGGAAACAGCGTCGCCTTCCTGTACAAGGGGGACCTAGTGGAATTCGGTCCTGCTGACGAGATCTTCCAGAATCCCAAGAATCCCCTCACCGAGAAATACATCCGGGGCGTCCTTTGAATGCCCGTCAGGGAGGTTAGGCGTTGAGACTGATGGACATGGGGCTGGACCAGCTGAACAGCCTGTTGGTCGAGATGGCGCAACTTTCGCAGTCAGCGGTCTCGGCGTCCATGGAGGCATACAGACGAGGAGGAAAGGGGAAGGAGGTCAAACAGATGTCGGACCGCCTAAGGGCTCTCCACCGCCAAGTAAGCGACCTATCAGTGGAGATGATTGCCAGGTACCAGCCTGTCGCGTCAGATCTAAGGTTCCTCAAGGCGTGCATGGAGATCTCCTATGGCTTCTTCAGATACGGACGCTATGCTCTCGACATCGCGGAAGTGCTGCAGGTGTTCGGGGACTTGAGCAAGTGCGACCACGAGTCAGTGGTGACCACGGCCCAGAAGACGCAGGAAATGATCAGGATGAGCGTAGACGCTTTCGCAAGGAGAGACGTCGAGCTAGCTAGGAAGATACCTTCACTGGACGACGCAGTCGACTCGAGCTACAGAGACAACGTCAAGAGCACTCTCCAGGGGAAGGGAGACGTAAGATGCGCCCTCTCGTCGATGCTGATACTGAGATACCTCGAGCGCATCGCGGACCATGCCACATACATCGGGGAGATGGTCGAATACATCTCCACCGGGGTCGAACCTGACGCCTCGCCTGGCAACTGATAACCTCAGAACGCGATTATCCTGGTGACCTTCCTTCCGGGGACTATCGAGACCTGGTCTTTGAGAGAGACCCTCAAGCCTTCCCTCGCGTCTGTGGTTCCATAGAGTCTCGCATCCGCGTCCCTCGTCAACGACAGGTCAATCCTGCTACCCCAGGGGACCCTGAATCTCAGCGGATGCCCACTGCTGCCTTCGCGCTCGGTATACGTCGGGGTTATGTGGCATATCCCTACTTGATCCGCACTAAGGTCGGCGTACGCGGCGGGGTCCATCGCCTCTCCCTTGATCCTGTCGACGTAAGAGTAGTACCCTGTGGCCCCCGCCTGGGTGGTGATTACTACCCCGTCTCCGATTGCGGCGTCACTGATGCTGAGACGCGGCCCTGTCACCTTCACTCTGTACCTGAGACAGGTGCTTTCGTCCCCCCTCTGGAGGTAGACGTCGGTGAACACCTCTCCGACCGGCTTGCCGTTCCTCAGGACGCCAAGTCTCTTGTGCGCTTCCGTCGTGAAGCTTCCAGCCTTGATCATGGCCAGCGCCCGGGGGAGCTCGTCGTACGACGTCCGTGCCAGGTGCGCTCTCGATCCGCTGACCCCATCTGACCTGACTCCGACGAACAGCAGGGGGATGTCTTCAGTCCTACCGAACCAGCTGAACTTCCCGTCTCCGCCGACTACGATGCCGAAGTCAGCTCTAGACGAGCCTACTTCGAACCCTGCCTCCCTGACCACTTTGTCCAGCTCTTCCGGAGACACCTTCGGCGAGCCCCCATCTAACAGGAGCTTCGCTTTCATCTGCCCTCCCCCTTGCCCACGAACTCCAATATGCTCCCTTCGCCGATGTCTCTTACTCCCGTCTCGATGAACTTGGTGGCTCTAGACCTCGCTTCGTCCTCGGATGGAGTCGAAACTCCGAGCTTCTCCATCATCTTGAGCGAATTCTCTACCGCGTACCCCTTGAAGTGATTGTTGAAGTAGCCGTATGTCTTCTTCACTTGGGACGCTACTTCCCTGACTTTCGGGACCCAGCCGTCCAACTCCTTGTCATTGTACCTGTAGTTGTACCAGGGTCTGCTCCCCCTTCCATGCCACCGTATGAATGCGAAGTCAGCCGTCACCACCGTGTCGGGCGGGAGCAAAGGCTCATCGACAATAACGTTGGAGACGTTCCTTCCTCTCAGGAACGACCAGACGTCGTCACGGAGCCATGAAGGATGCCTGAACTCTACAGCGAACATTAGGTCGTCAGGGGCTGCGCCAAGAAACCGCTTGAGCTTCTCAAAGTCGGTTTGATAGGAGTAGCTCGGCGGCAGCTGGATCAGTATCGGCCCGAGCTTCCCTGAGGCCATAAGGGGCTTCAATAAGCCAAGGAACCTGACCAGGTCCGCTTCCGTTCCGCGGTCGAGGTCTAGCTTCTTCTCATGGGTCAGGAGCCTGGGCAGCTTGACTGAGAACACGAAGCCGTCCGGGGCGTATCTTGCCCACCCCAGCACCATCCCCTTCGACGGGTAGGCATAGAACGAGGAGTCCACTTCGACCGTCTGGAACAGCTTTGAGTAGTAAGCGAGCTTGTTGGTCGTAGTGTTGGGGTAGAACACCCCTGTCCACTCGTTGTACGACCACCCCGAGGTGCCTACGAGTAGCTCGGTCAACGCTTCTTGCCGAACCGGGTTCTCGATTTAAGTCTGGAGATAGGCGCTCAGATGACGGGCATCCACCCTGGTTTGGTGGACCAGGTCGCGATGGCGTCGTGGGCGTGAATTGACTCGAAGCACCTTCCGCTTATGTAAACGGCGTCCGGGAACCTCTTCACACACTCTCGTACGAGGTCTTCTGCGAACCTCGGGTTCGCCTGCGCTTCAAGTATCTTCTTGGCTTCTTCCAGCCTCTTCATGTGTTCCTTCGGCTTGGCTGAGAAGCATTCGTTGACTTTCTCGACTACTTTCATCGAATCAAGTACTTTCTCACTCTTGATCACCAGCGTCATCTGGGCCCTCTGCATATGGCCGATGCCGATCATCTTCTTTGAACAGGGGCACGCTGTCATCCCGTCGACCACATAGCGGTAAGTGATGGCGCCACGTTCTGTCGCTCTCATCGAGACCTTGGCGAACTGGTCTCCGTGGGGTATCTCGAAGGTCGCCGTCACACTGGACCCTGGCTGGGTCCGGTTCACTTCTGCACAGATCCACCTGAGCCACTGCTCCACTCTCTCCGCCTTCTTCCCGTTCGCAGCCTTGACGAGGCGGCTCATGTGCACTCCTCTGTGGAGGCCCGTCGACGTCTGGACGGTCAACTCGATCGGCATCGTGACGTTCCCCGCCGAGCCCCACACCCTGTAGTTGGCTATGCCGGCGTCAACCGGTAGCCTAGAGGTCTCTGACTGGACGTCCGCCGTCGCATCTATGTACGTTACGGCGTCTTCCGTTGCCCCATCCCGTCCCAAGGAGTTTGAGCGCCATAACTCTCCTTAAGTAATTTTCCTTGGTCCTACAGAGAGGGGGTCCTGAACCCTTGCGTTGACGAACGAGCTTGCCCTGGCCTGGCAGCCGGGGCATCTCCAGCAGTGGGAGGGCCCGTCCCGGTGGCAGCTCCACGTGAGCTCCAGTGGCACCCCGAGGGAAGCTGCGAGCTTCACCACCTCGGCTTTCCTCTTCGCCTTCAACGGCCTGATTATCTCGAACCTCTTTTTCCTCAACAGAGCGGAGCCCGCGGAGAGGGCACCCCGGAGGAGCGTGAAGAACTCTGAGCTTACATCCTCGAAGACTTCGCTGTCGTCCTTGTTGTGCCCGCCCACGACGGCAGATGCGCCGACTTCCTCGGCATACGACGCAGCGAAGGAGTAGAAAATGGAGTTTCTTAGGGGTATGTAGGTCGGGGGGAGCCCCCCGAACTTCGCTCCCCGGATGTCGCCTGCCTCCCTGAGGTCGGGGAGCCTTACCCTTCTGTGTTCTGTAACTCCGGCGAAGTCAGCTATCGCCTTCGCGGACTCCAGTTCCCGGTCCGCTATCCCGTGGTATTCGAAGGTCAGGGCTCTGACCGAGTACCTTCCCTGACAGAGAAAGAGCGCCGTAGCGGAATCTATGCCGCCGGACAGGAGCACTATGGCTTCTTTCGTGCGCGGTTGGCACCGTCCCCATGAAGCTTTGCAAGTATGTGGCTCCCCTTGTTGAGCCCCTCATACACGTAGACGCCCACAGAAGTCACGTTGGATGGCATCTCTGGCGCGACCCTGGTGAGTACCTCCCTGGCGAGGTTCTCCACCGTAGCCTCTCCCTTCATCAGGACTGCGGTCTGCTTTGGCGCCTTGATCGCAAATTCTCCGTGGACTGTCTCAAACCTGAGCGAGACTGCCCTGGGGCCGACCGACGTGACATACTTTTCGTTGATGAATAACTTGTGGTCCAAGCTCTTCACGGCGTCTTTCACGATTTGCTTCGCCCTCGCGAAATCGACCACCATCCCCTCGATTGGCTTCCCGATCACCTCTACAAGGACGCTGGACGTGTGCCCGTGCATGACCGAACACTTCTCTGTCTTCGGGAGGATGTGGGCATAGTCGAAGTTGAAGGAAGGGTCATCGAGGAAAATGGTCTGGAGGTCCCCCTCCTCGCCAAGGCCAAGCACCCGGATGCCGTGGTCGAACCTGTCGCTCCTATGCGAATCCTTCCTTACGATGACGCAGTCTACCTTTGACGCAAGGAGCCGCTTCAGCTGAAGCCTATCGAAACCAGGCTCGACGAAGACGTACGCGTTGTTCACTCGGAAGTCTGCTCGTATTCCACGTGCGAGCGGGACAGGCACGTTCTCTCTATAGCCTACGCCCAATGAGTCCAACAGGTCGGCGACCAGCTGATGGATGGCAGTCCTGGCCGAACCGCTCTTTACCCTGTATGCCCTTTCATACGCTCCCTCGTCCAGCCGGTTCAGCCTAGGTGCGAGCTTCATGAGGAGCTGTTCGCTCATTCCAGACTCAGCCTTCCATGGACTCGTTTAAGGGATTTGGAAAGCGAGGAGTACCATTGAACAATGGTGCGGCCTGCGGGATTCGAACCCGCGCAAGTGGCTGTCTCCTCGCGTGAATGGGAAGCCACTATCCTAACCACTGGATCAAGGCCGCAGAGCTCGGTCTAGCTGCTCACTCTTGGGCTGGTCGGTCAAACCTTCCCTTAATGAGAATTTCTCGAAACCAGCGGTCGCCCGCGGGGTGTCTCCCGACGGACGAGGCGACTCCGGGGTGGTCAGGACGCCGTGAGACACGAGCCCGGAACCCGTCGACGCCCTTGCGATGCCAGGCGCCGGCCGGGGCTTTGGCGCTTCAATGCTCTTCAGTTCCCTTCGCCTTACTCTTACTATCCACGAGATTGGCAGGGCAATGCCCACAACTGCGACCAGTAGTGCGCCCACGGCCAAGCTGCTACCGACATAACTCGCCCACAGGCTGTCGAAGTTCCCCTTCACGAAGTTCGGTACGACGTAAGTGAGGAACGGAGACACGTCAAAGTTGGTCAGAGGCGGCACGGCGGTGACGAAGGCGGCCATCCCGTTGATTAGTGCGCCGACTCCATACACGCCATAGATGAGCACTTCTCTCCGTCCTCTGACCTGCTCGATTATGTACCCTGACGGGACCAAGAGGAAAGGGATCCCTGCGACCAAGAACCTCGGCCCGAAGGAAAGTCCCCCTTGGGGGTCGTACCAGGCGGAATACGGAAGGAGCACTCCGAGAAACACTGCAAGCATGAGGAGCATCTCCCTTCTGGCTCCCTTCGACCTGATTCCGTCCACGAACCCTAGGACCCCCAGAACTGCGAACGGCGCGAACGCGAACACGCCCCGGGAGAGGCTGACGAGGTTCAAGGAAAGGCCGTAGAGCAAAGGCGTAGAGAACTCGCCAAGAAGGGACCTGCCCAGATAAGCACCCTCTGTCGTCATGAAAGGGTTGCCGAAGATCGCATGATTGTAGAGTGCTATGGCGGCGGCCCCCGGGAGGGCCCCCAGCAACAGGGCACCTGCTGAAGCGAGCGTCGCCCGCCACTTTCTTCCCTTTCGGATGAGGATGAAGCCGAGCAAGATGGGTGTGATTATAGCGTTGACGTAGTCCACCGTAAACGCCGCGCCAACGGCAAGGCCCGAGGCTATCAGGAGGAGGTTGCCATTATCTGTTCGGTTGGCTCTGATCGCAAAGTAGATGGCTGAGAGGACAAAAAGAGCGGAGACGTCGCTCTGGAAGAAGTAGGTCGCGAACGGCCAGCAGACGGTGGAGAAGGCGAAAGCCAGGCCCACGAAGATGGAGGTGGAGCGCCTGAAGTACAGGTCGCATATCTTGTATACCACATATGCCGCGAGAGCGCCAGCCAGAGACACGAAGGTCTCAGTCAGCAGGAGCACCGGCCCGTAAGCGGTGTAGCCGCCGGCGAGCGTGAACGCCAGGGCTGCGAAAGGGAGAGCGAAGAACGCCGTCCCGGGGGCAAGGGCGGAATAGTTCTGACCTCCGTAATGGAAGTCGTCCACTGACCATGGCGGCACGCTGCTCGCATGTCCGAGGGCGACCGAGCGCTGGCTGAACAGGGCGTAGTCAAGCTGTGTCAAGGACGTTGCGTGATCGGTTGCCCAGAACGCATTGACGCTTACTGCAAAAGTGACGAAGACTAGGATGAAGAGGAGGAGACCGTCCGTGACGTGCCTTCGTACCGCGCCTTCGGGGCCGGGTTTCATCTGGGAGCGCCGAGACGAAAGTACCGCCATGCGACTTTAAGCGTTGACGGGATGTAGTGACGCCTCTACTCGGAGATGGCTTTCAGGGCCTCGATTGCTTCGGAAATGTGCTGTTTCGGCTTCAGCTGTGACGAGAAGACGTGCCTGACCGTTCCCTGCTTGTCAATCACATATGTAACCCGGCCGGGGATAAGTCCGAAGGATGACTTCGCTCCGTATGCGGCCCTGACGGTCCCGCCGGAGTCTTCGAGTAGGGGGAACCTGGCCCCGCACTGCAGGGCGAAGCTGCCGTGCGTCTCCGCCGAGTCTGAGCTCACCCCTAGGACTTCGGCCCCCATATCGAGCAGGGCTTGGTAGTTCTCGCTGAACGCCCTGGTCTCGGTGGTGCAGCCTGCGGTGAAGTCCTTCGGATAGAAGTAGATCACGACATTCTTCGAGCCCGCGTAGTCGTGCAGTGACACCATGTGGCCATCCTGCCCACGGAGCGTAAAGTCTGGGGCCTTGTCCCCTACCTTGACAGATCCACCCATCCGACCGCACTATGTCCCTTCGGTAATCTTCTTGAGCGTTAGAGAGCCGTTGCGTATGTCGAGGTCGTAGATCTCATTGACATCGAGCCGAATGCCAAGCATGTCATACTCAGACTCGGTCAGTGTCATGACTACCTTGGAGAAGCCGATCTCTCGCATCTGAGGCATGAGTCCCATCGACTGCAGCTGTGAGATCATTCCCTGTACCACCCTGGCTTCGTCATTCGCTGGGAACATCTCTGGTCTGCGGGCGTCTCTGACCTCCACCAGCTCAATCTGCTTCGCCGGCAAGCCTGTAAGCGGGTCTGTCACGCCACTGATCCTGTTTACCTTGACTCTCCCCAATCCGTGGCTCGCTCCATCTTCGCGGGTATAAACTAAGCGTCTCCGGTTTGAGGCAGACCTGCTCCGTGTTAGCCGCGGCTATGCCGGAGCGTCGGTGTTCGGTTGGGTCTGCTCAGGCGCAGTGCCTTCCGTTCCCTCAGCGAGCGCTGCTTCGCCCTGAGCCCCTTCGTTCGCCATTATCGCTTCCACATCCTCCGGTGAAAGTATCCTGGACATGGAGAGGTTGACTAGAGAATTGGCAGAGGCGTCGCCCGAAAGGCGGCCTATCCGCCCTCTGAGCTGTCGCCACTTCAGCTTTGTATTCCCGCTTTTTGATGTGTAGATGATGCCCAGAACGTCCTTCGCGTTGATGAACGTGATGTCCCGGATCTTCTTGAGGTCCACCTTATCGACGGCTTCGACGTAGATGGAGCCTGTGTCTCCTGCCTTCTCCGGAAACACCTCGGGGTCGCGTAGATAGGACTCGGGGATGAAGCTTCGGCAAGTGCTCCCGATAAGGAACCTTCTGAAACCCTCCAGATTGCACGTAAGATCTAGCTCGACCACGACCGGGCGCCTGAAACCGCGCCGCGCCCCTCTGGTTATAAAATGATTCCCGTCTCATGGGACAGGGGAGGCCGAAAAGCCTAAGGTGTCTGTTGAAGCATTGTGCCTCTGGGTAATGACCGGAAACAGCCGTCTGACACTAGATGAGGACGATTTTGAGTCGGGAACCCGCTTCTCAAGGGCAGGGGACTGCAGATCGGCCAGCGCCCGATGAGGTTCCTGGTCCGGCTGAAGGCCACGGGGGTCCCCACTGAACGCCTTACCGCGGCGGTTCGAGCCATCGCCGGTACCCTCGGAGCAGATCCGCGGAACCCTAAGTGGACTTCCTATGGCGCATTGGAACTGGACGTGTTCTGCAAAGAGAAGGATGACTTCCTACTTTTCTTAGCCGCAGTTGAGCCGTTGGCCAAGGTCGAGTTCACGAGGGACCTCAACGTCCCGTTGCCATACCGGCCGGAAGATGCGCTGTACTCCGAGGCGAGGGAGCTGTTCAACGCTGAGCGTTACTGGGAGTGCCATGAAGTGTTGGAAGGGGTGTGGAAGACGAAGCAAGGGGATGAGAAGAGGCTGTTGCAGGGAGTGATCCTCGTTTGTGCGGCTTTCGTCCATCATCAAAGGAACGAAGGTAAGGTGGCCATGGGCGTCTTGTTGCGGTCTCAGCCTCTGTTGCAATCCTCCCGCGCTGAAGTGGCGGGCATCGACCTACCCCGCCTTAGGCTGGATGTCCAGACGATCTCAGATAGCGGTATGTTCAGGAACTTCAGGGTCTAGCCG
The DNA here is from genome assembly GCA_027320425.1 of Nitrososphaerota archaeon. GTDB lineage: Archaea > Thermoproteota > Nitrososphaeria > Nitrososphaerales > Gagatemarchaeaceae > UBA183. The sequence goes on from DAHVLJ010000010.1 coordinate 46,654, forward strand.
AAGACGGGGAGGTTCATCGGGTTCGCCTGCTCTGAGATTCCGGTTCCTCCTCGGGCAGCAAGGATGTTGGCCATGCACCCAACCGCTCCTAACACGGCGCCCGCTGCTCCGACGAGGATCCAGCTTGCCGGATATGGGTATCCGTAGTAGGCCCATGCGGAAACAGCCATCAGCGCTGAAGCTGCGGCCGTCAACACCGCGCCCACCCTGTAAGCCACGACGGCTCCCCATAGTCCAAGCATGCCGTCGGCGAAGAGGGTGATGGCAAGCACGATGAGCGCATCTCCGTAGAGAGGGCTCAGCTGCAACCCTGGGCACCCGGTCAGTGGACAGGAAGAAGGGACCGATGTCAGAGACAGGAAATAGCCAACCCAGACAGCTTCCAAAAGAGACGCCCCGCCAGCCACCCTGCGGACGGCCGACGTCATCTCGCCATCGTCAGCCTGTAGTATCCTGCCTCGATGTTCTTGTTGACGTTGTCCTTCACTAAGTACAACCGGTGTATCGGGTTCTGCGTCTTGGGGGTGAGTGAGAAGTCCTTCCCCACCACTAGCTCGACGACCTGGCCGTCACGGCAGGTGTGTGTTATCTTCTTCCCCGGTTTGGCGCCGAGGCTGTTCATGTAGACGTCCTTCAACGTCGTGCACGTCAGGACCGCCCACTCCTCATCGCCCGGAATCGTCTCGAACCCTACGCTCGCCTTGAGAGGCTCTCCGTATCTTTTGTCGTCGCAGAAGAGCTCTTTGCAGCTCCTGCACCTCCAGACGTCCACTACGCCCTGAAGGTAGTTGTCACGATTGATGTTGACCATGCCAATAAACACAATCTCGTGCTCATGTTTCTCGTCTGCCAAGGCTTACCCGCCCCCCTTCCCCATGCTTTTGTCCGTTGCGGCCTCGTAGACCGGTATAAGCTCCAGTATCAGCTTGTCGACTCTCATGCGCCTTTCGTTGATCTCCTTCACCATCGCCTCCCTCCACGTCCTGTAGTGGTTGGCTATCCCGAGGCGCGGGTGAACAGGTATCACCCGCTTCCCATCTCCTGAGACGATGGCCATCCCCCGGTCCAAGAGAGTCGCTGCCTTCCCCGCCTCCGAGGCCGGAAGCTGGCCGTCTCGGAGCAGCCTGAGATACAACAGCGCTTCGTCATGCGAGAGGCCAGCCTCGGATCCAAGCCTCTTTACCAGGTCGTCGAGATCCTTCGGTTCTGCTCTCAATCGGCCGCTCAAACCTTGGTGGTCCCCGTGGAGTCCCAAAGGAATTCGAAATAATCCTTGGCGAAGCTCGCCAGGCCGTGGTGGGACGCCCAGATCGCGAGAGGGAGCCCTCCCTGTTCCCCACCGCCTAGCAGGAGCACCACCTCTCTGGAGTCGGAGATGAGTCCCCCGCCATACATGGTCTTCCTAGTCCTCACCTCAGCATACTTCGCAAGCTGTTCCGTCGCATCCTTGGGGAGGTCAGGAGAGGTGAGAATCAGAACCTTCGCCCCCCTCTCCTTCAACGCGGCCATGAGCGGCTCGATCCTCTCGGTGAACAGAGCAAGCTGCGCAGGCAGAGCGATAAGGAGCTCGGTCCTGCAGTTCAGAAGGAGATTTTTGACCCTTGAGAGTATCTCGTTCGTCCCCCGCATGATCCAGATATCGGGCTTCTCTTGCTCCCCTCTGCTGACATAAATCCCCATGAGCTCTTCGAGAGCGACCTGCTCCTTCTCTTTCCTCTCGGTCTCCTGCCTGGACCTGAGCTCTTCGAGCGCGACGTCGGGCGGCTTGGCGGTGTAGACTATCGGCCTGCTCTTCTGCACCTCCACCAGACCCCGTGTGTGGAGAGACTCGAGAGCATCGTAGACCTTCGAGTAAGGTATCCTTGCCTCCCTGCTGATGTCGCTGGCTGTCATCGTGCCCCCGCGGAGGAGGGCGACGTACGCTTTCACTTCGCTCCCGGTGAGCCCGAGCCCCTCCAGTGACTCTCCAGCGCGTTCGCTCAGGCTCAACTCGGAAAGGCTCCAAACGCCTGAACCCCGGCCCCAGCACCGACGGCTCGTGTCAGAGTGGGAGCGCCATGCTCTCGGTCCTTTAGGGAGCCAGAAAGCCGAAGGAGCGGGTCCTTCCCTCCGAGCGTGAAGTGCTCCTTGTCATGGCCTCCGGGACGAAGATGATCGCGGTTGCCGGCTTCCAATGGGCCCATCCACACGGGGACACGCGGGCCATGTCTTAACTTTTCACCCTCTGTAAAGTTAAAATGCTTATATCCGCTGGAGGGGAGGCAGAAACTAAGCGATATCCTGATGGCACAAATCGCAGACGTAAGCCTAGAACTCAAGAAAGAAGTATCCAAGGGGAACTTCATCCGCCAGACGCAGTCCATCTGTCCAGACTGCAACCGGATCCTCCCAGCTATTGTCTTCGAGAGGGAGAGCAAGGTATGGATGACGAAGACCTGCCCTGAACACGGGGAGACAGAAGAGCTCTACTTCGGCTCCTACGAGATGTACAGCAAGTTTTCACGTTATTGGAAGGACGGGAAAGGGACCCACGCGGCTAACGTCCCGATGGACGTATGCTCCTGCCCGGCGAACTGCGGTCTCTGTTCGAACCACCTTTCGCATACTGGGCTCTCTAACATCATCGTGACGAACAGGTGTGACCTTACCTGCTGGTACTGTTTCTTCTACGTCAAGAAGGGCCTCGAGGGGGCTTACGTCTACGAGCCCACGCTCGACCAGGTCAGGGAGATGGGACGCTCGCTGAAGGCAGAGAGGCCTGTCGCTGGCAATTCAGTCCAGATCACTGGCGGAGAACCGACCATCCGCGAAGACCTCCCGACCATAATCAAGATACTCAAGGAGGAGGGTGTCGACCATATCCAGCTGAACACCAACGGCATCAACCTCGCTCTGAATCCGGGCCTCGCCAAGAGGCTGAAGGAAGCGGGTGTCTCCAACCTCTACATGAGCTTCGACGGCGTGACGCCCAAGACCAATCCCAAGAACCACTGGGAGGCGCCGTATGCCATAGACGCCTGCCGAAAAGTGGGCGTAGGCGTCGTCCTCGTCCCGACCGTCATAAAGTCGATCAACGACCACGAGCTCGGCGACATCATCCGGTTTGGGCAGAACAACATTGACACGGTTCACGCGGTGAACTTCCAGCCTGTGTCGCTGACAGGCAGGCTGACGAAGACAGAGAGAGCGAAGTACAGGATTACCATCCCCGATTGCATCGAGCGGATCGAGGAGCAGACCAACGGCATGATCACGAAGGATGGTTGGTTCCCGGTGCCGTCTTGCTCTCCTGTGACAGGGTTCATCGAGGCGTTCACAAAGAAAGAGCAGTATGAGCTCTCGATACACTTCGCCTGTGGCGCAGGGACGTATGTGTTCAACGACCCAGACAAGAGGAGGCTGGTCCCGCTCCCAGAGTTCGTGGACATCCCTGGCCTCATCGAATACTTGGACGAGAAGAGCGAGGAAATCTACTCGGGCACCAACAGATACATCGTTGCCGCGAAGGTGCTGACTCAGATCACTTCTTTCGTGAACAAAGAGAAGCAGCCCAAGAGCCTCAGCTTCGCGAAGCTACTTACAGACGCGCTAGTCAAGCACGACTACTCGTCGGTCGGCCAGTTCCACCTGAAGAGCATGTTCCTTGGAATGATGCACTTCCAGGACAAGTACAACCAGGATGAAGAGAGGCTCCAGCGTTGCGACATCCACTATCTGACCCCTGACCTGAGGATCATCCCGTTCTGCAGCTTCAACGTGATCCCAGAGTGGTACAGGGACAGGATACAGCAGAAGTACGGTATGCCCATCGAAACCTGGGAAGCCAAGACAGGAAAGAAGCTCGAGGCCGGGCTCTATCGTGGAACTCTAAGGCGCGGAGGTCACGTCCAGGGATGCGGTTGCGCTGCCGGAGAGCACGGCGAACCTCTTCCGATTCAGCCGATAACCGGTACCTAGGCTAAGCTTCCCGTCGGGCATCACAGCTTATCTACCCTCAAGGGGCGTCTGCGTTCGTTTGAGCATCAGGGCAAACCTGAAGGCGCGTCAAAGGCGGAGGCGTATCCTCTGGATTTCGGTGGCTGCCGTGATGATCGCCCTGCTGGTGGTGGTCTACTTCGTGGCCGCCCTTGGAAACAATCCAGAAACGAAGTACATCGGCCAGCCTGTCCCAAGCTCGCTCCTTCAGCAGATAACGGGCGTGAGCGACTCGACTCTCAACGCCGTGGGGACACCTTCGGGGGTCAGTCCACCTGCCAGAATCTCCGGGTCTACTCTTACCTCGGGTGGAAAACCCGAGATCCTCTACGTCGGGGGGGAATTCTGTCCATACTGCGCCATCGAACGCTGGGCTCTCATTGTCGCCCTGTCGCACTTCGGGAGCTTCCAGGGTCTCGAATACATGCTCTCATCTAGCACAGATGTAAACCCCGACACCCCCACTTTCACATTCGCCAACGCCACCTACACCAGCAACTACGTCACCTTCGTCCCGGTGGAGGAGTTCGGCAGGGGTGGCGAGAGCCAGGTGATACAAACGCTCACGGCTGAACAGCAGACTCTTGTCTCCCAATACGACACCTGCTCCGCATCAGGACAGAACGGGGGCATACCGTTTGTAGACATCGCCAACAAATATGCGGTGAACTGTGGTGCTCAATTCGTGCTTTCGGACGTGGCGGGGAGCGGCTCGCCTAACATCGTCGGGATGAACTGGACCCAGATAGCGTCACAGCTAGACAACCCGAACAGCGGAGTCGCACAGATGATCGACGGAGCCGCGAACTACCTGATTTCGTCGATCTGCGTCGTGACCGGAGATACACCTGCCTCAGTCTGCACCCAGAGTTATGGGACCGAGACAATCAGCTACTCTCCGTCTCCTGCCTCTTCCGTGTCGTCACTGGTCGTCCCAGGGGTGGCGTCTGAGCTCCGTTGGACAGACTGAGTAAGGCATTCGTCGCGCTGGCCCTCGTGGGCCTGGTCATCGCGGTCTACCACGGCTATGATGAGTTCACTGCGTACACTGGCCCAGGTTCCAACGCGTGCAGTGTCTTCACAAACATCAACCCGTTCTTCTCCTGCGCCAGCGTCTTCGCGAGCGGATACGCGACTCTCCCGCCCCACTCGAACGGGCTCCCTCTCTACGTCTTGGGGCTGGTCTGGTTCCCCCTCATGGTCGTCCTCGGTGTTTGGTTCGGAAAGAAGAGAGGCGCCCTGAACGGTGAGGTGCTCTTTCCGCTGCTTATGGTGGGCAACATATTCACGCTCTACCTCTGGTATGTGGAGCTGGGGATCATTCACGTGCTCTGCCCCATCTGCGTGGGGATGTATCTCGTGAACTATGCCCTCACCGCGATGGCTCTGAAATCGCTTCTTGGATCCGGCTGAACCGCTAACTCATGGACTCTCGGGGCAGGAGCGCCTCAGGTTCCCCTGCACGGGCAAGCAAACCCCTCCCTTTCGTTAGTCTGCCTTGCCCCAAACCCAAATCGCCGCGTCCTAGGACTTTCACTCTATGCTCGGCCCCTGCGAGCATGAGATGTCCGACGGTGTGATCACGACGTTCGAGGCGGAGACCGGGGGGAAACTGTAGACGATGGTGAATTCTGACCCTGTCGAAAGCGACTTCACGGCTATCGATAGGTCGGCGTTTGAAACCGACGCCGAAGTGGGAGTTATGGCGAAAGGCATGAAGATAGATTGTCCCTTGCTGACCGTCGTCAGTCCAACGTTGCACACAGGTGTGTTGGCCGCGTCGGTCGAGGATGACGTCAGCTGGGTGTAAAGAGGGAGGGCGGAGCTGTTCTGCCAATTCAGGGTCACCGCAAACTCCGTCCCGTTGAATACTGTCGAGGTCACCTGTGCGTAGTCCCCGAAGGGCCTCGTCTGGGACGGGAAGCTGTCGTTTGCAAATGCTAGGTATCCTATGTAGAGGCCGAATATGACCGCACCTGCTAGGACCACGGCGACGGCAAGCTTTGCTCTTGAAGTCACTTCGCTGCGGGCCTTCCGACTATCTCAGGTCGTCCAGCTTGGACGATGATCTCATCAGAGAGAGGATCTTGTCGAAGTACGCCTCCAATGCCTCCCTGAACTTCTCTGCCCCCCACTCCACATCAGCCTTCTCGAGGAAGCCTTCCATCCATTCGAAGTCCTGCTCAGACTTCGTCCCGAACGCCGTCATGAAAGAAGCGTTCCTGTAGAACATGTCGTTGCCTTTCTCAAAAAGAGACCGTCTTTTCAGAGAGGCCACGGCGAAGGCGTTCCTGCACAGGAGCCCCGCGTCCGTCACGGGGTCACCGGTCGGCCTATCGGAGACCCATTCCGAGAAGAACCTCTTCGTCATCTCCCTCTCTTTATCGCCCATCACGGCGAAAACGATGTCGTCAACCATTATGTTCTGCAAGTGATTGAAGGCGTCTATCAGGTACTCTGTCTCCTTGGCTCTGAGGCCGTCTCTTTCCCTCAGCTCCCCTATGACCTCCTCGAGTATCTCGTTATTGTGCGAGCTCGCCCCCTTCTCTGTGTAGTAGACGTGCGACAGCTCGTGAAGTACGAGGCCGCCAAGCATCTCAGAGTCCAACGCCCACTCTGATATCATTATCCTGTGGGTCTCGCCTTCCTTTCTTGCGTAACCCATGATCGCGAGGTTGGGCTCTACATCAAGAGTGACCTTGGACCTTACTACGTATCCCTTCTGCTTCATCCTGTCAAGAGCCCACTCCAACGTGTTCTGAAGAGACTTGTCCGTGTTCGCGGCTCGCATTACCTTCATCGCCCTACACCGCGCAATAAACATCTCGGTGCTGGAGGAATTCGTCCCCGCAAATCGTAAGGCTATTCTATGTGCATCGTGGATTGCCAAAGCGTGGTCTTCAGGGCATATCTTGCGGGCACTCTTGCTTTGGTCGGGGGGTTGCTCATGTTCACGAGCGGATACGCGTCGAAGGGGGTCCTCTACACCGCGCTGGGGTATGCGGTGCCTCGCCTCTCAGACTTCTTGAGCGGAACGGAGTTGAGCGCTACCGTTCTGGCGATCACCGTCCTTGAACTGCTGATGGCCTTGGGGGGCATCACCGTGATGGCCGGGGGATTCACGATCCTCATACGGCACTCTACCGTCGGGAGAACGCTAATCTGGCTTGGCGGCGGGGCAGGGTTCCTGAGCCTGGTGCTAGGGTTCGGCTACGCCGTCTTCAGGCTCGGCGGGCTCTCGCCGGTGCTCTCTTACCTGCCGTATTGGGTCGGCTTGGCTTTCGCTATCCTTGGGCGACGTCTCGCGAAGGGCTCGTGACCGGAGTCGCTAGTCCGCGGGCTTCCGGGCATATTGGGAGGCTGGTTCGAGCTCGTCTCCACGGACGAAAGGTTCACCCGCCTCTTCCTCGCAGCCGCGTCAAGGCCCCGGATCGGCACGTCAGCCGTCACGACAGTAAGGTCGGTCTCCTTGGAAAGGGGGCGGTCCGGTACCGTCGTAGGGCTCACCAGCTATGTCCCGGGCAAGGGCGGTGCGCCCCCCTTTCAGACCATGCGCTTCTATTCGCTGCTGCTTGACGAGCTCTCCGACCGGGCCGCCGCAGGAGTCATGGCGCACGAGCTGGCCCACGCCTGGCTGAACGAGCACGCGGGCCCACGTGCCTCCAAGTCAAGGGAACTGGAGGCAGACTCGTTAGCCCGGAGCTGGGGGTTCGGTCCCGAGCTGGACGCTCTTGAGAACGAAGCCGACACCGTCTACAGCTAGTGATAGATCGAGCTGTTCGGCGAACGGGAAGGTGGTGCGACGGGAAGCGCCTTCGACCTGAGTTCCGTCAGATCTATGTCGAAGCCCGCCAACTCACCCAGCACCTCCAGCAGCTTGATCACCGACCTCGTGTGCGGGCTGGGCTCGCCGTGGTCCACCGACAGTTTGTATCCTCTGATGCCGTAGTCCTTCGCCATCGCCACTACGATAGACGCGAAGAACGGTGCTGGCTCTTCACCGATGATCTTTACCCCGTGCTTCTCTAGCATCGCGACGCCCGCAGAGTCTGTCGAAAATCCCGATGCCTGGGGCTCGGCTTCTGGGGGGACAGGGTTCTCCGCCCAGCGGGCACCGATTGAAAACAGCTCCTTCACCCCTGCTTCCTTCCCTTTGCCGAGGATAAACTGGGCGAACTCGTACTGCTCGTCCATAGGGCTCGTGTCTCCGGCGACGAGGAGGATGTCGCGCCTCCCTCGCACGAGGTACACCCCGGACTCCGGAAGTGAAGAGACTCCCCCCTCCCTGACAAGGACCTCAGGGGGGAACGCGGAGGACCTAACGGTTCCCACCTTCACTGTCTGCAACTTCTTGAGCATGTAATCCGCCAGTTCGCGCGCCTGCGAGTATAGGGCCCTGTACTGGGGCATCGAGGTAGAAAGCGCGACAAGCATGGCCGGGTCCTTCAGCTGGAGGCTTTCTGACTCTTCGAAGTCTATCCACATGTTCCTCGAGTCAGCGCTCCCTTCCGCGTATTTCAATCATCCTGGCGGCTTCCCAGAGGCCAACGATTTTTAAATAGACGGAAGGTCGAATCCGACTTACCCGATTCATGACCGCCTACTGGACGACCCTGTCTCACAATGGGGTGAACTTCCCAGACCCATACCAGCCGGAAGGGCTGTCGATCCAAGTCAGAGGCAAGGAAGTGGCCCTGTCGCCACTGGGTGAGGAGATGGCGTACAACTTCGCGAAGAAGAAGGACACGCCCTATGTCCAGGATCCTGTCTTTAGGAGGAACTTCATGGGCGACTTCGTCAACGAGCTCCCAAGTTGGTGCAAGGGCGCGAAGTTCGAAGACATCGATTTCTCGGTCCTCTACAGGAAGGTCGACGCCGAAAAGGCCGCAAAGGAAGGCATGTCAAAGGAAGAGAAGAAGGCTCTCGCTTCCGCGAGGAAGGAGCGGCGCGAGTCTCTGAAGGCGAGGTTCGGCAAGGCGCTGCTCGACGGGAAGGAGGTGGACATCGCAAACTGGATGGTCGAGCCCCCGGGGCTGTTCATGGGTAGGGGTGAGCACCCATTCCGCGGGAAATGGAAGCCCAAGGTGACTCCCTCAGACGTGGTCCTCAACCTCGGAGAGTCGGCGAAGGTCCCTCCCGGGGACTGGAAGCGGGTTGTCAATGACCATAACTCGATGTGGATGGCGAAGTGGATCGACAAGCTCACAGACAAGGAGAAGTACGTATGGCTCCATGAGAGCTCTCCGCTCCAGCAGTCCAGGAGCAAGGCGAAGTATGACAACGCCCGGAAAGTAGGCGACAACCTAAGGAAGATACGCGCCAGAATCGAGAGGGAGCTTGATTCTAAGGACGAGACCACAAGACAGGTCGCCACCGTATGCTTTCTGATCGACAGGCTGGGGATGAGGGTGGGCGACGAGAAGGATGAGGACGAAGCCGACACGGTAGGGGCGAGCACGCTCAGAGTGGAGCATGTCACTCTGAGCGGAGATATGGCCGAGTTCAAGTTCCTGGGAAAGGACAGCGTTGCATGGCACAAGTCGGAGAAGGTCCCCCCGTCAGTCTCACGCAACCTTAGGGACTTCATGACTGGGAAGAAACCCGGCGAGGATGTCTTCCACAACGTCAGCTCCAGCATGGTCAATCAGTTCCTCTCATCGATTGTCTCGGGACTCTCGGCCAAGGTATTCAGGACCTTCCACGCGACCGCTACGGCCAAAGACGCGCTGGGTTCGGCTGACATGAGGGGCGCCGAAGATCTCGACAAGCTCTACCACGCCAAAGAGGCGAATCTGCAGGCTGCCAAATTCTGCAACCATCAGAGGACCCCTCCGAAGACATGGGAAGAATCCCACCAGAAGAAAGCAGCCAAACTCCAGGAAGCGATCGCGAAGGGAGACTCGAAGAGGATACCCAAGCTCAGACGCGAGCTAGATTTCTATGAGAGAACCAAGACCTACAACCTCAACACTTCGATGAAGAACTACATCGATCCAAGGGTGTTCAAGTCATGGTGCGACTACGTGGGCCTTGACTGGGCCAAAGTGTACAGCAAGTCGCTCCAGAAGAAGTTCGCCTGGGTCACACGCTCTTCTGTGAAGTGGGACGGGGGCGCTCAGACCCGCTCAGACGCGTCTTCCGCGACGTGAGAGCACACGCCATAGCTCGTCTTCAGGGGCCTTCCTTACCACCTGAGCAGTGCCGTCCCTTCTGAGGAGCTTCTTCCCCTTCGGTGCGAACTCCCCTATCTTGGTCACCCTGCATATCCCCTTGAGCGCCCTTGCTACGGTCGCTTCCGATCCGGGAGCGACCGCGATCAAAAGCGCTCCAGAACCGATGAGGCGGAGCGGGTCGACCGACAGTCTGTCACATATCTCCCTGGTCTCGGGACTGACAGGCACCGCTTCCTCAATCAGGTTGAATCCTAACCCTGACGCGAGAGACATCTCGTACACCGCCCCGAGCACCCCGCCCTCGGTGCAGTCATGCATGGCGTGAACTGCTCCAGTGCGGAACGCAGCAATGGCCTCGGGAGTGACATCCAGGTTGCCGATCAAAGCCCTGGCCCTTCTCAGGGTCGCCTGAGGGACGACTTTGGAGAGAGTCTTTTCCCTGGCGAGTTCGCTCGTCCCCTCTATCCCTGCCGTCTTCGTCATCAGTATCGTGTCCCATGCTCTGGCGTCAGCTGATGTCACATATCTCTCCGTGAACGCGAACACCGTCATCACTACTATAGGGCGCGCCAGTCCGGGCGTGACTTCGGTATGTCCCCCAAGGACGGCGATGCCCGAGTCCGCGGCCGCCTCGTGAATCTGCTTGGTGATGGCGGTCAGGTCTGCTTCTGTCGCTCCTTCCTGAAGGAGCACCACTGAGGTTGCGAATTGGGGTGCGTTCCCGCTGGTCGCAACGTCGTTCGCGCACACTCTGACGGCATACGTGCCGATGTCCTCCGACGCACCGGTTATCGGGTCCGTGGATACGACTACGAACCCGTCGCCGTGCTTTAGGACTGCGACATCGACCCCTGCCTCTGGCCCTACCATCACTTCAGCCGAGCTGCTTCCGCCGAACCTGAGCACCGCTCTGTCTAAGATGTCGATCGGGATCTTCCCGTTCTGTAGCCTTCTCAAACTGGGCCCTTCCAGGACATGCCAAGAGCTGGATTTCTCGCTTCCTGCGCGCCTTTGAGCGTGGTTACGTGCTGCGCAAGAAACTCATCCGCGACCGGCCCAGCGAGTGCTCGAGCGACGAAGGGGATTTCGATTTGGAGTGCGACCCTCGCATTAAGATGGGCTCGCAAGAGAGACACGCACATGCCATCTCGGCCCACCCCAAAAGGATAGCAGGCGCCCATCGACCAATCCTCTCCTTAAGAGGCGCCACGCCAACAGTGACGGCTAGGAATCACGCTGAAACCGACCCGATCTAGGGCCTTACGAAGCGCCGACACGTTAGGGCCAGGCCACGGCCACGACATAAAAGTTCCAGGAAGCGTCGGTCGGACCTCCAGGCGTAATCTATCGACCGCGAGTGCCCGCCGGAATCAGATTGAGGCAGTCACTCGAGGATTCGCGAAAGGCTTGCGAGGCTGTCCACGATGACCGTCGGGAACACGTCCCGCGGGAGCCGCTCCGCATACCTGTTCACCCAGGCAGATTCTATCCCGAGCCCCTGGGTCGGGACGATGTCGTGGAACGTACTCTGGGCTACGTGCAGGACTTCTTCCTTCTTGGCGCCTGTCCTGGTCATGAACTCATGCCAATGCGCCGGCCTCGGCTTGTAGCTGCCGATCATCTCGGCAGTCACGAACCCGTCTACTTCCAACCCGTTCCTCTTGATGGTCTCCTGAAGGAGGTCGTTGTCGACGTTGGAGAGGATATACCTTTGGTAGCCTCTCTCACCAGCCCCCCGAAGGAACCTTACGGTGTCAGGAAAAACGGGCCAGTCTGGCACCGACGATGCGAATGCTTCCGCCTCAGGCGGTGTGACTTCCTTTCCTAGCACCGCCGACATGGACATGACTGTGTCACGGAGCACAACTCTGTACTTCTTGTAACCAGACTCTTGCTTCCGTTCGGCTGTCACGTAGGACTGGAGCAGATCTTGGCCGCCCAACCCCACGTCGCCTAGGACAGCGCGCAAGCCAGCCTCTATCCCTGCTCTCCAGTCCACGAGGGTGCCATAGCAGTCGAATGTCAGATACTTGGGTTTCATTTCGGGCCCTTCCTTGCGACCACCATTATGGTCCCCAGTGCGATGCCCGTGGGGAGCCAGAGCGCCAGGCCAAGCAACACCGACACTTTCACCGTGATCGTTTCCATGGTGGCGGCCACGAGCAGTATGGCGACGACGGCTCCCACCTCAGTGGCGAATGTCTTCATCTCCTTCCTGAGGCGATGGCCGCGCCAAGCTGCTAAGACCAATGAACCTGACACGACGGCGACCGCGTAAGCTGACAGTTCCACCAGCGAGTATGGAAAGGCGAGGATGACCGCCCCCCATTGCGCTGGAAGCCCCTGCGCGGCCACCAGAGCCTGGGCCGCAATCCCCGTGCTATACACCGAGAAGGCGAATACGAGCGCGCCGCCTACCGGTATCATCTCAGCCAAGGCTATGGGAAGGTTGTGGCCGAAGATGAACAGTATCACCTGGGAGGTCGTTCCCGTCTGAACGCCCCCGAACTGTGACCCTGTCTGACTGGCGAGAGCCTGTCGCGTCGTCGCCGAGAGCGGCGTGAAGAGGCCGGCGAAGAAGATCCCGATCTCGAGCAACAGCACCATCGCGATGAGTGAAAGCCTGCGCCTTCCGGACCGTCCGGCCGAAACGCCGACCTCCTCCACGGGTCCAGGCACCGTGCCAGGCGCTCCTTCCGACATGAGGGCGAGACCGCGTCCCCCGGTTAATGAATCTCTTCAGCGGCTGGAGATAAGAAGCCCTACCAGAAAGAGGGCTGCCCCCGCCAGGCCCCCGACCCCTGCCGACTCCAGTCCGGCCAGTGGCCTGAAGTTCCGCGGGACGAACACCCTCGACCCGAGGGCGAACAGCGCGAGGAGCGAGAGGGTGACTGAGGCCGTCAGCGCGTCGACCCGCCCTGCCAAAAAGACATACGGAGAGACGGCGAGCAAGGCCAGAAGCAGGAAAGACACCCCCGCGGCCGCCGCCCCAGGAAGCTGGTCTGAACTCGTGTCCTCAGGATTTATTCTGAGCTCCCTCCGAAGCATCTCTCTGAGCCATAGAGCTTTGTCCTTGGTGAGCCTCTTCATGATCACATCTACTTCCTCGTCAGCATATCCTTCGCCCTTCAGGAGTTCTACCATCTCGCTCCTCTCTTCCTCAGGCTCGGTTTCAATCTCCATCTTCTCTCTGGCCGCGTCTATCTTGACCGACTCTCTTTCTGACCTCTGGGAGAGGTATGCGCTGAAGAACATAGAGATGGCCCCTGCCACGGCGAAGGCGAGCCCTGCGACGGCGATGGTGCTGAAGCCGACTCCCGCTCCGTTCAGAGCCGCGGTGGTGGCGAGCCCCTCAATCGTTCCGTCGCTCCCTCCGAGGACTATCCTGTCGAGAATCTTCCGCGCGGGGATGTGAGGGTGCTTCTCTTTTTGGGGCGCTTCCAGCTCTAATCGTGGTGTCAGCCCCCGATACGTTATTTAGGGTTGGAGCCGTCGAATCTAGTCTGGCGTGCGAAACCTCTCTTTTCGACGCGCCAAAAAGTAGGCTTTATTAGGAATACGCATCGGGGAAGATATTAGCTACCATGCGTTATCCAAAGGATGTAGAAGTCTGGGAGCATGCCCCTGGGAAGAAGCTCGCAGAGTTTGTCATCCGGCTGAAGAACGAGAAAGGCGTCCTGGCGAAGTGCAGCCAGGTCATCAACGATTCCAACGTGAACATGCTCACCGGTTTCATGACCGCTCCCGGTCGCTCTTCGACGGCGACCTTGAGCTTCTTCGCAGATGTTTCAGAGTCTCCAGACGGGGTCACCGGCCTGAAGAGGGCCCTGCAGGACCTCGACGTCGTCGTGTCGGTGGAGGCCATTGCTGCCGAAAGCGGGTTCATGGTCGACAGGCAGCATTTCCCCGTCCAGTGGGCCGGAAGGAAGGCGGTCGTCTTGAGGGCCGATGCCATGAACGAGATGCTGAACAGGCTCTGGGCGGTTTTCGGCAGCGGCGCCGCTACGATCATCGACCAGATGGCCGAGGCGATGGGGCGGCACTCAGCAAAGGAGATCGTCGAAGATTTCGGCGCCAAGTTCGCTATGAGCCAGCTCGATGAGCTTATCGGCACATATTCTGCTCTGGGTTTCGCTGACGTCTCAATAGAGCGTTCGAAGTCCTCGGAGTTCCCCATGGTCATAAACGCCAAAGAACTCTTCGAATGCGAGTCGAACGCGAAGCTCAAACTCCATCGCCGGAGCGCATTTTTCCGGGCGCACCTACGGGGTTTCATGTCCAACACCTTCGGTCGTGACTTCGAAGTGAACGAAGTCCAGTGCCTGACTGACGGGGATGAGGTCTGCTCCTTCAGGGTGGCGGTATCGGAACCGGCAGCGAGCGTCGCCGCAAGGATGTCCGACCGCACGTCGCGAGCTTCAAACCTTTAATCGGCAGCCGTAGGCGCCCCGTTCCCGTTGTCTCTCAAGAACAGGCGAGGCGACTATTCCTGGCCCGCCACGAAGATTGACCAGGTCCGACTGAGTTCAGACCAGAAGTCGTATGCCACTGGCGATACCGTCAGGCTCAACGCCTCTTTCAAGGTGGTAGGCGGGCTCCGCGAATCGTTCCAGCCCGATGTCTGGACTCTCGCCTGGGAAGACTTCGACAAGATACTCAGGCTAACGTTCAACATCTCGGTAAAGTCCCAGGGTGCTCTTTCATCCAAGCGGATTGCGGAGACCAAGAAGCAGGTGAGGAGGGCGAGCTTCTACTGGAGCCGCGACCCTGACCTCCCGTACAGGATCTGGGCGATGGTGGTCCCAGAGGACGGGGGCCCTCCGAAGATACCTCTGAACGTGGAGGACGCGAAATCCAAGATGCTTGACGTCGAGAAGGACTTCTCGTTCCCTGCGTCGGTCCTCGGAAGTGGAACGCACAAGGTCGTCGTCGACCTGAAGGTGAAGTGGGGACGGAGGAGCTTCATAGACAAGGGGGAGCTCCATTCGAGGTCCAGGCCGCTGGTGGTAAAGGTTGAGTAAAGAAGGGTGGCAGGCTGAGGTAACGTGGGAAGAAGGTAACGTCTTCCTCGGTTCGGACGACGCGGGCCATACCGTGGTCTATGACTCTGCCGAAGGCGTCCAGCGCGGGATCGGCCCGATGAGGGCTCTGCTCACCTCATTGGGGGCCTGCACAGGCATGGACATAGTGGCTATCCTGAACAAGAGGAAGCAGAAGCTGCTTTCGTTGAAGATCCAGCTGTCAGGGGAGAGGCCGGAGCACGGCCTGCCCAAGCCCTGGACATCTATCCATGTCAAGTATCTGTTGTCGGGGGTGGACCTGGACATAAAGTACGTCGAAGAGGCCATAACCGACAGCACCGAGAAGTTCTGTAGCGTCGGGGCCACCCTCCAGCCTACGGCGAAGATCACCCATTCGTACGAGATAGTCTAGACTTTCAGGACTATCTTGCCGAAGTGCCTGCTCCCTTCCATCTTCATCTGAGCCTCTGCGGCTTTCTCGAGTGGAAACACGGAGTCTACGACAGTCTTGAGCTTCCCTCTGTCAAAGAACTTCACCACTTCCGGAAGCTCTCCCATCCCAGCCATGAAGCTACCGTAGATTGTGAGCTCCCTGTTGAACACGTATCTCAGGTCAGTGGAGACTTCGGCTCCGGTGGTCGCCCCGCAGGTGACGAGCCTTCCGCCCTTGTTGAGCGCCTTCAAGCTCCCAGTCCACGTCGCCTTACCGACGTGCTCTACCACCACGTCGACCCCTCTCCTGTCGGTCAACCTCCTGACCTCCGCGAGCACGTCCTGCTTGTAGTGGTCTATCACCTCGTCGGCGCCCAGTTCCTTCGCGCGCTCTGCTTTGTCGGGGTCGCCTGCTGTAGCTATGACCCTCGCACCGAAGAGCTTAGCCACTTGGATAGCGGCCGAGCCCACTCCGGAGTTGGCCGCTAGCACGAGGACCGTCTCCCCCGCGTTGAGGTCAGCCTTGGTCTTCAGCATGTGATAGGCCGTCTCGAACACAAGAGGGAAAGAAGCTGCCTCTTCAAAGGTCATCCCGGGGGGCTTCTTCAGCAGGTGGTCTCTCCTCACACTGACAAGCTCTGCGTACCCGCCGTCAGGACCATATCCGATGATGGTGTAGTCCTTGCACTGGTCGTCCTTCCCCGCCGCGCATCTGTCACACCTGCCGCACCCCACTCCGGGGTTGACGATGACTTCGTCCCCCTTTGAGAACGCTTTCTCTTCTGGGGGGACCCACTCCACGATCCCTGCGATGTCGCTCCCCGAAATGTGGGGCAACTTGATTGGGACGTTCGGGAGGCCGTTCCGCGCCCACAGGTCCAGATGGTTGAGCGCGCACGCTTTCACCCTTATGACAGCGTCGTCTGGTGTTGGGACAGGGTCAGGCGCTTCTTCGTACTGAAGGACTTCGGGGCCCCCATGCTTGTGAAACCTGACCGCTTTCAACGCTCCGATCTTTCGCCCGCCCCTTTTCTCCTTTGCGCAATACTTTCGACGAACCCTCTGCCGGCAATCCTTTCTAGTGCATAATCAACGTTATAAACCGAAACAGAGTAATCGCCTATCTCTCTCATGACAAGCCCTCGTTCGGTCTTCAGGGATGAAGCGATATTGTTGCAGGAGTATCTCCCGCACCAGATCCCTCACAGAGAGGCGCAGCTGAAGAAGCTCGAGCTCTACTTCCAGGGGGTCGCCCAGAACGCGTCGAAGGCGAGCCAGACTGTGATGATAACCGGCCCCGTGGGATCGGGAAAGACCATGATTGCGAAGAAGTTGCTACTGGAGTCGCTGCCGAAGAAAGCGACCCTTTACGGAAACCTAGTGAAGGCGGTGCACGTCAACTGCAGGATTGACCGGACTCTCCAGGCGATAATGGTGAAAGCCCTGAAGTCGCTTGGCCAGAATTACCCCACGAGGGGGTACAGCTTCGAGGAGCTCCTTACGGCGCTGGTGGAGGAGCTCAGGAGCAACAGGACGCATCTGATCATAGCCTTCGACGAAGTCGACTCCCTGGTCCTGTCTGACCCATCGTCGCTGTATACGATCACCAGGCTCAGAGAGATGGCTCCGGGGAGCCAGGTCCTGTCCTCATTGCTAATTTCGAAGACTACCGACTATCTGAAGAAGGTAGACCTGAGCACTCTGAGCTCGCTGCAGTGGAACGAGATACAGCTGGAGAGCTACCCGTCGGAGCAACTGGCCGACATACTGGCCTCACGGGCTGAAGCCTTCAGCGACGGCGCATTGGACGACGACGTCATACAGCTGGCGGCGGACATAGCTGGGACCTATGGAGATGCGCGCTACGCCCTCGATCTGGTCTGGAGGGCAGGGAAGCTCGCCGACGACTCGGAGTCTCCCAGGGTCCTCTCCGAGCACATACGGTCTGCCAAGGCGTCGCTCCCTCCGCAGCTCAGGAAAGAAGAGCTCTCCTACCTTACGACCCATCAGAAGGTCCTGTTGATGGCCATCTCCGCGCTCCTGAAGAAGGGGGACTCCACCTACGTCACCATAGGGGAAGTGGAGAAGAGCTACTCGGCCCTCTGTGAGGGGAAGGGGATGACCGCATATCGCCACACGCAAGTGTGGAGCGACGTCAACGAGCTGGCCAGGAAGGGGATCATAGAGGCCCAGCTCTCCGGAAAGGGGATGAGGGGGAGGACAACCATGATCGGGCTTTCCTTGGTGTCGGCCAAGGAGCTGATGGGGGAGCTCGAAAAGGGGATGGTCGCCGACGTTAGAGCTTGAGAAGCTGATGTCCTCTTACGGAAGGACCAAGGTCCTTACCGTCATGCTGGAGACAGGAGAACTGAACATCTCTGAGATCATGCGCAGGTCGGGGCTCTCGCACAGCGCCACGGCCAAGCACTTGGAGTTTCTGACAGGCGCAGGCATACTGACAGAAAAGAGGTTCAACAGGATCAGGATATTCAGGATGGACCAGGCGAGCCCCCTCGCAGGGGCCCTCAGTAGGTTCTATGCCGACTGGAAAGAAGCCGGCGCGTCTTGACGTGACGAAAAGCTAGCGGCTGTGGCCCCTGGTCGATTCCTTGGCGAGGAAGAGGTCGTAGTTCTCTCCGAGGTCAAGTCCCCTCAGCAGATCCCCCCTGAACCTGGCATCGGAACACAGAAGCAAGACGTAAGGCATGTCACGGACAAGAAAGCCTCTCTGGCTGGTCCCGAGCCGCTTCGCTGCGAGCCCGGCGATCTCCTTCAGCTTCTTCGAGTCGTTCCAGATCCTCACCTGAAGGGGCCAGGGAGCCCCGTCGAGAGTGTATCTCGGACCGCCGTCCCCCAGCACTCTCCACAGCTCCGACGCGAGCATCGGGTCAAGGTATCTGAGTAGCCTCCAGTCCTTCCCGCGCATCATCCTCCCCATCACGACGTCCGCCCTGGAGATGACGTCCAGCGCCGCTGCCTTGCGCTCTTCATGCACCCTGGACTTCACGACGGCCGTGAAGATGTCCCTGAGCTTGTCCCTCGGCGGCCCAGGGTACGACCTCAGCGCCCTGAGCGCCGTCTTCTCGTCAGGCGCGCCGAAGAAAGCGTCTACCGCCTCGGACGACGTCATCTCCTCGTCCTTCTGGGCCGGTATCCCTGACTGGAGGAAGTTGACCGCGGCCCTCAGGTCCCCGTTGGCCGCCTTCGCCAGCATTGCCAGTTCCGCCTTTTCCACCTGGAGCCCTTCCATCTTCGCGATGCTTTCGAGCCTCTTCTCGACCACCTCCTGCTCGGGCCTCCTGAACAATATCTTGGTGACTGCCGCGCCGAGCTTCCTGACCTCGTCCGACTCCGGGTCGTTGGCCGCCATCACCACAGGGTTCTTGCTATTCTTCACCGCGTCCTTGATGAAATCGACGGCGCCGTAGTCAGACCTCCCGGCTAGGCCGTCTACCTCGTCTAGGAAGATGAGAGACGTGCTCCCGAAGAGGCTGGTGCTCGCGATCGCCTCTCCGATCCTGTTTGCGAGCTTGTCCTTCGTCCTGGTGTCGCTTGCGTTGAGCTCGATGAGGTTGAGGCCCATCTTCTCGGCGATCAGATGGACCGTCGTGGTCTTCCCGGTGCCCGGCGGGCCCACCAGCAGCGCAGCCTTACCCCCGGACTTCCACTTCTTCAGCCAGAGCGCTAGCTTCGCCCTCCCCTCGTCGTTGCCCACCATCTCGTCGATGCTCTTCGGCCTGTGCCTCTCCGACCACAACTTCAGAGGGCGCCCCCGATGAACACAAGCAGTCCGAGCGTCATTCCCGCCAATGCGATGTTCTTGACCCTGTGCGCGCCCGAAGGGTCGTGCCTCGCGACGATGGCCGCTGCAAGGAAAAGGAATATCGCGTCTGGGACCACCACGCCGATGGTGTAGATCCCGTTCGCGAGCCCGGTCAGGAGCGGGACCCAGCTGGTGAATACGGCGAAGACGAAGAACGCCGCGCCTACCCAGGCGGCAAAGGCTTGGCCTCTGCTCCTGGCTATCGAGTTGATGTCTCTCTTCGCGTCACCGTCTACGTCGGCCATCCCCTTCACGACCTCCCTCCCTACCCCTGAGAAGAACGCAGTCAGGGCCATCATCAGGAGCAACGACCCGCCGATCGAACCCCCCATGACCGCCCCTCCATAGATGAACGGTATCGCCAGGGAGGACGCGACGATCAGGTTGCCTGCGAAGCCTGTCTTCTTCGCCCGGGCATTGTAGAGCCAGGACAGGAGAGCGTATGCCGCCGCGATCAGGAGCGCCAGGAGGTCAAACGAGAGGGCCGCGAAGGCGAGGCCGACGCCGAGGGTCACGTACGACATCGCCGCCGCCTCGGAGGCTGACACTCTGCCGCTTGGTATGGGGCGTCCAGGCTGGTTGACCTTGTCTACTTCGAGGTCGTACCGGTCGTTCACGACCATCGAATACGCGCAAATGAAGAAGCCTGTCAGGAAGCCAAGCGTCAGCTGGACGGGAGAGACCGCAGGGGGTTTTGAAACGTAAGCTCCTACCACCACCGCGAAACCGATCATCGCGCAGTTCACCGGTCTGACGAGTTCCAGTTCGGCGCGGAGGTTCAACGGGGGTCAGAACCTGGCCCTGCTCACCTTGTAATAGATGACCTCTCCTCTTCTCTCGATGACGGCGATTATCGCTTCCTTCCCCATCTTTGCCATTTCTTTCACGGACTTGCTCAGCTCTGCCATCCCTTTCTCTATCCCCTCATCGAGCGCGAAAACGACGTACTTCGCAGGTTTCTTGGGGTAGTCTCCCCTCTCGTACACCCGCAGGTCTGTCCCGAAACCGAATCCATCTCTGACGATGTAACCCCTGCTCTTCAGGTCCCTGTAAATGACGAACTTTGTCCAGGAGTCCCCGGCTCTCGTCTGTGCGAGTTCCGCAAGCCTCTCGAAACCGATGTCCGCGCCTCCGCGTTCCTTCAGCTCAAGCTTACGCGCATAAAGCAGGTAAAGGGCTTCGTAGTCCCTCAGCACCAGTTCGCCCCCGTCCCTTGACCCGTAGCCTGACTCCTCGAGCTCCCCGAACCTGTCCTTGTCCGTGATCTTGACCGCACCCTTCTCGAGGACTCCCCGGTAAGGAACCACGGTCTCTTCGGCGGAGGAAGCGTCCTGCAAGGTCTTCGCGCCCCGACGCCTTCCACTATATTTGAAGATGATTGGGCGGCGCCCGGAAATCCTATAGACGGGTCTGAGTCCGACCAGGGTCATGGACGACTTCTTCACTCTGCGTACGGTCACATGGGCAGGAGGGAAGGTGAGGATGATAGACCAGACGGCCCTGCCCACCAGATTCTACTACGTGACTTACGAGCGCCCGGAACAGGTCGCTGCTGCCATCAAGACCATGGTCGTGAGGGGTGCCCCGGCGATCGGTGTCGCGGCAGCAATGGGGGTCGGTCTCGCCGCCGTCCGTTCAAGGTCAACCCGGCTCCCTGAATTCACGCGCGAACTCGAGTCCGCCGCATCCCTGCTGCGCTCCACCCGCCCCACCGCGGTGAACCTCTTCTGGGGGATCGACAGGATCATGGCCAAGGCCCGGTCCGCCGCCTCTGTCAAAAGCGCCCGGGAGGCCATTGTTGACGAGGTAAAGGCGATGGAGGAAGAAGACGTGGCGGTGAACAGGAAGCTAGGCGCCAACGGCGCCAGTCTCATCAAGGACGGTGACACTGTGCTTACGCAGTGCAACGCGGGAGCGTTGGCGACGGTCGGGTACGGGACGGCACTGGGGGTCGTTCGCGCCGCGGTTGAGCAGGGGAAGCTCGTCAAGGTCCTCGTCCCCGAGACGCGGCCCGCCCTTCAGGGCGCAAGGCTCACCGCTTTCGAGCTTGTGAGGGACAAGATATCATGCACCCTGATCTCCGACACAGCGGTCGGGCTCATGATGAGCAGGGGGAGGGTCGACAGGGTGATCGTAGGGGCGGACAGGATCACAAAAGACGGTTATGTGTTCAACAAGATCGGGACATACCAAGAAGCTGTCCTCGCCTCGAGGCACCATATACCGTTCTATCCTGCAGCGCCGCGCTCCACCTTCGACCTGCAGAGGGCCCACGAGCAGGTGACCATCGAAGAAAGAGGGGCGGAAGAGGTCGTCAGAATCCGCGGGAAGAGGATTGCGCCCGAAGGGATTCCTGTAGCGAACCCCGCCTTCGACATGACCCCGTCTGAGCTGGTCACAACGATGATAACCGAAAGGGGACTGCTGAATCCCCCGTTTGAAGAGAGCATTCCACGACTCATGTCTTAATTAGCCGCCCTCTCGCGTGCCGATTCGGGCCCGTAGCCTAGCACGGATTAAGGCGTCAGCCTTCGGAGCTGAAGAGTCGCCAGACCTCGGAGACCATGGGTTCGAATCCCACCGGGCCCGCTATGAAATAAGCTCAAAATGCGTATCACTTGGACAACAGAGTGTCCTATGAGTTTCTCGATAACCCCAGACCGAATCCAAAAAATGGGGGTCGGCGGACGATGCCCACCGACTTGCTCGATTTATCGACGGTAGACTCCTGGTATGGAGAGCGGGGAGCCGTTGGCGAGCCAAGAGACGGTGAACGAATTCGAGGAAGCCGTCGTGACCGAGACGAGGTTCGTAAGGCTCCCGTCCGAGTTGACCGAGACCATTGTCATCTGGTCGTAACAGGGAGCGAACGAAGGCGAGGGTCCGCATGCCGGGTAACTGGCGACGGCGTCCTGTAGCGTCGACGGACCTGCCGTGGTCGCGAAAGAGGCATGGGTGAAGGTTGCCGAATCGAAGGTGGCCAAGGGGAGGATGGTGAGGTACCCATTTGAGATTGTAGCCGCACGCTCCACTACCCATTCGGCAGAGCCGCGCTGGGCCGCGTCGGGACCGTTCACAGGTGCGCTGACTGTTGTCGAGAAGGACTGGCCGTTAGTGTTGTCAGCGATCGAGAGGGTGAAGCTCCCACCGCCGTTGTAGACGACGCTGGCTGTGATGCTGTCACCAGCCGAGACGGTCATGGAGTGGATGGTCATAGACACGCGGGGGTACATCTCCCACCAGGCGTAGTAGGTCGCACCGCTTGCACCGTAACTCCCCGAGATGCCTGTCTGTTCCACAGTCCCGGTCGAGTATCCGTCGATGCCGACCCAGACGCTGACATCGGTGGGCGACCCGTCGACCGAGGATGGGCCGCTGACCTTGGGGACCGTGAAGGTCCCGGACACGGAAGTGACGCCGGTGATGTTCACAGCATAGCCAGACCAGTTGAGGGAGAGGGTGTTGGAGACCCCGTAGTTCGGTACATTGGCAATCTGGGCGGTCGCCGCTGGAACGACTGCGAGTGCGAGAATTGCTAGGAGTGGAATCATACGAAGGTACTTCATGTTCGGTTTCAGGGGGGTCGGCAGAGTTAAATGGCTTTTGGAGTCATTTCTCTGTGGAATAATCTGACGTGAAGTAGAGTCGGATGTTGGTTATCGTGTTACGCCGAACAGCAAGGTGGCTCTGCAAAGGGTATCCAACCCTTGAAGGGGCGATTCCCGATAGGCACGAACCCATCCGTTAGAATACCCGTTCCGACCCCTTTCCCTATCGGAATGTTAAGCCCTCCAGTTTCGTACAATTCCGTCTGAGGCTCGATCGTCCCTTGATCTAACGCAGAGCCGATTCTAGTCAGGATCCTCGATAAACTCCTTCACAATTGGTCTCGGCCCTATGCCTGCTTACCGACCCGTTACAAGCTTGCCCTCTTCCAGTCTCCAAGGCAGGGCAGATGGTACCCGTCCTCAGCTTCCAGAAGCCTGAGACTCGCCTATCCGACTCCGGTGATTTCGTATCCATCCATCTGTCTCTCCGATAGTGATACCAGAAGCCATAACGGCACTGTCTCTAACTCCATTCCGCGGGGAACCACTCGAGAGATGGTGGGGGCACTGACCGAGTTTTGTATAAGTAGCCCGCCTAGCTAGGTAGCCGAGCTGCTATGAAGTGGGTAACAAGAGAGAAGGCGAAGGTAGACAGAATAGCGTGTCCATGGGTCATCAAGAGGTTCGTTGATCGACAGGCGGAGTTCCTGTTCGTCCCCAGGGAGAAGGTCCTTGAGGTGGCAAAGAAGGAGAACGCGATCCCCTTCGACACCCAGGGTGCCGAGCTGATGCACTACAAGGAGAACGGGGAAGAAAGGGTCAGCTTCGACGCGATCATCAAGAAGTACGGGCTCAAGGACCCAGCGCTCCTGGAGTTGGCGAAGATAGTCAGGGGAGCTGACGCCAATATCCCGAACGCGCCAAGGGAGTCGCCGGGGCTAGAGGCGGCGGCGCTCGGCTTCAGAGGAGTCGCGAAGGATGACTTTGAGAACATGAAGCTGCAGTTTCCCTTCTATGACGCCATGTACAGCTACTGCCAGCAGAGGCTGCATGAAGGGCTCAAGCTGGAGCACGCGGCATAGACATCTAGAGGGGACCCGTTAGAACAATGCTCCGACAGGTTGCTAGGATTCCCCTTCCTCCCCATGGTGAAGGAGACTATGACCATGCAGACGTCCACCTCCAGAGTGGCAAGATGTACATCGCCCACACCGCGAACAACACCGTGGAGGTCGTTGACGGGAACAGAATGGCTCACGCCGTCACCATACCTGGGTGCCCTGAAGCAAGCGGAGTCCTCTGCGCCCAGTCAGAAGGGCTGGTCTTCGCAGCGTCGAGGGGAGAAGGGAAGGTGCTGGTAATCGATGTCGGCACAGACCGAAAGAAGAGGGAGATATCTGCCGGATCAAGACCGAACGGGCTCGCGTGGGACTCCACCAGGAGACACCTTTTGGTAGCCGACGTCAAAGACAACAAGGCCAGGTTGTTCGACCCATCGTCAGGGGCAGAGCTCCGGTCGTTGGCTCTGAGAGGGAGGCCAAGGTGGTGCCTGTACGACGGCAAACTAGACGTCTTCCTCGTGAATGTTCGTGACCCTCCAGGCGTCGCCCTGATCTCCCCTGAAACGATGAGCGAAAAGAGGTTCGTCCCGGTCTCAGTGCCGGGGCCCCATGGTCTGGAATCTATCGAGGGCGCGGGGCGCGCATTCGTCGCGTGCGACGGCAAGTCTCTGGTTGCGCTGGACTTCCTCAAAGGAAAGGAGATCGCGAGCGTCCCGCTTTCGGGAGAACCTGATGTGCTCTGGCTGAACCCTGTCATGGGCCACCTATACTGCGCGATTGGAGAGCCGGGAGTTATCGATGTGATTGACACCAGAACGCTTTCTATCAGCGGGAAGGTCACTACAGAGGAAGGGGCGCACACGTTGACCTTCGACAGTACGACCCAGCGCCTTTACTCGTTGCTACCAAATGCAAACTGCGTGGCGGCCTATTCCTACGAATAGTCCGGGCCCGACCCAATCAGTCGTGCGTGCCGGTCACAAGCGACACTGGACACTATTCCTACACGGTTGAAAGGGTCCTCAGAAAGCAGGACTCAGTTTCCTCGAGGGCATCCCATAGGGCCGCCCTCGCGCACCCGTTCGTCAAAATCTGACGACCTCATCCAGTCCGACCGGAGGCCGGGCCCTACTCGTCCTGGAAGGGAAAGTCTAGCGCGTTCGTCATTATCCTGCGCTCGGCCGACCTTAGTATCTCGCTAAGGGTCGAGGGCTTGACTCCCACCAGTCCGCTCAGCCCCGTAAGGCTGATCTTCCTTGGAAACTCAAAGTACCCCCTCGCGATCGCCGTGGCCAGTATCTCCTTCTGCCTCCCAGTCAGAGCAGGCTTCCTTTCCAGCGGTGCGATGTCCTCTATCTTGGTTTCTATCCCTTCGCTTTCCAGATACGCGAGGATCTGACGGAAGTCGCTCGCCTTCCTGGTGATGAATCTCCAAGATGCCGGCCGCGTCTCCGAGTTGAGCGGACACTCGAGACAGACGATCGCCGAGTCGTTGGAAGCCCTGCATATCATAGGCCTATCCATGACCACCAGCAGAGGGCTCGTATCCGAGTCCTTCTCCCCCTCGACCACCTGCCTGACTCCGCTGGTCCTCCGTATCTGTGAGGTCGCTGCACGGACGGCCTCCTCTTCGCCTCTGAGCTCAAGAAGGAGCGACATGCCAGTCTTGTTGAACGACTTGCAGTCCACCACTGAGAGTTTCACCCCGTTGTCCCTCGCGGCCTGTTGCAGCTCGTTCTCGAATCTCACTTCGAGTCCTATCTGTTGAATCATGGTTGAACCAGTTAGGGACGAGCGGCGTATTTAACGCGGAAAGACGATTCCCAGAAGTGGAAATCGTGGGCCCATCCCATGCGCCCTAAGACCTTAGGGGCGCCGCTTAACGCCCTGCCGCTGACAATGCGGTCCATGCCAAAGACAGGCCAGGCGGCGAAGGACGAAGAGTCATTCTGGCGCGACTATCCAGCAATGGCAGGTTACTTCGCGCCCGGCATAAACCCGTTGCTGAGCTACCTCGGACTCGGCTCGAAACAGGTCATGCACGGGCTTGGGGAGATGGTGGGGCGTGAGGCTGCTTCCAAGCTCGCTCACCTGTCCCTCGACCAAATGCTGGCCGAGTTCGGAAGGATCTGGCAGGAGTACAGGATCGGGTCCCTCACCGTCGAGAACCGCGATCCCCTTGTCCTTCAGATCTCCAACTGTGCTGTGTGCGGACAGCTGCAGGGGACCGGAGAGATGTTCGAGTGCGCGTTCCACGAAGGGTTCTTCCAGGGCGCGTTGCGGACACGCCTCGGAAGGCCAGTGGTCGTGCGGCAGGAGACCAACTACCAAGGGGAAGCCGGCACCTGGTGCAGGCGGCTTGCGGTAGACGTCACCGAGTGACACCCTGAGCTTCAGTCACGGAGTCCCGGGCGAGACGCCTCGTAGACAGACAGCTCTTCAAAGAACCCCCGCTCTGAAATCACGAGGCTCATTGCGAAACCCCTCCTCCGGCACATGTCTTGATAGTCACTTACTATCGCCTCGTGGTTCAACAGAAACACGACCGCCCCGTCGTCCTTGACCGTCCTCAGTGCCTCGCTCAGGAAAGATCTAGGGGCTTCGAGCGCTTCGCCGCCGTCGACTGCGAGATCTCCTGCCCCTTTCCCCGCCAGGTATGGCGGGTTGAATGTGACAAGGTCGAAAAAGCCGTCCCTGAAGCAAGAAGCGCGGTCTGCGAGAACGAAGTCCGCCGCGTCGGACCAGTCTTTCATGTCGGGTGCGACCAGGTCGGTACCGACGGCGGTGCCGTATCTCTTTGAAAGGGCGGCAAGGGTCCCTCCGTTTCCCGCTCCGATCTCCAGGCATGCGGCGCCAGTGCGCCCTTCAAGCGCCCTGCGGAGAAGGGCGGAATCCTCCGATGAAATGTAGGGGGACCCGCTCATTCGGTGATGTCGTCGTCCTTGAACGACTTGTATTCGTCGGGAGTCAGGACCTGGGTGATGTTCTGCGTCGTATAGAAGTAAGCAGGGGTCCCGTCAGGGGAAAACGCCGGGCTGTTGTCCGGGTTCTGGAGCCTGTAGACCTTCACCATTGCGGGCTTCAGCCCGAGCACCGTCCCGTCGTCAAGGGCGTAGTAGCTGAACTTCTCCTGGAGCGGCTTGAAGCCCACTAGCTTGCCTTTGGGTTGCGGCGATGGAATCATAGAGACGCTGCCATCTTGGGCGTTAAAAGCGTGAGCCGGCCACCAGCTTCTGCACTCCGGAACTGTATTGGGCCGCCTTCTTGGGAGCGTTTGCCACCCCCTCAGGGACCCCGAGCAAGGTCGCCGCCCGCCTCAGAACCGCCTTACGAACCCCGGCCGCGATCTTGAAAGAAAGCGGGATTGAATTCGCGAAGTCTACCACCTCGGCGTCCCCGTAGGGGAGCCTGGGCTCCACCCATCTCGAACATGCCCCCTCGTCCCTTAGCTTCCCCTTGGCGGCGTAGTCCCGAAAGTCCTGCGACATCATCTGTTCGGCTGCACCCGGGCCGCCGGACCGGGCCGCCTCAGCGTACTTCTGATACCCTCCGAAGAGTTCGTCAGCGAGCTGCCCCAGAAGGATCACCTTCGCCCCCGCTCCGTTCGCCTTCTGTGACACCAGCGAGTAGAGGCACCAGAGGCTCCTATCCATCAGCGTGGGCTCGAAAGGCAGGGCGACGTTTGCGAGTTCCCCCACGACACGCTCGCTCGTAAGCTCCGCCCTCGCCAGCTCCACCCCCAGCTGAGATGCCGCCTGCTCAGACCTCTGCGAGTCCAGGGACCCTGGCGCGTACCCTGTGCACGCGACGACCCGCGCCCGCGGCTTCGCGCAGCGCGCCAAGATTGAGCTGTCGAGTCCGCCCGAAAACGCAACTGCAACCACGTTTTCACCTTCCACCGACCTAGCTACCGCCGCGTCTATCCTCCTCGCCAGCTCGGAGGCGGCTGCCTCGAAGCCCGAGGGACCGGTGCTCAGTGCCCGGACACCTGCTCCTTGATCTTCCTTGCCACGGCCGTCCCGACCTTGTCAACCATCGCGAGCTTCTCCGCCGGCGCTTCCTTGATGTCCTCCATGGTCTTGAAGCCCGCAGAGTACAGCGACCGCGCCCTGACCCTGCCCACGCCGCTCAGCGCAGTAAGCTCCACTAGCTCCGCGCTCACTCCGCTCGCCACCCTCCTTCTGAGGATGTCAGACTGCCTGACAACGTCAGGCATCTTGAACAGCTTGGAGAGCTCCCCGAGCGCGTGAAGCAGCCAGTCTGCGTTGTCGACGGCCCTGTGCATGTCTCCAGGCTCCACCCCCAGTCTCGAGAGGAGCTGCTCCTCCCGCCATTCGTCTATCCATCCATGAAGCGCCATGACGCTGCGCATGTCCTGGAGCACTCGGTCGTAGTCGGCGAACTCGCGCGTCGTGTGCTTTTGCAGCATCTCTTGAGAGTGTTCTTCGAGGAAAGCCATGCCGTCTTCATAGTCCTTGGTCCTGAGTGGGAACTTGGGTTCAAAGTCCGGCGTAGACGCCACCAGGTGGAGCAGCCCGGCGGTGTAGTCTCTCCCTGCCTCTGCGCGCCTGACCGCGTCCCTGAACATGACCGCGGTGACCGGATCTACGTACAAGACCGAAACCCGCAACCCGAACTCCGTGGCGTAGAACAGCCCTCCATGCGACTCGAGCAGCCTTTCCGAGAGGAGGTAACCGAGAGCCTTCTCTGTCATCCTTGACAGTTCCTCAGGGCGGACCTGCATGGCTAGCAGGGTCTTCCTGAACAACCCGTCCAAGTCAGCCTTGGAGAGGCCCCTTCCGGTGGCTATCGTAGCGAGCGTGTGGGACCGCATCGCGGATTCATCGGAGAGGCGTGACCTTATCGGCTCGGGCGGCTCCTTAGTGTAGTGCTCCAAGAAGTCTGACGCCGGCTGCGACGGCGGCGGGACCATGACGGTCTCGCCTATGTCGTCATACTGGGGCCTTCCTGCCCTCCCGGCCATCTGTCGGTAGTCAAGGACAGAGATCTCGGTGTTTCCTCCCCGCTCCGCGTCGTAGCGTGTCATGTCGGCGATCACGACCCTCCTCGCGGGGAGGTTGACGCCTGCGGAGTTGTGGACCACGAAAGATCCAACATAGCTCGAGTGCCCTTCCACTTCGAGATTATGGACTGTCCCCGCATATTCCTCGACTTCGATTCCTCTGATCGGCATGTAGTAGTAGTTGGAGTCGATGTAGCCCCGATTGAACGTCCGGTTCGCATTCCCCGTTCTTGCCGGAATGCGAAGTACACGGCTCACAAATCTGTCGTGTTGCGCTCCCGATATGGATACCGTGTAGAGGTCGTGCCGATGCACTATGCCAAGAGCGTGACTTGACTTCTTGCCTGCCCTGTGGTTGACTTTGATGCAGGGCATGTACCCCATCTTCACTAGCAATGCGAAGAGCTGCTTCGCGAGCACCCTTGAAGTGGTGTCATATCGTGCGGTCTTTGGACCTGACCTGCTGACGCTTCCGTCTCCCTTCCACATCCCACGGATGAAGTGGTTCAGTTTGCTGTTCGGCATGAGCATGAATTCGCGTGGGACCCTCTTCTCGGAGGCCCTTTTTCCAAACAACTCTGCAAGCAGGGAGGCGACCTGCTTCGAGCAGGCGTACACTTTCCTCCTATGCCTCGACTCGTCTTGTATCTTCGGGACAAGGCCCATCCTTTTGAACCAGGCCGTCGTCGCGGAGGAAAGGTCTGATTCATGCGTACCTAGCGCGAAGTAGATCTGGCCCTGGCCACCGACGAATCCTTCGGCTACATACAGTCCGAATTGCTCGAGGGTCGCTGGATTCAGTTCGACGTGATTGATTTGCAGTCGCGTCCAGTGCTTCCCAACCGCCCCTGTCTGATTCCCCAGAGGCCCGATGGCGGGCAATGGCAAGCCCGCAACATCCATTTCGTCCTTGATTCTCGGGAACAGGACCAACTCGCCCGGACTCAGGTTCTTCGCTTCCGTCCACTCGGGCTCAGAATATGCCCACCAATGCCTGTTCTCCTTCTTAGAGTGCGTTGACCGGCGGACGCGCGTCACCCTCAGCACTTTGTGTTCGGGGGTCATCCGCATCGGAAGTTGGAACCACGGAGTCACCCGCAGAAGCGGGCCTTCATACCGTCTTGACGTAGGCCCAATGACCTTCTCGAAGCTCCTCCCATGGGTGAGGACGCGACCACCAGGCGCAATATTTTGAATCTGAACTGGCGCGGGGTTTCCGAACACTTCTTCGCCGGCCGGCAGGCAGAGCGTCGGGGTCGCTGAGAGAAGCTTGATCGCGCGAGCCTTGTAGTACTCCTCGACGACCCGCCTGTGTTCTGCCTCGAGCCCCGCGTGATGGAACGCAGAGCCCTTCGCCACGACCTCGGCCAGAAGCTTGCTAAGGCTCGTCTCCTCCCCTGTCCCAAGGATCCTCCTAGACGCCTCTGCCGCCGCCTTCTTCTCGTCCTGGGTGAGGAACCGCTGAGTCAGCTCTGCCCCTCTTGTCGCGAGGCTGACCGCCCTTCGCCTCGTGCTCGCGAAGATCAACGACTGCCCGCCCCCCTTTATCGTGTCCATCGCGACGTCGATGGGGGTTCCATAGGTGGACCTGGGGATGTTCCTCTCTTCTCCGTCGGCGAATATGACCCTCCCGTAGTCGTAGACCCCTTCCCTGAGCGGGACCGGCCTCCAATCCATCTCGACCGGCGTCGCCCTCAGCCACTCCCCGATCGTCTTGGCGTTGCTTATCGTGGCGGAAAGGGCGAGGAGCTGTGCGTCCAGACCTAGGTGAAGAACCTTGGTCAGGATCATCTCGAGCGTCGGCCCCCTGTTGTCGTTCCCGGCGAGGTGCACCTCGTCGGCGATGAAAAGGCCCACCGAGTTGATCCAGGAGACCCTGTGCCTCATCACCGAGTCGAACCTTTCATTCGTAAGGACGATGATGTCCGACCTCCCCAGCGACTCTCCGCTCGAATCGTAGTCGCCTGTCGAGATCGCGGTCCTCAAGCCGAACTTCGTAAAGTCGGAGAACTCGGCGTACTTCTCCGACGCCAGAGCCCTGAGGGGCGCGAGGTACACGACCTTCCGTCCCTGCTTCCCCTTCAGGTAGGCGGCCATCAGCGCGAGCAGGGTCTTCCCTGACGCCGTCGGAGAGGACACCACGAGGCTCTTCCCCTCGAGGAGTCCGGCAAGGATCGCCTGCTCCTGGGGAGGGTAGAGCTCCGATATCCCCTTCCCGAGTATGTATCGGAGGAGCTCGTCAGGGACCTTGGTCTCCTCTAGCCTCATGAGTAAACCTCCCGGCCTAGCTGCCTAACCTGCGGATGAAACCTGGCTTGGATTCGTAGACCATCCCTTCCCTGAACATGGTCCTGATCATCTTCTCCGCGTCCTCGTCGGAGAACTTCGCCTTCACAAGCTCGTCTTTGAACGCCTTCCGCTCGACCGGCTTCTTCTCAGCTCCCTCCATCCCCTTGAGTATGTCCAGCGCAGAGCGGAGGTTCTTCGTCTCGCCCGCAGGCTTTCCTAGCTGGATGCCGAAGTCTGTCTTCTTGGTGGTCGCGTCGGTAAGGATGTCTTCGACCATCCTGTTCATCAGAGCGATGGCTGCCAGCGCATCCTCCTCCGTAACTTCGTCCCTGAGCAGTATCCTCGCTCTGGCAGTGGAGACCCTGATCAGCGCCTCCAGTGTCCTTGGAGTGGGAGGGATCGAGTCCTCCGCGTTGCTCGCCCTCCTCAGTTCAAGATAGAACTCCCTGATCCTCTCCATCGCCCCCTTCGTCAGGGTGGGAGAGACCCTCTTGGCAAAGGTCAGGTACTTCTTGAGCAGGGCGAACTCGATCGGCGGCGGGGTCGTGTACGACCGACGCGCATGGACCGCGAGGATGTGGCTGGCCAGTCGCTCGTCTTCCGCCGGGGACGGCTGGTCCCTGAACACGAATATGATGTCGAACCTGGTCAGAAGCGGGATCGGGAGCGTCCCGATGTTCTCGATGAGGTTCTGGAACGGGTTGTACCTCCCCAAGACGGGGTTGCATGCCGCGAGTATCGAAGTCCTGGCGTTGAGCGTGGCGTAGATCCCTCCTTTTGCGATGGTGACTGTCTGCTGTTCCATCATTTCGTGGAGGGCGGTCCTGTCTTCGGGCTTCATCTTCTCGAACTCGTCGATGGCCGCGATGCCGAGGTCGGCCAGCACCACCACGCCCGCTTCGAGCATCAGGACGTTCTTCTCCCGTATGACCGCCGCCGACAACCCCGCCGCCGTGGTCCCCCTCCCTGACGCGTAGAGTCCCCTGGGTGCGACCTGCGACGCGAACTTCAGCATCTCAGACTTACCAGTCCCGGGGTCGCCGACAAAGAGCACGTTGATGTCCCCTCTCAGCTTGGTCCCGTCGGGGAGCAAGGTGGCGCTCCCCCCGGCCAGGAGGAGCAGGATCGCCTCCTTCTCCGCCTGATGTCCGAGGATCACCGGCGCGATCGAGCTTACGAGCCGCTCGTACGCGTCAGGCGAAGCCGCGATCTTTCTGATCAGCTCTTCGTCTTCCTTGCTGAGGAGCACCTGGTCTGGCTCCTTCCCCTTGACCTCGACATGGTTGCAGTCGATCTGTGACCTGAACAGCCTCGTCCTTACCTGGCCCAGGGTGTAGTCTGGGACGGCTCTCACCACTCCGGTGAGTATCACCCTGTCGCCAGGCCTGGCCATGTTCACGATGTCCCCTTCCACGTTAACGTCAAAGAACTGAGGGAGCTGGCCCGGCGGTAGCTCTTCAGGGAGCTCCTGGACCCTCACGACCTGGAAGTCGATGAACCTCGAGTGCCTTCTGTCAAGTTCGAAGTTCCGTATCTCCCCGCAGAGTTCGCACTTCGGCGGTCGCTTGAGCTGAAGGTCGTCCTGCTCCTCATAGGTGACGTGGCCGCTGGGGCAGACCCACGCCGCTTCCGTCATCATCGGCCTGAGCTCTGACGTCCTGACGACCATCCCAGAGATAGCGAGCATATGGTCGATGTACGACGTGTCGACCCTCCTCAGGGGGACGAGGTCGGTCAGCCCGCGGAGCCTCACGGTGAGCTCGCGCTTCACCCTGTCCGCGTAGAGGGCGTTCTCGCTGCGCATCGTCTCGAATGCAGCTATCTTGAACGAGGCCAGGGAGGAGTCGGGCTCGAGCAGGATCCTGTTGGCGAGGTCGTTGTTGTATCTCAAAAGATCGGCGAAGTCGACCACAAGGGACTTGCCCTCATTGGAGATGAGCTGTGATATCTTTCCCCTGTAGACGGGGTTCCCTGACCTGTCCGTCACCGACTTCAGGAAGTCCTCGAACTGTTCGGAAAGCTTGCCGCTGGTCAGTGTCGCCAATTACTTCGCTCCCCCCAGGAGCGCTGCTTTCCACTCTTTCGAGAACGACTGTGATATGGCGAAGAACGAGTTCTCTTCCGGCGTCAGCTTGTCGGCGAGGGTCGACGCCGGCGCGGACGAGCCTGACAGTGAAAGGAGTTTGCTCAGGCGTATGCCTACAAGGTCGTAGCATACTCCCCTCAGCCGCTCCATGTCTTCCCTTCTGACCTTCCCTTCTGTCACCCCAGTCGACAGAGCCCCGAGCCTCCGTCTCATCCGGACGTAGAAGTCAGGCGGGAGCCCAGAAAGCTGGAGGGGGCCCATCATCTTTTCCCTGCTAAGGGCGCTAAAGATCTCATTCTCGAACGGGGTCTCCGCGACCTCGGCCATCCCCTGGGCAGCCAGCTCGTCTATGACCCATCTTGGCAGGTCTACAGTCTCTCCCTCTGAGAGCTTTTCGATATGGAAATCGCCGACGTCAAGGTTTTCGATTGAAGACCTCATCCTGGCCCTGGACGTCCCCAGAAGGTACTCCCTCTCCCTGCGTTCGAGCATCTGCCTTAGGGCGATTTGCTCTTCAGACAAAGCAGACAAAGACGGCCTGTGGCGATAATAAACATTGGGCGCTCTGCAGTCCATCCGCAGGTGCGTCGTAAGGCGTCCAATCCGGGATGGTCTCTGGCGTGTCCATGGACTCCTGAGGGTGCCATGTTCCCGAGGTTTCTTGGTCTGACGGATGTGAGGGGCCCGAACGAGCCGAACAAGGCAGTCTCCGACGAACCGCAGAGGGCAGCCCTCAAACACGAGAGCGTCAGGCTGCCGACGACCGTCCCAATCGTGGGATGTTACTTTGCGCTCTTTGTCGAATCAGAGACCGGGAGAGCCTACAGGTTCCCCAGACGACGAACACCCCTGCCTGGCTCGTGACATCGGTTTCGCAGTCAGGGAGGCGGAGGAGTTCAGCCAGACGACTTTCCGGGCAGAGCTTCCCCGTGTGGAAGCGCTCGCCCGACCGGGCCCAGGCTGACGAGGGGCTGTCTTCCCTTCAGGGCGGGCCCCTGCACTGAAATGTCCTCTCGAGGGAGTGGCTGGCGAGTCAGGCGCGGACCATCTGAAGCGTCCTCGTCAGGAAATGGTTGCCCCTGGCCTCTTCGATGCACGCGGTTGCCCTCCAGGCTGCGTTTAGGCAGGCGCGCGGATTTATATAACATAGAGGAGATAGGCGGGGAGAAGAAGCAGAGTGTCCGAAGCCACCGAACAATCCAGTGACCGGAAACTAAGACGAGCGCTGTCGACTACCGACCTTCTGATGCTGAGTTTAGGCGGGATCATAGGGTCTGGTTGGCTCTTCGCAGCGGCGGGCGCATCGATACTCGCGGGTCCCGCGGCAATATTGTCATGGATCATCGGAGGGCTGATTGTATTGACCATAGCGCTGGTGTACGCAGAACTGGGCGGGATGATTCCAAGGTCTGGTGCTATCGTAAGGTACGGGGCTTATTCCCATGGCAGTTTCGCAGGCTATGTGTTTGGATGGGCGTACTTCCTTTCGGCCGTTTCCGTACCACCCATCGAAGCCGAAGCGGTGATAACATACGCAGGGACGTACATCAACGGCCTGGTTTCCCCCAGCGGGGTACTGACGGGAGAAGGAATCATACTTGCGATGCTGTTGACCGCTATCTTCTTCGTCTTGAACTACGTTGGAATCAAGGTGATGGGGAAGGCGAACACCGGAATCACGTGGTGGAAACTGATAATCCCTGCGGCCACTGTGGTCGCACTGTTCATCGCGGGATTCAACGCGTCGAACTTCGCACTGTCGACCGGGTTCATTCCGTATGGATGGCCCGCTGTCTTCTCCTCGATTTCGCTGGCGGGGATAGTCTTCTCATACCTTGGCTTTAGGCAGGCTCTGGACTACGGAGGCGAGGCCAAGAACCCCCAGAGATCTGTGCCCATCGCGACGATACTCTCAGTTCTGATCGGCATGGCGCTTTACACGCTACTGCAGGTCGTGTTCATAGGCCACGTCACATGGCCCACAGGGGTCGCTCCGGGTGACTGGGCGTCTCTCTCAGGTCCGATAGTGACGGCTCCGTTCGCCACGGCCGCGTCTGCGGCCGGATTGGTCGCGCTTACATACATCCTATATGCTGACGCGTACATCTCACCCTCTGGTACCCTTAACGTCTACCTAGGGACGTCGCAGAGAACTCTCTACGGCCTTGCGACTCTGAAGACGCTGCCAAAGTCTCTGACGAAGATACACGAGAGGTTCAGGATACCTGTCCTTCCGCTCGTGATATCGACGCTCGTAGGGTTCATCTTCTTCGCGCCTTTCCCGAGTTGGTACAAACTCGTAGGGTTCATCTCCAGCTCGACGGTGTTCACCTATATCGTAGGCGGTTCCGCGTTGACGACGTTTAGGAAGCACGCGGCCGATCTCAAGAGGCCCTTCAGGCTTGCGGGCTCGAGCGTGATAGCGCCTATCTCCTTCATCGGGGCTTCACTCATAGTCTACTGGTCGGGTTGGCCCGTCGTGGGCTATGTGGCCGCGGCGATTTTCCTGGGTCTCTTGGTCTACGTCGTCTTGGCGGCAGCTAACAGGAAAGACACGGTCAACATCTTCACAGCACAGGCCCTAAAGGCCGGAGCTTGGGTTCCAGTCTACATCGTGGTGCTCGTCGTGCTATCCTACCTGGGCGAGGCTGACTACGGGGGAATCGGGGTCATCAACTTCCCCATAGACTTCGTTATCGTCATCATCATCGGCCTGGTCTTCTACGTCTGGTCCGTGAAGGCAGGCTACAGGACGGCGGAGATAGAGCAGATGGCAACCCTAGGGACTCAGTTCGTGGCGAGCGAAACCCCCGAAGGCTCTCCTGCGAGTCAGAAGAGCAGCGAAAAAACCGCCTGAGGCGCACAGGAAATCCTCAGGGACGCCGGGCGTGCTATAGTCAGGGCAAGTTTAGGACGCCTCGCTGACCTCACAGCGACAGGTCCACACACCCCCGGGGGCGCGCTTCCGTTTTGCGTGGAACGAATAAATACGGAGAAACAAACTAGTTTAGGCAGAGACCCAATCCTGGTGCCTTGACATCTTGCCAATAGAAGACCTGATGTGGGTCGAGAAATACAGGCCGGCACGGCTCGACGACGTAGCAGGACAGGAGTCCATCAGAAAGAGGCTCGAGGCCCTACTGCAAAAGAAGGAGCAACTCCCTCACCTCCTCTTCGCGGGACCGCCTGGGTCGGGAAAGACGACCACCGCGCTACTGGTTGCTAAAGAGATCCTTGGGGATCAGTGGCGGGATTACACCCTGGTTCTGAACGCCTCGGATGAGAGAGGCATCGACGTGGTAAGGGAGAGGATTAAGACCTTCGCAAGGTACGCCGACAAGAGAGAGGGGGTCCCCTTCAGGCTGGTCATCCTGGACGAGTCTGACGAGATGTGTCTCAACCCAGACACGAAGATACTCGTCGGGACGCTCGACGACCTCCGAGAGGCATCTCTTCGTGAGCTGTTGGAGAGTAAAGGCAGGAAGAGGTTCAGGCTTCCTTCTTTCGGAGAGAAAGGGCTCAGGCTTGAGGACGACTGGGGAAGAATAGTGCCTTCTGGGCGCGCAGAACTCTACAAAGTAACCTTCGACGACGGAAGGACCGTGGAAGCGTCATCTGAGCACCCTTTCTTCCAAGTCCAGGGCAGGGTGGTCAAGACCATAAGAACAAAGGAGTTGTCCAAAGGCTCCACGGTGGCAGAATTTTCCGATAGGATTTTGAGATGCTATGGATGCTCGACGCCATTCTACAGGGCAAACCCATGGGAGGGCTACGAGCACCACTTCTGTTCCACGAGTTGCAGAAACGAATATTTCGGAACGCTTTCAACTCAAAGGCCCCCCGAGGAGAGAACCCGAATCCGCGCGCTGGCGGCAAGGGGCATGAAAGAAAAGGGGGTCTACGAGTCTCCGGACTATCGCCGAAAAAGGTCTGAAACCGCACACAGGCTCATCCGAGAAGGCAGGATACCAGACCCTCGTACCTGGAAGAAGTTCGCGAAGGGTCAAGGCGCATGGATGGGCAAGAAGCTCCCGCTCGAGCACAGGAAGTCCATCTCGGACGGTGACAGGAGATACTTCGCAGAGCATCCAGAGGTCAAGGAAGAAATCTCTCGACATGTCAGGACCGCCCTGCTTGACCCAACAGGCCCGTATCAGCGGCTGGTTCGGTCAGGATTCTTCAAGGAAGCCAGTAAGCGTGCAAGCGCTGCATCACTGGCATCTTGGAGCAAGAAGGGCTTCAGGAGCAAGACTGAGGAAAAGATGGCGGCTCTGCTAGATTCGTGGGGACTCGAATACGCCCGGGAACGGGTTATCCTGCCGGCCCCTAGTGGGGAGAAGTACCCGCTCGCCGTCGACTTCATGGTAGGCAATGTTGCAATCTTCGTTAACGGTTGTTGGTGGCACGTCTGCAATAGATGCGGGGTTGAACCCAGATATGAAAAGCAGAAGCGAAACATGGTCAAAGACGAGAGGCATTACAGGGAACTCGAGCGGCTCGGTTACCGCGTCGTCGTGGTTTGGGAGCACGAGTTGAATGATCCGTTAATCGTGTCGAAAGACGTCGTCCCAAGAATCTTCCACATGGTGGGAGTCTCGGGAGGGCATCCTCCGAAGGTCAGACATGCGAGGGTAGCGTCGATCGAGAAGATAGGGATGTCCGACGTGCTTAACGTAAACGTAGACGGGAACAGGAACTTCATTTTGGCAAATGGCGTACTCACCCATAACACCAGTGACGGCCAGACGGCCCTTCGAAGGATAATGGAGGAGAACTCCAAGCACACGAGGTTCATCCTGGTCTGCAACTACTCTTCCGGGATCATCGAGCCGCTCCAGAGCAGGTGCGCCATATTCAGGTTCCAGAGGCTGGACGAGGCGTCGGTAACCCAGCACCTGGAGGAGATCGCCAAGAAGGAGAAGCTCAAGCATTCGGGGGACGCCGTGTTCGGGGAGATCTACGACGCTACCCAGGGGGACCTTAGGCAGGCGATCAACCTCCTCCAGGCGGCATCGGCCACGGGGGAGGTCACGATAGATGCGGTGAAGTCGGTCTCGGGAGCGGCGGCGAAAGCGAGGGTCTTCGAAATAGTCAAAGCGGCGCTGGAAGGGGACTTCGAGGCCGCAAGGACGAAGATGATCGAGCTGACGAGGGTCTACGGCATCCCTGAGAGGGACTTTCTCAAGTACGCTAACGAGTCGCTGGGGTCGCTGAAGGTCCCTGACATGGCGAAGGCGATCTCCATCCTCGCCGAATACGACTTCCGCCTTGTCCAGGGCGCGCAACCTGAGCTCCAGCTGACGGCGATGCTCGCCCAGCTTTCCTCTCTCAAAGGCGGCAGGGACTAGCGATGGAGCTCAACGTCCCGAGGGGCATAGACGACGTCGACCCGGAGAGGTTCGAGGCGCAGGCGAGAGTCAGGGCGGCTTTCGAGTCTGTCGCGCGGGCGTACAACTTCCAGCTCATGGAGCCCGCGTCCCTCGAGCACCTCAGCATCCTAAGGGCGAAGAGCGGGACAGCCGTCGACCAGGAGATCTACTCCTTCAAGGACAAAGGGGGGCGCGACATCGGACTCCGCTTCGACATGACGGTGGGGATCACCCGCTACGTCTGCTCCCGAAAGGACCTCAGGCTCCCTGCTAAGTTGGCAGCTTCCGGGGGGATCTGGAGGTACGACGAACCTCAGTACGGCAGGTATCGCTGGTCCAACCAGTGGGACCTGGAGGTCTTCGGGCCTCCGTCGGTCGAAGCAGACGCCGAAGTCATCGACGCGGGCGCCGCAATCCTCAGGCGGCTCGGCCTGACAGAGACGGTCATCAAGGTAGGGGACAGGAGGGTGGTAGAGGAGTTCATCCGGAAGCAACTGAACATCAGCGAGGACGCGCGGGTCGTGGAGCTGATGAGGGCCCTGGATAAGGTCGAGAAGAAGTCTCCTTCCGAGCTCAAGGAGGAGTATGTCGCGAAGGGGTTCGACGAGCGCCAGGTCGACAGGCTGTTGGAGTTCGGGAAGCTGAGAGGCACGCCTGACGCGGTCCTCGGGAGGCTCTCCGAGCTGTCCCTCTCGACCATGAAGGAGCTGGGCACGCTTGGCGACCTCCTTGATTCGAGGAACCTCAAGAACGTAGAGTACAACATGAGCATAGTCAGAGGGATTGACTACTACACGGGCATAGTCTTCGAGGCGGCCGACGTCCGCAACCCGAGGCTCGGGTCGCTCTTCGGAGGGGGGAGGTACGACGCCCTGCCCAAGATGTTCGGGCGCCCGGACCTCTCCGCCACCGGAGCCGCAGGGGGGATAGAGCGCACGGCGATGTCCCTAGCCCGGGGGACGTCCGCACCTAGGAAGCTCGTTTACGTCGCCATCCCTGGGGAGTCCACCCTGGGTGCCGCCCTGAAGGCCGCGAGCGCGTTGAGGGAGCAAGGGATATCGGCGGATGTGCCGCTGGTGCTGAAGCCTCTGTCGAAGCAGATGGAAGACGCGAGCAAGATGGGCGCCAGCTGGGTAATGATAGTGGGGGAACGGGAGCTGAAGTCGAAGGCTGTGACCCTTCGGGACATGAACTCCCGCAAAGAGGAACTGCTGTCCCTTGAGGACGCCATCGGGCGAATCGAGAAAGCGTGACGACAGACAGGCACAACGTTTAATCGAAGGGACTCCGTCGTGCGCGCACGGCATGGAAAGAGCGATAGTGCTTGTGAACCTGAGCCCCGGCACCGAGGAACAGAGCGTATCCGCTCTGAGGGGGATGGCAGGCATAAAGTCCGTCTACCAGCTTTACGGCCTCTATGACCTCCTGATCATGGTCGAGGGGGCGGACGACCAGGCCGTGAAATCGATCATCGCAGACAACCTGCGGTCGAAGCCCGGCGTCGTGTCTACGATAACGATGAAGATACTATCTTAGGAGTCAACGTTTTAACCCCAGAAAGCGGGGACGCCGCTGTTGCCGCCCAAGGTGCTCGTTACGGGGGCAGCGGGGCAGATCGGCTCTGAGCTCGTCGGGGTCCTGAGAGACAGGTACGGAGCGGGAAACGTCGTCGCCACTGACAAGGCGGTGACCAGAGCCCAGGTCTCGGCCGGCATCATCGAGCCGCTTGACGTGATGCACCTTTCGTCAGTGGAAAGGGCGATCAGGTCACATCACGTCGACACCGTCTTCCATCTTGCCGCCATCCTCTCCGCTGCAGGAGAGTCCAACTCAGACCTTGCTTGGGACGTCAACATGGACGGTCTGAAGAACGTCCTCGACGCGTCTTCCAGGCTGGGGGTCGACAGGGTCTTCTGGCCCAGCTCCATCGGCGTCTTCGGACCAGACGCGCCCAAGGACAGAGCGCCGCAGGGGGCCGCGCTTAACCCGTCGACGATGTACGGGATAACCAAGGTCGCCGGGGAGCTCTTGTGCGCCTACTACTCGCAAAAGCACCGAGTCGACGTGAGGAGCGTCCGGTTCCCTGGGCTGATAAGCAGCGAGGCCAAGCCTGGAGGGGGGACGACTGACTACGCCGTCGAGATATTCTATTCGGCCATCCAGAGCGGCGAGTACACCTGCTTCCTTTCAAAAGGCACCACTCTCCCGATGATGTACATGCCTGACGCCTTGAGGGCGGCGACCACGATCATGGAAGCAGACCCCGAGAAGATCCGGATCCGGACGAGCTACAACATAGGAGCCATGAGCTTCTCTGCGGGGGAGCTGGAGGCGGAGATCAGTAAGCACATGCCCGGCTTCCGTGTGAAGTACATCCCCGATTCCCGACAGGCCATCGCGGACACCTGGCCCAGGTCGATCGACGACGCCCCTGCTAGGAAGGACTGGGGGTGGAGAGAAAAATATGGGATCGGCGCCATGACCTCAGACATGCTGGATAAACTGGAGACGAAGTTGAAAGCGGGGCAAAAGACGTTTAACACCACCGGCAGCCCGGCGAGACGGAACGTTTGAGGGACCCCAGCTCCTTCCTGAGGGCCGAATATGACGACCTGGTAAAGCAGGAACTCGACTGGAGGCTCAGGGTGCTCGGAGGCGCCAGCACCCCCTGGTGCACCGTCGATGGAAGAAGGGTGCTGATGTTCTGCTCGAACAACTACCTCGGACTGAGCAACCATCCGAAGCTGAAGGAGGCGGCGATTGAAGCGACGAAGACGCACGGGGTCGGCTCGGGCTCGGTCAGGCCCATAGCCGGGAACATGGACCTCCACGTCGAGCTGGAGAGGAGGCTCGCGCGGTTCAAGCGGGCAGAGGCGTCTCTTGTCTACCAGACCGGGTTCGCCGCGAATGCAGGCCTGATACCTCAGCTCGCCGGAAAGGGGGACCTGATAGTGAGCGACGAGCTGAACCACGGAAGCATCATCGACGGCGTCCGGCTCTCGCCCGCTGAGAGAAGGGTCTACAGGCACGGAGACGCCGACGACCTGTCGAGGGTGCTTGACGAGGCGGAGCGGGCGTCCCCTCGGTTCAGGCGAATCCTGGTCATAACCGACGGGGTCTTTTCCATGGACGGCGACGTAGCTCCCCTCGACAAGGTCGCCGCGCTCGGCGCGGAGCATGGGGCCATGGTCTACGTCGACGACGCGCACGGAGAGGGGGTCCTCGGGGAGGGCGGCAGGGGGATAGTCTCGCATTACGGACTTTCACGAGAGAAGGTCCAGGTCGAGATGGGGACCTTCTCCAAGGCGTTCGGCGTCGTGGGCGGCCACGTGTCCGGCTCTCAGGACCTGGTGAGCTTCGCCTACAACAAGTCTAGGACCTGGCTCCTCAGCGGCTCTCATCCTCCCGCGGTGGTCGCAGCCTGCACGGCAGCTGTGGGCGTCCTTGAAGACGAGCCAGCGCACGTCCAGAGGCTGTGGGAAAACACCCGCTACTTCAAGAAGGCGATGGCCGACCTCGGCTTCGACATCGGGAAGAGCGAGACTCCCATCACGCCCGTCATGGTGGGGGAGAGCGGGGCGGCAAAGAGACTGAGCGCCAGGCTCTTTGAAATCGGGGTCTTCGCCCTGCCGATAGTGTACCCGATGGTGGCCCAGGGGAAGGCGAGGATCAGGACGATAATGAACGCGGCGCTCACCAGGGAGGACCTGGACTTCGCCATCGGCGCCTTCGAGAAGGCCGGGAAAGAGCTCGGGCTCCTGGCAGCGAAGCGGCCCCACTGACTCGCATAGGTTAAGAGCCGTCGACCAGAGGATGAAGCCATGACCTTCCGGTACCTCCCCGACGTCGCGCTCGCCGACATCGCCTTCGAGGCCGAGTCTGACACCATCGGGGGGATGTTCGAGTCGTGCGCCCTGGCCATTACCGACATCATGGTAAACCCGCTGACTCTCAGGGCGAGATCGAGCAGAGAGTTCGCCTTCGGCCCGGCTGACCTGGACCGTCTCCTCTACGACTTCCTCACAGAGCTGATCATCGCCAAGGACGTCGATTCGCTCCTGTTCAAGGAGTTCTCCGTGCAGGTCGACACCAAGGGAGGGACCCTCAAGGCGTCCGCGAAGGGAGAGCCCATCGACCGGGAGCGCCACGAGCTGAGGAACGACGTCAAAGCCGTGACCATGCACATGTTCGGGGTGAAGAACGTAGGAGGCAAGTGGAAGGCGACCGTCGTCCTCGACATCTAGCCGTCGGGCTGCAAACCCTTAAAGGCGCAAAGCCAGGTCAGCCTCAAAGGGGTCCGCGTGGCACAGGCGAGCTCGTTCAAGCAGATTTCAGACGTTTCGTGGGAGATACCGACTTCATACAAGGCCGGCATGAACGTCCCGGCCAAGATCTACGCCACCCGCAAGCTCCTCGAAGGGATGGACTCCGGGGTCATCGAGCAGGTCACCAACGTCGCGTGCCTCCCGGGGATAGTAAGGCAGGCCTACGCCATGGCTGACGCCCACTGGGGGTACGGATTTCCCATCGGTGGGGTCGCCGCGTTCGACCTTGAGAAGGGGGTAATCTCTCCCGGCGGGATAGGCTTCGACATCAACTGCGGGATGAGGCTCATCAGGACGAATCTCCGCTACCCCGAGGTCAAGCCAAAAATCAAGGAGCTGGTGGATCTGATCTTCAGGCTGGTCCCTGCCGGGGTGGGGGTCAAGGGGTTCCTGAAGGTGAGCGAGCCTCAGTTCGACGAGATAATG
The DNA here is from genome assembly GCA_027320425.1 of Nitrososphaerota archaeon. GTDB lineage: Archaea > Thermoproteota > Nitrososphaeria > Nitrososphaerales > Gagatemarchaeaceae > UBA183. The sequence goes on from DAHVLJ010000010.1 coordinate 90,205, forward strand.
AAGTACGGGGTGAAGTGGTGCGCGGAGAACGGCCAGGCCTGGGAGGACGACCCGTCGCACGTCGAGGAGGGGGGATACATCAAGGGGGCAGACCCCACAAAGGTCAGCCGCCAGGCCCGGAGCAGGGGCATCGACCAGCTCGGGACGCTGGGCTCGGGGAACCACTATCTCGAGATACAGGTCGTGGACCCCTCGAGACACTTCGACTCCAGCCTCGCGAAGCATTTCGGGATAGTTGACGAGGACCAGGTCACGGTGATGGTGCACTGCGGGAGCAGGGGGTTCGGCCACCAGATAGGGAGCGACTACCTGAGGGTCTTCGACGGCGCGATGAAGAAGTACGGCCTTGAGGTCAGAGACAGGGAACTGGCATGCGCCCCGTTCTCGTCCAAGGAGGGGAAGGACTACTACGGCGCCATGGTCTGCGCGGCTAACATGGCATTCACCAACAGACAGATCATCGTTCAGCGGGTGAGGGAGGCCTTCTCCAAGGTGTTCCACAAGGACGCCGAGTCGCTCGACATGCACCTGATCTACGACGTGTGCCACAACGTCGCCAAGGTAGAGAACCATTCCTACGGAGGAGCCAGGTCGGACGTGCTGGTCCACCGCAAGGGGGCCACCAGGAGCTTCGGGCCGGGGCACGCAGACATCCCCGCACCATACAGGGCGGTAGGCCAGCCGGTCATCATCGGAGGTTCGATGGAGACGGGGTCCTACCTCCTCGTCGGGACCTCAAAGGCCATGGAGGAGACGTTCGGGTCCACCGCCCACGGCTCGGGACGGACCATGTCCAGGACCGCGGCCAAGAGGGAGGTGCGGGGTGCGGAACTCCAGAAGAAGATGCTTGACCGAGGGATCTATGTGAAAGCCGCGACGATGGACGGGCTCGCCGAGGAAGCCGGGATGGCGTACAAGGACATATCCGAGGTGGTGGAGACCATGGACAGAGCGGGCATATCGAAGAAGGTCGTGGCGCTGAGGCCGGTCGGGAACATCAAAGGGTGAGCCGCGTACGCCGGCACTAAGTTTCCCCACAGACCCGATGGGGGTCCTGGTCTACATCCTAGGGCTCGTGGTCCTCTGGATGGTCGTGTCCATACCGGTGTACTTCGCCGGCAAGCTGGTCAAGAAAGGGAACGCGACGTTCGGAGAGGCCATGGGCGCGACCCTCGGCGGGGTGGTCGTCTATTACGTGGTCTTCTTCGTCGCTTCGTTCGCCCTCGCGGCGGTCAACCTCCCGTCCGCGGAGGTCCTCGCTCTCTTGCTCGGTTTCCTGGCCTGGCTAGCGGTCTTCCGGGGCTCGTTTCACACGTCGTGGCTCGGAGCCGTGGGGATCGTCGTCCTGGCGTGGCTGATACTGATGGCCATCGACTTCGTCCTCGTAGCCGCGTTCGGGGTCAGGTTCCCCGACTTCTTCCCGTTCTGATTCAGCCGAAGTAGGCGGGCCTCTGCTCCCGCTCCGACTGGGGCGCAGCCTCCCTTGACTGGTCGGCCATCGCCTGGAGCTGGCTGATCACCTTCTGGGTCTCCGCCGCCTTCTCTTCCAGCTTGGACGTGTCCAGCCGCAACCCTATCACCTTCGAGAGCGTCTCGAGCACCGCCTTAGAGGCCCCTGCGTCTACAACATACCCTGACGTTTCACCAAGGAGGCAGGCCCCTTCGAGCCCCCTCAGCGCCGCCACTCCGATCAGCAGCCCGTTCATCCCGCTGATCCCTCCGTCCTTCATCAGCGTGACCCCTTCTTCTGAGAGCGACTCGACCATCCTCTTCGATGTCCCGGACCCGAAGACCTTCGGAGACTTCGAGAAAGACCCGGTGATATACGCAGCCAGGGTGTAGACCTTCGTGACGCCGCATTTCTTGGCGAACCTCACTACCGCGTCCGAAAGCTCGTATTCCCCCTCGGATGAAGTCGGCTGGGCGTCGGCGGTGAAGACGAAGACTCCCCTGCCTTCCTTCGCCTGGGCGAAGTACAGCTCCCCCCTCGGCGGGTCCACCGTCCCGTCCTCTTTGACGCTCACTTGGGGTGGGAAGGTCGAGCTCGAGTATTCCGCGACCTTCTTCAGGTCCAAGGAGCTGACGAGGTGGTCAGCCGCGAGCTTCCCTACATAGCCGCTCCCGGGAAGGCCGCATATCAGGACCGGGTCGTGCGCATCGGGGACCTCGATGACGTTCTCAGTGACAAGAGCCGCCTTGGGCTTGCTCAACTTTCCTCCTTCCTCCTGAACCTCTCGCTCAGGTCCACCAGCTTCCCCTGGTCCATGACCTTTATCGACGTCTTTAGCCGGAACCTCAACCCAAGCTGGCGGAAGATAGAAAGGAGCTCTCCCCCGGCGATCTTCTCGGCAAGCCTCCCGTCCCTTATCATCCCTGCCAGCTCCTTCACCAGCCTCTCGGTCTCGTTAGGATAGAAAGAGTATGCTGCATCGAGCACTTCGTCCCCCCTGTCGTATAGCGCGCCTTCGACCACCTGCCTGTCCGTCTTCTCGGCCTGAGGGGGTTGGGCCGAAGCCTTCAGCTTCCGCCTGAGCGCCTCCATCTTCCTCTGCTCGAGGAGCTTAAGGTCCACGTCCTCTTCCATTCTTTCCCGCACCGATTCCGGTCTGCATAAAACGCTTGCTGACGATGTTCGGGCCCCGTCCGTTCGATGGTACTTGCGTGTAGGGTGATGGGATGTCCGAGTCCCAGCACGCGTATCTTCCCTGCGGGGGTAGAACGAGGGGTTGCCCGACCGTGAGCCGTCCCTCGACGCTGCCCAGCGAAACCTGCTCGACCTGCTGAGGACGAAGGGGCTCAGCATAAGGAACCTCGACGAAGGGAAGAGGGAGGAGATCCGCGAGCTGATGGACCTCCTGCACAACCGTGAGGGGCTTTCACTCAACGACGTCGCGAAGCTCCTTGGGAACAAGACGAGCGGCTACACCTCCTGGCTGTGCAGGCAGCTTGGGGTGAAGCGGAGGCCTTTCGAGGAGGCGAGGCTCAAGGGGATCAGGGAGAAGCGGAGGAAGTACGAGAGGAGGCCGTTCGACGGGACAGACGAGGACAAGGCGTACATCCTGGGACTGAGGCACGGCGACCTCTCCGCGTACAGACCATTCGGGGGTGCGGTGAGGGTCTCGACGAGCACAACACATCCCGCGATGGCCCTTCTCTTCCACTCCCTGTTTGATGCCTATGGCCATGTTTACCAAAGCTCCCGGTACAAGAAAGACACCGGGACATACGAGTGGAATCTCTGTACTATCCTCGATACCAGTTTCGATTTCTTGCTTGAGTCGTTCCCGGCGAAGTCTGACTGGATTCTGTCGAGTCCATCAATTACGCTGGCCTATCTGGCAGGGCTCTTCGATGCCGAGGGAAGCCTCGGGATCTACCCAGCAAAGCTGGCCACATCACTCAACGTGATCTACTATAACACCAACTTGGAACTAATGTGGTTTGTTTGCGCCGCTATCAGGAGATTGGGGTTCCGACCGCTTGAACCTTACCTCGACAAAAAGAAGGGGTTCCGCTCGCCCGGATATCACATCGAAATGAAAAAGGACTATTGGCGTGTCCTGCTCGCCCGATTCCAGGAGTGCCAGGCGTTTCTGAGCGAACTCCCTCTGCGTCACTCTGAGAAGGTCGACAAGAAGGCCCTGGCCCTCAGCCTGGAGCTGGGAGGACTTTGGGCCGACGCTGGTCCAAGGGTCGCATCAATCAGATTAAGCATCAAAGTTGCGCGTGATGCGTTCGTCAATGAAGCAGAACGGAATTTCCTAGAAAAACGGAAGTTCAGAGGTAAGGCCGAGTTGCACAGTGCACAGACCTCCGGAACTATGGCTGTGTGATCTTAATGCTTTGGGTCGGGCAGCTAGTCTCACATGCCATACAGAAGATGCAGTCCATCTCCCTTATCGGCTCTGACTTGTCGCTCCTGAACGCGTTAAACTCTTCGCTCCCCGCCTCTAGGACCTTGTCCTTGCCCGTCCCTGCTTGGCCGGAGTTCAGCGCCCACTCGAAGACGAAGACCGGGCAGACATCCATGCAGACCCCGTCAGCTACGCACGACTCCCAATCTACCGCCACCTGGCTCCCGTGTATGCCATTCGCGGTCGGGTATGGTTTCCCTTCGGCATCCATCCTGCTGACGCCGGCCGCCCTGACCTTGTGCCCGTTGTGCTCGCCAGTGACAGGAAACTGGTCGGGCTTCGACAGGAAGTTCGGGTCGATCGGTGCTGATTTGTAGCCTACTTCACGAGTCATGTCTGTCGAAAGGTCGTCCCGTTGAGGTGGTTATAAGGTTAGTCGTGACTTTTCAGGGCTTCAAAGTTTCCATCTGTTCCGAGCCTGTAGACCGTCACCGGTTTGAAAGTGAAGATCCCTACTTCTGCGACCCCCGGCGTCGCTTTCACCTTCTCCTCCATCGACCGCGGGTCGCTGACGGGCTCGAACAGGGTGTCGAGTATGATGTTGCCGTTCTCTGTGTAGTATGGGTATCCTTTCGGGAGGAGCCTCTCCTCCGGGACCCCTCCCAGCAGTGAGAGTTTCATCTTGGCGCTCTCCCTCGCGATCGGGAAGACCTCGACGGGGACCCTCGCTCCGTTGTCGCAGAGCCTGCGGACGAACTTGCTCTCAGCAGCGACTATCGCAGTGCGCTTGGCGCTCCCCATGACCACCTTCTCCTTCAGCAGTGCCCCCCCTCCTCCTTTGACCAGGTTCAGGTTCGCGTCCACCTGGTCCGCCCCGTCGATGACCAGGTCCACGCTTCCCCTGAATGGGACCAGCTCTATTCCGCACCTCGAGGCCACGAGCTCGATCTGAGTGGACGTCGGGACCCCTCTGAGGGACTTCGCCTTCGCCAGTACGAGAGGGGAAAGTTCCTCAAGCAGAGCCGCAACGGTGGACCCGCTCCCCAGCCCGAGCGTGGTCCCAGGGGATATCGACTTCGCGAGCTCCTTGGCCACCCCTTTCAGAGCGTCCCTGAGCTTGTCCATTCAGCTTTCCTGCTGCTTCTTTTCTATGTCTATCTGTTCTAGCCGTGTCAGCGCGTCCATGACTTCGTCCCTTATCTCCTTCACCCTCTTCTCGGACTCGCTCATCTCCGCCTTCGCCTTGCGCTCTACCACGCGTTCGAGATCGGTAGCCCTCTCTACCTTGGGGGCAGCCGCCTCTTTCTTGACGGGCTGGGGCGCTGCAGGGCCGAGCCTCTGTTTCGCCACGTCAAGTCGGGTCTCTATGTTCTGAATCTTGCTTTCGAACAGCGTCATCAGTTCGCTCCTCAGCCCCTCGAGCTCGCCCACTTCCACTATCAGTTCGACGTCCTTTAGTTTGGCCTGGAGGTCCTTGATCTGGTCGCTGTATCTCTTGGAGATCATCTCCCTCTCTTCGCGGGTGATCCTCCCTTCGTTCTCCGCTTCGTAGAGCTTCATCATAGCCGATGACAGCAGGTCTCTTTCCACCATGACGGTCCTCATCTCCCTCTTCGACTTCTCGAGGTCCGCCGTAGTGACGGTCATCTCCTTGGAGACTGACCCCGGTTCCGCCCGGGCCACCACGACTCTTTCCGTCTTGGGCCGAGTGTAGAAGACGGCATAGGCGGCCGCCCCACCAAGGCCTAGACCAACGATCCCTGCGAGAGCAATGGTCAGGATGTCGACCAAGTGGTTTTTCCTTGCATGTGCTCTTGCTTCTTCAGTATAAAAGTAGATTCAGCGGTTGGCAATCGGCGTCCGGCCGGCGAACCTTCCGCCTATGAAGGCGGCGGAGAGATCATGATTATGTTGTCTCCCCTTACTATGAGCGTCCCTAGCGAGTTCGACTTTCCGTCCTCTGCCACCTCTTCAGCCTTTTCCAGTGCGAGGTTCATGTGCTGGTCGAAGCCCTGCAGGTTCCCTCGGATCACTTTACCTCCCTTCAGTTTGATGAGGACGACCTTTCCCATGCTCGTCTCGAGCTCCTTTACTGCCATGTCGACTGACAATCGAAACGCTCAAGGCGGCCATCCGAATTCATTTATTTAAGCAGTCATACCTGCGACATCGTTTGAAGAAATGGGTCCTGTCAAGGCGTGACTCGATCGAAATCATCCAAAAGCTCGAGTCTTCTCTGGGGCTCACCCTCAATCTGCCGAAATCTGCCCAGGCCAAGTGCGCAGAGCCCGAAGAGGGGGTAGTCTTCGTAAACCTCGAGGCCCTCGAGTTCATCCAGGTGGGGGACGTCTTCATTCCCTACCTCGGCTCGCCTGACACGCTGGCCCTGTTCCCTTCCGCGGTGGTCGACGAGGGGGCGATCAGGTTCCTCCTCAACGGGGCCGACGTCATGAGGCCCGGGATACGTACGCTGGAAGACTGGGGCGCCGCAGGGAGGTTGGTGGTCGTGAAGGAAGAGAAGAAGGGACGGGCTATCGCCGTGGGGGCTTCCATGGTCTCGGGCGCGGAGGCAGCCACGATGTCGAAGGGGGGATGCATCAAGAACGCGCACCACGTGGGGGACAGGTACTGGAACGCCCACAAGGCCATCTGAGCCCCAATAGTTTCGGACTACCCTCTCCTTATATGCCAAGAACGAATTTTCAGATTTCTGAACTATTCTCTACAACTCGGTCTAACTAATTCGAAGGCGTGATAGAATTGCTGGGCCTCACGATGCTTAATAATAGCTGGAGAGCAGGAGAAACAACCTCAATTGGCTGGTGTCATTCAGGAAAGGAAGCTCGAGGGACAGAACAAGGAGATCCTGCTGAAGGCTCTCGCCCTTCGGAGCATCGAAGACCTCCCGAAGATCCAGGAAGACGTCACTAACAAGACGATCGTGATACTGAAGGTGACCCCGCTCGCCCAGAAGAGCCTCGAAGAGCTGAAGTCCTCAGTGGAGCAGCTCTACGAGTTCGCCACCTCGGTGGGAGGCGACATAGCAAGGCTCGGGGACGAGAGGGTCGTGATAACCCCTCCAGGCGTCAGAATCTGGCGCGGGCTGCAATAGGCTCCAGAGCCTCGGTTCTTCCACCTAACGGTCCGGCGCGTTCACTTAAGTCGGCTCACCTGACGTTCAGGTGTCCCGTTGCGAACGGCTTCATCACCACGTCCCATGGCGACACCACCCCCTCTTCGCAGAGGATGGCGCCTCCCTGGGTCCTCACGACCAGCTTGGCTGCCTCCTTGAGCGGAAGGCCGCCGTCCACTTCGATTGGCTCCACCGGACCGGCCTCGAGCACAGTCCCCTCGAGGATTGCGCTCGGCGTCTGTTTGGCCTCTTTCAGCTTCCTCGGGCTGAATATATTGCTCACCAGTTCTCTGTCAGACAGGAACGCCTTCGTCCCATGTATGAAGACCCTCCGTATCCTTCGCTCCAGCATCAGCCTGAGCGCTTCCCTGACCCGGGTATGCTTGTCCACTTCGACCACCTTCGACGCGACCTCGCGGACCGTGAGGTCTGAGCCTATGGCCCCTGCTTCGTACAGCCCGAGCATGTCGGACAGGCCTACCATGGCGAACATGCCTTCGCTCGTGACCGAAGTGAACCCAAACCTCCCTTCCTGGAACGCAAGTAACAGGTCGCGGATGCTCTGCTCGGCCTTCAGAGAGGTCATCCAGATGGCGCTCCGCTCGCTGGGGCCGAAGAGCACCTTGTATCCTTCCTTCGGCTCCGCCTTTTGGAGAGTTGTGAGTATCGAATACCCTCCCACGAAAGCGGTCTTGTTGCCCATTTTGAGAGGCTTCATGTCCTCGACAAGGACCATGGCGGCCTCCACCGAATGGAAGCGGAGCAGCGACGCCGCGTATATGAGCGGGGATCTCCTGTCGACGGCGGGTGTAGACTTCACGAAAAGAGTCGGGAACGCCTCGTCCAGGGTGGGGCTTCCGAGGCTGATGTCTTTTGCGAGCTTCAGCTGATCTTCGTCTGTGTTTTTGCGCCTGCTGAATTTAAACTGCGCGAAGCGGGGTCTGGCTCAGCGCGGGCTGCGGACTTCTTCGGGTCTAGTATACTCTGATTGCTTCCTGTACAGCCGGGTGGATCGCAGGGATCCTGTATATCCTCTGCAGCGCGTACGCGAGGTTCTCCGTCTTCCTCTTTTCCCCGTGATTGACGAGGACGAGCTGGAGCTTCGGCCTGACTTTGCCCACGAAACGCACGATCTGGTTGTAGTCGCTGTGGCCGCTGAATCCTTCGACCTTCTGGACTGACGCCTTGACGTCGACTATCTTGATCTTCCCGTCCATCCCCATCAAGCTCGCCTGGCTGCCTCCGTCCAGCACCCTGCGGCCGATGGAGCCCTGCACCTGATATGAGACGAAGAGGATCTTGTTCTTCTCCGACGGAGCGAGGTGTTCGAAATAGTCTAGGACCGGCCCTCCTTCGAGCATCCCCGACGTCGCCATGATTATCGCGGGGCCCTCCCTGTACGCCTCTTCCCTGTCGCTGGGGTGCTCGACCTCAGTGAAGTACTCCGACTTGAAGGGATTGACCCCCTCTTCCAGTATCTTCGTCCGGAGCTCCCTGGAAAGGTAGTCCGCATACGAGACATGTATCGCCGTCGCCTCTGAGATCATCCCCTCGGTGAAGACTGGCGCTTCCGCGAGAACCTTGTTCCTCATGTACTGGTCGATGACGATCAGTATCTCCTGGGCCCTCCCGACTGCTGGGATCGGGATCAGCACCTTCCCACCGTTCTTCAGTGTCCCGTTGATGGAGTTGACGAAGTTCATCTCCACCTCTTCGCGGACGGGCATGATGTCCTCCTTGTTTCCATAGGTGCTCTCAGTGATCAGCGTCTCTACCCTGGGGTAGTTCCAGGTGGCCGAGTCGAATAGCGCGGTCCTACCGTACTTGTAGTCCCCGGTGTAGACGATGTTGTGGGCTCCGTCCCCGATGTGCAGGTGCACCGTGGCCGAGCCGAGGATGTGCCCCGCGTTGTTGAATACAAGCTTGATGTCAGGGGAGATGTCCGTCACCATGCCGTAGGGGAGTGTTATGGTGTGCTGTATCTCGTCCCGTATGTCCTTCTGGTCGTAGATTAGCCTCCCGCCCTCTATCTGGGCTATCTTGACGAAGTCGTTCTGCAGCATGGTCATGAGCGGGAGAGTGGGCTCGGTGCAATAGACAGGGCCGTCATATCCGTACTTGTACATGGCCGGGAGGAACCCCTGGTGGTCGAGGTGCGCGTGGCTGATGACGATTGCGTCAAGGTCGTTCGGCGAGATGTCCGCCCAGTCGAGCCGCGGATAGGCGTCCCAGGTGTTCCGGGAGCCCGGATGTATCCCACAGTCCAGGAGCACCTTGCTCTCGGCGGTCTCCACGAGGACGCTCGACCTGCCTACTTCCTGGAACGCTCCCAGGGTCTTGATTGTCACGTGCTCCTCGGCAGCGATGCGCGGCCTGAATATCGCCTCGCCGAGTTCCCTGTAGAACTTCTCCCTCGCTTCGCTGCCTGCCTTCAGCGCGAAATAGACGTTCTGTATCGCGGTCGATTTTATGTGCGGCGCCTTCCTCACCTTCACCTTCCACCCTGTCTGCTCCATCACCGCGCCAAGGTCGAAGCCTGCCTCTTGGGTCAGGAGCCTGGGGTTCTCCGCCTCCACGGTGATCTCTCCGAGGGCGTCGTCGAAGAAGTAGTTTGATGCCCCGGCCTCGGGAAGAAGCATCCTCTCGAGTATCTGCCTGGCGTCGCTCTCCTGCTTCCTGATCGACTTCTCGGTCCTCGTCACTACCCTCTTCTTCAGCGAGTTGACGATCTCGGAGATCACGTAGCTGTTCTTGTGCAGATAGGCGGGGTTCTTCGTGTAGAGAGCTATCCTGGGCCCTTCATACTCGATCCTTGTGATCTGAGCCTCCGCTGGGATGTTGTTCAGAATAGCGCTCATGAGGCTTACGCCGTTGGCTTTCTGTTCCAAGACTAATTGTTAGTTGCAAACTGGGCAAGGAGCCGGTCCTTCTCCGCCTCGGTCAGCTCCCTGAATCCTTCCTCGTCGAGGATGGCGACGTCGAAGTGGTCCCCGGTCGCCACGTTCCTCCTCGTTGCCGAGATAATCGCCTTCGCAGCAAGCGGATATGCCTTGGCCGTGGTCATCCCCTCCTTGAACTCTGCCTCCAGGATCCCGTAGGCCACCGGCGACCCGCTCCCCGTCGCTATGAACTTCTCTTGGTTTATGGACCCGAAGAAGTCGACGTTGAAGAGCCACCCTCCTGTCTTGTCCACCCCCCCTACGAGGACGTCCGCGATGTACGGATAGTATCTTGAAGAGAAGAGCATGTTTGAGACTACCTGGGCTGCCGCCTTTACGGACATCATGCGTCCCTTCTCCATCCGATACAGGTTGCAATAGTACCTCAGAGTGTCTACGACGTTCTGGGCGTCAGCGACCCCCCCTGATATCGTCATGGCGATGTTCTCATCCACCTTCAGGAGCTTCTTTCCCCTCTTGTGGGCTATGAACCCGCCCGCCGTCACCCTGGTGTCTGTAGCCAGGACGACCCCGTCGGAGCATACCAGGCCCACGGTGGTCGTACCGTGATACATGGCCGCCCCCGCGGTCTTTCTTCTTTCTTCGCTGAAATCTCTCGACATGCCCACAAACCTTCCTAGAACGGACATGGGCCGCGCGCTCCCGTTAGTTATTTAATCTTTCCAAGGTGTAACGCCTCCGACGGCCCGTCTCAGTGGCGATTCGCAGTGGCCTTAAATCACGTCAGAGCGCTCGCCGCATCGTGGACCCTGTATACCACTTGATGGAGCTCCCGACCAAGGTCCTCATCGGGGATGGGGTCATCGCAAAGCTCGGAGACTTTGTCAAGGAGTCAGCTTCCAGGGGAAGGGTCGTCATCTCATCCGGTGCCAACGTCGCCACCCGGGTGAGGGAAGCGGTCGATTCCGCCCTCGGCCCCGGTGCCACCTGGGTAGAGGTGGCCGCGGCCGACACGGACAACGTCCAGAGGGTGATGTCAGCCGCGGCAGGCTCAGGGTGCATCATCGGGGTCGGCGGAGGAAAGAGCGTCGACGTGGGGAAGCTAGCCGCGTTCAGGCTTGGGCTCCCATTCTACTCCGTCCCGACGAGCGCGTCGCACGACGGCATATCGAGCCCGTTCGCGTCGCTCAAGGGGCTGGACAGGCCATATTCTGTCATGGCGAAGCCGCCGCTGGGGATCCTGGCTGACATCGGGGTGATAGCCTCCGCTCCCAAGAGACTGCTGGCTGCAGGATGCGGCGACCTGGTCTCAAAGCTCACGGCAGTCAAGGACTGGCAGCTGGCGCACCGTGTCACCGGCGAGTACTACGGGAGCTATTCGGCGAGCCTCGCGCTCATGAGCGCGGACGTCGTCCTGGGCAGCTCAGGGACTCTCCGGAAGTTCGGGAAGGAGGGCGTGAGGAACCTTGTAGAAGCGTTGATCAGCACAGGGGTAGCGGCCGGGATCGCCGGAAGCTCGAGGCCCTGCTCAGGTTCGGAGCACCTCTTCAGCCACTACCTGGACATGGTGGCCCCGGACGCGGGGCTGCACGGAGAGAAGTGCGGCATCGGGACGATCATGATGGCCAAGCTTCACGGGATAGACTGGAGGAAGGTCAGGTCCTCCCTCAAGAACGTGGGGGCTCCGGTAGCGGCTTCCGAGATCGGAGTTGACGACTCGAAGGTCATCGACGCGCTGATGAAGGCAAGCTCCATACGTCCTGACAGGTATACGATCCTGTCCAGGAAGAAGCTCGGCCGGAAGAGCGCTGAAACGCTTGCGCGGTCGACAGGCGTTATCTAGGCTGTCTTGGCCGGGGCCGCAGCCTTCTTCCTTCGCGGCTTAGGTGCCTCCGTCGCAGGCGCCTCTCCCTTTGGCTCTTCTTTCTTCGGCGTCGCTTTCTCGTTGGAGAACTTCTCCGTGAACGTCAGCGCCGTCGCAGACGGGACGAACTTGAAGACATCGTTGGCGATCCCTCTCTTGATTATCTGGAGCCCTTCCACCAGGAACAGGTCCTCCGGTATGCTCACCGTCAGCGCTCCGCCAGACATCTCGAAGGTCGCCTTGTTCCCTTCTCCCGCGAGCCTCCGGTCGATGAGCGCTCTGACCTTGTCTTCATCCGAGTCGACCTGTTTTAGCACTTCGAAGTCGTAGATGATGGACTTGCCTGCGAGCCTGTGGTTGAAGTCCACCTGAGCCCTGCCGGACCCGATGAACCTGATGATCCCGACCCGATTGTCTACTTCTACCGAGTCTCCCACGGTGAGCTCGTGTTCCCTCTCTCCAAACTTCCTGAGCGGTATCATTCGGAGCTGCGTGGGGTCTCTGTTCCCGAAGGCCTTCTCCGGGGAGAGCTCGATCTCCTTCTTGTCTCCTACAGACAGCTTCGCGACCTCAGCGTCTAGCCCCGAGATGAGCCACCCTTCCCCCACCGCGACGAGCCTTGGCTCGTACTTCCTCGCGTCCTCGTAGATCTTCAGCCTCTTGGCCTCCGATTCCAGAGTGGATTCTATCCCCTCTCCCGTGTCCTTCACACGCGCGGTGTAGTTGGCGAATATCAGGGCGCCCTTCTCGAACGTCATAGGTTTCGACCGGCGACAGTCTTGGGTTTAAAGACTTTCAGTTGCGGAAGACCGCGAGGGTCTCTGATATCGCTTCCATGGTCGTCTTCACGTACCCTTCGTTGATCTGGCCCATGCACCCCACCCTGAACACCTTTCCGGCGAAGGGGCCGAATCCGCCCGCGATGACCACCCCCTTGTCGTGGGCCAGCGCCTTCCTGAACTTGGCGTCGTCCACTCCCTGGGGGTAGTATGAAGCGATGACGGTCTTTGAGCGGACCGACTTCTCAGCCACAAAGCTGAGCCCCATCGCCGCCAGGCCGTCGTATATCTTGGCGGACATGCGGTCGTGCCTGGTTACCCGCGCAGAGAACCCCTCTTCGAGGAGCTCGCTCAGGGCCTCGTCCAGGGCGTAGATGAGAGGCAGCGCCGGGGTGAACGGCGTCTCTCCTCTTGCCCCGTATTCGACGTACCTTGGTATCTCGAAGTACCTTGTCTTCGGGGGAGACGTCTTCAGGAAATCCAGCGCTCTGTTGCTGACCGAAAGCAGCGAGAGTCCGGGCGGTGCGGCGATGCACTTCTGGCTCCCTGTGATGCACATGTCGACTCCCCAGCGGTCCACCGGTATGGCGTACCCCCCGAGGCTGGATATCGCGTCGATGACCGACAGCGCTCCGTGGTCCCTCGCCAGCTTGGACGCCTCCTCCACGTAAGGAGCCGCGACTCCGGTGCTGGTCTCGTTGTGGACGAGAAAGAGCGCCTTGAACGTGCCTTGCTTCTCCATCGCGGTCCTGAGTTGGTCAAGGCTCGGTACCTTTCCGAACTCGGACGCGACCCTGATCGCCTTCCCTCCTGCTAGCTCGACCGTCTCTGCGAGCCTATTGCTGAACTCGCCGAAGACTGGGACGACGGCTACGTCGCCCGGCCTTATCAGGTTCCAGACTGCCGCTTCGACTCCGCCTGTCCCGGACGAGGAGAAGATCACCACTTCCCCCTCTGTCTGGAAGAAGTGCTTCGTCTTCGCAAGGACTCCCTTGTAGAGCTCCCTGAACGCGTCGCCCCGGTGGTTGATGACAGGACCTAACATTGCGTGCATAACCCGGTCGGAGACGTTCGTCGGGCCAGGCAGCATTATGAGCTTCTGCTTATCCATGGGCGCCACCCGTCAAGTCCTTCCGCATAAGTGCTCTCACCCTTTCGACCCCCCCGAACCTCTTCACCAGCTTTGCGACCTGCGGCGGGACGAGGCTCTCCCAGTCCTTGCGTTCAAGGATCCTGTCTCTGACGTTTGTGGCCGAGTACCGGCTCCTGTCGAGGTAGGGCACCGCGCTCACCTCGAACCCGTCTTCCTTGAACAGGAGATATGTGAGCGCGTCGTTGGTGAAGACGACGTCGAACTTGGGCACCATGGACTCGAGGGTCGCCACCCAGAGCGCATGGGAGTCGGCGTCGGGGATCGGCATGGCCATCCACTTCGACGGGTCGACCTTGTTGCCGTCGAGGGCGCTCTTGATCATCTCGATCCTTTCTCCCGCAGTAAACGGGTTGTCTCTTTCGTGACTGCGCTGTGCCGACCCTACGACCACGTAGACGTAGTCTGAGTGCCGCAGCGCGTGTCTGACCGCCTCGAGGTGTCCAAGATGGAATGGCTGGAAGCGACCCACCAGCAGGCCAACCCGCATCCGAATCTCGATTCGTCGCCACGACTTGGCCTATTTAAAACAGCAAGCGACAGCGGTTTATCCATATCGGATTCCAGTCCGAGCCGTGGAGGGCATCGAGGTAGACGGGTCGCAGGGCGAAGGCGGGGGCCAGATACTCAGGACCGCTGTGGCCTTCGCGGTCGTAAAGCGCGTCCCTGTGCGCGTGGTCAAGATCAGGGCGGGAAGAGAGGTCCCCGGCCTCAAGAGGCAGCACCTGTCGGCCCTCAAGGTCCTCTCCTCCGTGTTCGGTGGCCGGCTGGAAGGCGCTGAAGAAGGGTCCACGGAGGTCAGCTTCGTCCCGGGGCGTCCGGCCGTCGCCTCGCTTTCAGTCGATATGGGGACCGCCGCCAGCATAACGCTCGTCCTTCAGGCCGTCGTCCCTGCGGTCGCCCTGAGCGGGACCGACGTCAGCATCGGGCTCACAGGTGGCACGGACGTCCCGTGGAGCCCCACGTTCGACTACTTCAGCCGCGTCGCCCTGGAAGGGTACAAGGCGATCGGCATCGACGCCCTGGCAAGCGCCAGCCGCAGGGGGTACTATCCGAAAGGCGGCGGCCAGGCGTCGGCAGAGATACGCAAATGCGGGGCGCCGACGCCTCTCGGGCTCGCCGACCCTCCGCCATCCCTGACGGCCACCGTGGTGAGCCGATGTGGTTCGCTCCCAAGGAGCGTCGCTACGAGGCAGGCCAGGGCAGCAACCGACCTTCTCGAGATGTCTGGGATCAAGGTTGGTGGGACCGAGGTCAAGGAAGAGCCCTCCAGTTCACCGGGGACTTCGGTGCTCGTGTACAGCCTCGGGACGGGACATATGATCGGGACTGACGCCATCGGGGAAAGGGGGAAACCTGCGGAGGACGTTGGGGCCGAAGCCGCCGCAAGGTTCGTCTCTACGGTGAAATCAGGAGCGACAGTCGACGCCAACCTTTCAGATATGATCCTCCCTCTCCTCTCGCTCGCCTCTGCGCCTTCTACGGTCAGGGTGCCGGAGGTGACTCCCCACCTCGAGTCGGGCATGCTCATCGCAGAGCAGTTCACGTCCTGCAGATGGAAGGCTGAGAGGCAAGGAAACAGCTCGCTCGTCACGGTCCACCCGGCTGGGACCTGACGGCTGAAAAGACACAATGTCTAAAAGGGCGAGACTTCGCGCCGGCCTAGAAACCTGATGTCGATCGAACAGTACATGCCTGGAGCCACCGCCGTCGGGATCGCATACAAGGACGGCGTGGTGCTCGGGGCGGAGAGGCGGATCACGATGGGAAACTTCGTGCGCAGCAAGTCTGGCAAGAAGGTCTTCCGCGTCACGGGAACGGTGGGCGCCGTCTGCGCCGGAATGGTCTCCGACATGCAGAACCTCGTGAAAGAGGTCGGGGTCTATGCGAAGCTCAGGGAGCTCGAGTCTAGGAAGGCCATGAAACCGAACTCAGTGGCGAAGCTGATGTCGACCCTGATGTTCCAGAACAGGTACGCGCCGTTGCTAACCCAGGTGATACTCGGAGGCGTGGGCGAGAAACCGATAGTCTACGTCCTCGACCCTCTTGGCAGCGTCATATCCGACCAGTATGCGACCGTGGGCACAGGCGAGGAGACCGCGATCGGAGTGGTCGAAGCAGGTTACAGCCCGAACATGACGCAGAAGGAGGCGCGCGATCTGGCGGTCGCGGCGATAAAGGCAGCTGTCGCCAGAGACGCGATGAGCGGGAACGGCATCGACATCCTGACCATAGACAAGACAGGCATCAAGGAAGAAGGCGTCAGCCTGTAAGCCGGCGGTCAGCCGTCTTACTCAGGCACGCTCTCTGAGATCAGTTTTCCGCTTTCCAGCTTTACGAAAAGATACCTGTTGTCTGCAAAGACCAAGGTCAGTTCGTTCTCCTTCTCTTCGACAGTCAGCAGCGCCTTCCCGACGATTCCGTCAAATTTCGCCATTGTTGTAGGATGCCCTCAAGACTTCGTATTTCTGTCTTGCCGGCTCAACCGTCCAGGCGTCCGGCGAGCCTATCGTCCTCTTCCGCTGTCTCTCCCACGGGGGCCCCTGTGGATTCCTTCACCAAATCCCTGACCACCTGGTCGAGGCTCCTGCTCCTGTGCTTGGATTTCAGGCGCTTCAGCGCTCTGTGCGTCTCGTCATGCACCTTGACGGTCTTCAAACCACAACTCTCATTTTTGACTCAGTATCGTCGCGAGATCATCATCTGCTCGGAAGATTACTCCGAGCTATGACTGGGACGGCGTTCATAATACGTATACGCTGTTGTATCTACTGTATGGTTAGAGTAGGTCGTCTCATTGTGGAATCGCTTTTGTGGGTCCGTTGGTCTTTCGCCGTCTGTCATCTTTCTCGCCCTGACTGGGACGGCTTTCCTAATATGCTATGCGGATATGCTAGGAATGCTCCTCATCAGTCGTATTCAGTTGTCTAGGCGAAGGATAAATTGCGAGATGAGAGTCCCCAAGGCGTCTTGTCAGACTTAGCGTCCAAAGGATCAGAACCCGTGTTCGTATATCCTTACCATCACAACAACCGCATTGCGCTTATGGTCGCCATATTTCTGGGGTTTGTTACTGTTTATGGAGTCGTCTCCGAGACGCTGGATGCCATCGGCTTAGCTTGGTTTGTGGTCCTCACAGGGTATTTCTTCGTCCTTTTCATCCGTCCTAGGTTCCACTCAGTAAATAGAGGTCTTTTCTACGACGACCACGCTGAGCTTACGGGAAGAAACGATAGTGCTGTCTTCAGATATGCCGACATGGCTCAAGTGTTGATGGTCAAGAAACTCTCGTTCTTCGACCCATACACCAGAATGCACATCCAACTCAAGGGAAAAGACGGGCCTCTCATAATTTTCGAGAATCCGCGGAACCGCACGCTTAAGACTGATCTGTATACTTGGCTTTTGTCTAAGGTCTCTCCCTGACTGGGACGGGGTTTGTAATACGTATTACGCCACGTGACTGCGTTCGAACAAGCCGGATGAGAAGCGCGGTTCGGCTATTCCTTTGTCTCGACGGCCACCGCATTACTATCTGCATACTTCAGGCGCATGGCGAGCAGAGGGGCATACTCCTTGGAGTCGTACCAGGCCTGCAACGCTTTCATGTCCGGAAACTTGATGATGATGAGTGTGCGGGGCTTCCATCGTCCCTCGAAGACTTTTACGTCATTGCTGGCGACTAGAAACTCTCCACCATACTTCTCGAGTATCTGGAAAAAGTTCTCGGCCTCCTTCGCATGCTGGGTTTCATCGTGCCACTCAACATCTGCAATCGCATAAGCAGGCATGTGGCTCATACGGATGGGGTTCGTAATATGCAATGCGGAACATTGAAAATCTTACATCTTCTTTAGTGCGATGCGACGTGCTGCCTCTGTGGCATTAAGGAAAGCTCCGTAGGATAAGGTGAGTCTAGCCCGGAAGGCAACCAGCGCGAGTCGTAGGCTCGGTTGAGTGTGGTCATCATAATCTCTCTTCTCAACGTGCTTACGCCTTAAAGCCTTATGTGACGGAGGCAGTCAACAACGACCGTGAGCAAACTGGCCTTTGCCGGATTGTTCATCTTTAGCTTGATTTCGTACTTTGCCCTTCAGGGTCTATGGCAAATGATAGCGTCAGGGACCCAGCCATACACCCAACCTTACGGTGCTTACTTTGGGCAAAACACTCAGGCATGCACCAATTGGGGAAACTGTTCTACTGTATACATCGAGTTCGGGTTGGCTCTTCTGTCGCCTATCGCTCTCGTCAGTTACACTGGATACAGGGTATACGACTCTAGCAAGGCGTGTCCTAGTTGCGGTGCAAGGTGGAAGCTTCGTTGGGAGAGGGTATCGTCCGTGCCGACAGGACGTACCCGCGTCAGTACGGATTATGTTATCACACAGCACCGAGAGATAGTCAATGATAGCACAGACCGAATGGTGAGGGACAGCACTGATGCAGTTGACCGTCACTACGCCGAATACGCCGTCTACTACAATCGGGTGTGCAAAGCCTGCAATGCGGTGGCAAAGTCAAAGTCTGAAATCACAGAAAGCAGGACTTGGAGTTAGAGGCATACACCACCGCAGCGGCCTTGCGATGCGTGCGGCCCCGAATCCCTGCACTCATCACTGAATGGGCTATTCTCCGCCGCCTGCGACGCCGTGGGCGGCTTCAGATGATGGGTTTGACGTCCTTGCAGGTGTCGTGTTTCCCCTCCAAGTTGCACCTGGGGCAGTTGGCCCGAAAGTAATGGCGTTCCTAGAGGGCGAGGAGGAAGCGTGAACCTGGATGAAGTTCCTTGGCCTCCAGCTTCCAACTCGTCAGCGGTTTGAGCGTGTGATGCGCCAGGCCCGTTGCCCTAAGGACGGAGAGAAGCTGGATGTTGATATGTCGAGCGTCCGGCCACTTGAAGACGCTGTCAAGGATGGCATCCCATTCCTGTTCCGCATGTCCACTAGGTCGTGGAAGAAGCAAAGGGCCAGGGCGTGGCGTCGTGATCGACCTTCACAACTCCCACCAGGCTTTCGTCGCTTTGGCAATAGCAAGAGTCTGGCTAACTAGTGCTAAGATGTCTTTCTCATTCTTACCCCTGAACTCCGGATGGAGGTCGAGATCTATTTCGAGGTCGAGTGGCAGATACCCTAGCGACTTTGCTACACGCCAGTCCTGCTCCCCGATTCTCGTTCGGAGTGGTGAGGCACGCAAAGTCCCTACGACTCTTTTCCATGAGATTCGCGTTTTGGAGTCGGCCTTCATGGTTCCCTTGAAGTGCTTTGATGGCGAGAATTGATTGATTCCCCTGTATGAAGTTCCACGTGAAATTTCACTTTCAATCTCTTGTATGCTGACTAGGAAGACGACCTCATCTTTGCTGGTCGCTCTAATCTCGATGCGTCCCCACCTAGAATGACCAGAAGCTCTTCTTCTTGGGCGCGCGTCTTCTCTTCTGAGGTTTTGGTGAGGAGGCGAGCTTGGTCTTGATTTGTTCGGGGTTTAGCACCTTCGCAAGCGCGTTCACATATTGCAGTTTTGATGGTTGGACGACATCGTTTGAGAACCATCCCTTTTCCACTTTGGGTTTCAGTTTGATGAAATTGTCCTTGGCGAGTCTCTTTAGTTGATTCGTGCCCAAAGTCTTCAGGATGCGCTTGCTGGTTTCCTCTTGGGACTCTGGCATCCCCAGCGCCTCTCTTGCCTGTTTCAGATTCAGCTTCTGCATCGACCTGTTGCATTTCGGATGCAGGAGTATGGCGTTCTTGAAATTGAGCTTCCCTCCTCTAGCGAAGGCCGTATTGTGGCCAATGTCGAAGTCGAATGGGTCTACTTTTTCATTGCAGAGCCTACAGATGCCCTTGTCCCGACTGTAGACAAGGCGCTTCAGTGCGGCGGTCGGCTTTGTCCTCCTTTCTTCGTCAGAGAACAATGTTTGCTGGTTCATGGCTCTACCAAACACGTGGCTTAAGCCTTGCGTGTCTCGTTTGTCGGGTCCGAGGAGGGGTTCTGAAAGGGCTTGGGAAAACATCCTTACGATGTGTCCCCAGCAGGGGAGCGCCGGGCGAAGCACGGCGCGCCAGCTTACGCTCGGCGCAACAAGTTCGGTCGCTAGGCCGAAAAGTCAAGTCTGTATTCTAAGCCAGTCTCTGATTAGGAGTTTGAATCTGTCGATGTCGTCGTCGCTGAGATCTGCGCTGTGGGCTACGACTCCTCTAAGGGAGTTGAGCTCAGATAGTATCTTTTGCATGGCCTTCTGGCTTCGAATGGTGTCCGCAAAGTCGGTCCAGTTGGCGTCCAATATGACAATTAATTCTCCAAAAGTCGTGTAGGCAAGTGGGTCAGTTGATCTGATTGCCATCGGCGTGTCTTTCTCCCTTTCTTGGCGATCTCTCACTTCATCTTTGACCTTCGTTGGCACCTTCGTATCCCACCATGTGGCTCCATGTTTTTCGACCATTCGTTCCAAGATTAACGCCCGAATAGTGTTTTCGATGCAATAGTACAGTACGTAGAAGTCAGCCATCTTCTGACCTCTTGCAAGGAGTTCCGATTCGAATAGGTCTGTATCAACAACCTCTTCGCTCTTGATTGAAGTGGAGCGGCCGATGTTTATTCCCGACTTTTCGAGCTTGAGAAGCTCCTTTTCGAGCGTAAGGTTGTTCATCCCGAACAACTTCAGGCGGTTCAGGATCTCTTGATTACTCATTCAAGATGTTCTCTTTGAGGCTCTTGAATATCGCGTTGAAGACTTCAATGTCGGTGGTAGCGGGAAGGTTTAGGACTACTGTATAGGATAATCCAAGTCGGGCCGGACTGCTTGCGGCCTCCTTTGGTTCCTCAGGTTCTTTGACTTTTGCCTCTTTCTTCGTTGGTTCGGCCTCAAAGTCGGCCAGACCACAAAGTGCGGAAAAGGTACCAACGATAGCTTCAAGCGCTTGCGACTCATCTGCTAGGCCATGGACGCGTTTTACCGTTGCAGTTAGTTCTTGCTTGTTCAGTCGCCAGGCGTATTCCTTCGCTTGAAATATTGTGGGATAAGATGCTCGGATTCTTTTCGCCATGATTGTTTTGGCGAGGGTCCCCCCTTCTCGGTAATCCTTGTAGTCTTGAGTTGGAACGTTTGCGTCGTCGATGAACCCCAAGCGTTTCAGGAAAGGGGGATACGCTTGGTCACTAGAAGACTTGAACCCCAAGACGGTGTTAACAAAGTCGCGGTTGAATTTGGGTGGAGGTGATGCCTCTATGATCTTTGCAAAAAGGGACGAGAGTTTTCCGTATGCCATGACGTACGGCGGGTTTTCAGCCATAGGGAGAACCATTGGCGGGCTGATTATAAAGGACTAAGGCGGAGGTTGAGTGGGATGATGACCTCGCGACGAAGCGGAAACCAGATGAAGATAACGCCGTCCCAGTCTGACCAAAAATAGTGAAAGCAGAAGCGCGGGCTTAGTGTGCTCGTGCCTCTGCCAGTTGTGTTTTGAGGAGGTTGATTGTTTCCTGAAGCGTCTTGATGGTTTCGAGAAGTGCGTCCACGTCTTTGTTTGCTTCCTTTGGTGCGTCCGGTTCGTGGATGTCTGATATGCTGAGGTAGGGCGCTAGGTATCGGTCGTATTCTTCTGCGAGGCCGGAATAGTCCTCTAGTGCGTAGGCTTCCGCGTGGTGTCCGAGGCTTGGTTTGTCTCCCATGAGGTAGTCCCACGAGTTTACTGGCATTGCTGTCTTGCTGGCTATTGTCGCGAACCGCTTCCGTAGGTAGTGTGAGGTTAGTCTGATCCCGAATTGGCTCATTCCGAGTTGTCTTATCTCGCGCCATTGGGTTTCGAAGTTCGGGAAGGGCGACGTTCTTCCGAGGGCTTTCGCATAGGCCCGTAGGTAGTCGGCTAGTGGTCTCGGTATGATGCTGATATGGGCGTAACGCGCTTTGGTGTTCTGGCTGGCTATGTGGATGAAAGTGTACTTCCTGTGGTCCGTCCAGTCGGACACTGGGGTCAGTGAGCATAGGGCCGCTACTCGCTCTCCTGCGTATGCTTGGAAGTCGATTATTGCTCGGAGTTCGTCCCGAGGCAGGGCTTGATAGATCGCCTTCAGCACTTCTGGGCTAATCTTCTTCGTTCGCTCTGTGGGTTCTGGCGTAGGAAGGGAGACTGTTAGCGGGCAGTGACTGGCTTTGAAAATCCCCTTTAGCGTCGCTGCTTTGTTGTATCTCCCTTTGCTCGGTGGGATCAGGGCGAACGCCAGTGGTTGCTCGTCTGTCTGGTAGTTGTCGGCTCTATGTTCTGCACGAGTTCGTTCTATCAGTCTCGTTACCGAGTCCGATTCTATGGGGAGTCCGAGATATTCGAGGAACGCTCTTGGCGCAGAGCACGAGACTATCTGACTTGTTCTCGATACCTTTCCTGCGTTCCCTCTTCTCGCAGCAATATGGGACAGATAACGCTTGATTGCTGGGTCGTCTCTTAGAATGGGGTTTAGCAGTTGGTTCGCTCCCCAACGGGTGATGTTCCCTCGTTGTCTGCCCTTGGCTAGTTGTTCCTGAGTAAATCTGTGTCTTGTTGGCTTAATGGCGAACGTGTCTACCCCTGTACGCGGCTCTACGCCGCGCTTACGTTCACCTCATCGTCGGTGCGGTCGACGATTTCCCAGATTTTAGGCTTTATTTGCGCCATCCCGAGCAGCCGGCGTGGGCTTCCTCGACGGTGTCAGGGTGGTGGACGCGACCCGCCTCCTCCCCGGAGGCTTCTGCACGATGCTCCTTTCGGACATGGGAGCCGAGGTGATCAAGGTCGAGCAGCCGCGCCTAGGGGACTACATGCGGTCTACCCCTCCGACCAAGAACGGCAGGAGCCCGATACACGCAAGCGTCAACCGGAACAAGCTGAGCATAGGCATCGACCTGAAGTCCAGCGACGGCAAGAAGGTGATGGAGCGGCTCCTGAAGACGGCGGACGTCTTCATCGAAGGTTTCAGGCCAGGCGCGATGTCTAGGCTCGGGTTTTCCTTCGAGGCCGTCAGGAAACTCAACCCGAAGATAGTCTACTGCTCGATCTCCGCCTACGGGCAGTCGGAGAAGCTGAGCTCGATGCCAGGGCACGACATCAACTTCCAGGCGATGGCAGGGACCATGGGCTACTCTTCCCGTTCCGAGGTCCCCCAGCTACAGCTCGGGGACATGACTTCCGGGACGTACGCGGCGCTCGCCATAGCCGGAGCCCTCGTCAAGAGGAAGAACGCTGTCCGGATCGACGTCCCGATAGTGGGCTCTCTGATCTCTTGGATGGTCATCCCTGCGGCCGCGTATCTGGCGACGGGGCACCCTCCGAAGGAAGGGCACAGCCTCGTCTTCGGCTCGACTCCGTATTACAACGTCTACGCGACTTCGGACGGCAAGTATGTCGCTGTGGCTGCGATAGAGGACGAGTTCTGGAGGAACCTGGTGGTCGCCCTCGGCGTCCCCGAGCTTGAGAGCCTGCGTTTCGGATCTCCTGAAGAGAGGGCGCACGTGACGGACGAGCTCAAGAGGGTCTTCGCGACGAAGACCAGGGACCAGTGGGCTGACATCTTGATGCACAAGGACACGTGTGCGACGCCCGTCCTGTCAGTCGAGGAAGCGCTCACGAGCCGCTGGGCGAAGGAGATGGGAATGCTTGCGAAGATCGGCGACGATACCGTGGTCAACGAGCCGGCGAGGTCGACCCCCCCGATGCGCTCTAGGCGCTTCACGAAGGCGCCTGAGCTCGGAGAGGACACCCGTGCATTGATGAAGTCGCTCGGCTATTCCAGCGCAGAGACACTGAGGCTCCGGAAGAAAGGCTCGGTCGAGTGACCTAGGCCCGCTGCAGGACCACGGCGAACCCCTGCCCTCCTCCGACGCAGAGCGTCGCGACGCCGTACTCCTTCCTTGTCTCCTGGAGCTCCCTGGAAAGGGTCCCGATCAGCCTCGCCCCCGACGCACCGAGAGGGTGCCCAAGCGCGATGGCACCTCCGTGTATGTTCACCTTCCCCGGGTCGAGGCCGAGCTCCCGGATTGCGTAAAGCACGACCACGGCGAATGCCTCGTTGATCTCCCACAGGTCGATGTCGTCGGCCTTGAGACCGGCTTTAGCGAGCGCCTTCTGCGACGCGGGGACCGGCCCCTTGCCCATGACGCTGGGGTCCACTCCGGCCCAGCCCATGGAGACCACTTTCGCCAGAGGCTTCGCGCCGTACTCGTTCAGCTTCTCCTTCGATGCGAGCGCAACCAGGGTCGCCCCCGCGTTCAGGGGGGATGAGTTCCCCGCTGTGATCAGACCACCTGACTTGAAAGAAGGCTGAAGCCCCGCGAGCTGCTCGAGGGTCGTGTCCCTCCTTATGCTCTGGTCCACATCTATGACCTTCTCCTCTCCCGAAACCTCGACCTTCATGTCCATCAGCTCGCCCCTGAACCACCCTTCGCCGACCGACTTCGCGGCCTTCAAGTGCGATTCGACTGAGAACCTGTCCATCTCTTCCCTTCCGAACTTCTCCTGCTCAGCCAGCTTCTCCGCTGTGAGCCCCATGGAATAGCCTGTGTTCATCTGGTACTTCATGTACTCGGGGCGGGTGAGCAGCCTGGTGTTGGGCGCGAGGGCCGGGTTGTTCGCGATGGGGACGTGGGTGAGGTGCTCCATCCCCCCGGCGAGGACGATCTCTGAGTTCCCTGTCATTATCTCCATAGCCCCCTCGGCGCTCGCATTCATCGAAGACGCGCATGCCCTGTCCATGGCCAACGCGGGGACAGACACCGGGAGCCCTGCCAAGAGGACAGGGTGCCTCCCTCCGTAGAGCCAGTTCTCTCCCGTCTGGAACGCACACCCAGTGACGACGTCTCCGATCTCCTCGGGCTTGAACCTCGTCCTTTCCAGGACCTTCCGTATCAGCCCCGCCAGCGCCTGGTCCATCCTGAGCGAGTTGTAGACGTCCCTTTCAGGCTGAGAGGGCCTGGACCTCGAAAACGGTATGCGGAGGTAGTCGGCGACGTAGGCTTCCTTTAACTCGGGCATCCGCTCACCTGCCCTTGAACTCCGGCTTCCTCTTCCCCAGAAAAGCCGAGATCCCTTCCTTCAGGTCTTCTGTCGCGAAGAGTATCCCGGCGGCCATGGCCTCCATCTCGAGCCCTTCGTCCATGGATGCCTCGCTCCCCTTATTGATCAGGGACTTCGCCAGCATCGCGGCGACGGGGGCTTGGTTGGAAGCCAGCTCCCCTGCAAGCTTCACCGCGAACTCATCGGGGTCTCCCTGGGCGAGCTGGTTTACGATCCCTATCTCGTGGGCCCGCTTCCCCTTGATCCTCTGACTTGTGAGTATCAAGAAAGAAGCCTGTGATACTCCGAGGAGCCTGGGAAGCCTCTGGCTCCCTGACCAGGCAGGGACCAGCCCCCGGCTCAGCTCGGGGAACCCGACCTCGACGTCTTCAGCGGCGACCCTGACGTCGCATGAAAGGGCAAGCTCCAGCCCGCCGCCGAGCGCATATCCCTTCATCACGGCTATGGTGATCTTCGGCATCTCGGACAGCTTCCTCAGCGTCCTGGCTCCCTTCCTGGCGAAGTCCATGAAGGCAGCCGGGGTGCCGAAGAACTGGGACAGATCGGCTCCGGCGCAGAACACGGGTCCCGCTCCAGTGACCACCACTGCCCTCACTTCGCGGTCTGCGGTAAGTTCCGCTACGATGGAGTCTAGCCGGTCGAGCACCTGGGCGCTTATGAGGTTCAGCTTCGGCCTGCTGATGGTGACCCTCGCCACTCCCCCTGCGAGCTTCTCCAGCTTGACGACCTCTTCACCTGACGCCGCCGTCTGGTCCTTCGGCGCCTGTTTGGCCGGCGCGTCCTCCGCCTTTGCAAGCCTCCCGTCCACCGCGTCCCTAAGCTTGCCTTCGGCTATGGCCCTCGCCGGCGCGAAGACCGCGCAGTCGAACTTGGATGCGAGCTCTTCGAGCTTCGACTTCACCTCTGCGTTGCTGAGGTCCTTGGCGACCGTTATGGGGCCGAAGGGCCTGTTCATCCCTAGCACCACCCCCTTCTCGATGTCCTCGGGGGAGGCGACCCCTTCCTCTATCAGCTTGACTGACTCGTTGATCTCGAGCGCGAAGATGTCCATGATCGAAACCTTGTCGGTAGGGTCGACCTTCGGTATGTCCGCCCTCCCTGTCGACCAGTCATAGAATCCGCGCCCTGTCTTCTTCCCCAACCGGCCCTCCTTGACCATCGAAGCGAACGTCTTCCCCTTCCCATACTCCGGCGAGAGAGCCTTCGAGAAGTAAGCGAGGGAGTCGGCGCCTATGTCTACCCCCACGAAGTCGAGCAGCTCGTAGGGCCCCATCGGGAGTCCCTGGCTCTTCGCGAAGCTGTCGATCTGGGGAGGGGTCGCGACCTGTCTGTCCAGCAGCAGACAGAAGAAGAGAGTGTCTGCCGCGTTGATCCTGTTCACGATGAACCCGGGGCTGTCCTTCTGGACCCTTACCGGGGTCCTGCCGAGGGCCCCGCATACCTCCACTACCTCGCGGGCCACTTCAGGGTGAGTCTGTTCCCCCGGTATCACCTCGACTAGCTTCATCACCATGGGGGGGTTGAAGAAATGCATCCCCACCACCCTTTCGGGGCGCGAAGTCGCCGCAGCAAGGTCGGTTATCTTGATGTTGGAGGTGTTCGATGCAAGGATCGCGTCCCTGGGGGCAAGAGAGTCGATCTCCTTGAACACAGACTTCTTGAGTTCCAGCGACTCTGGAACCGCTTCCACGACCAGTCCGGCTCCGGACATCGCCGCGCCCATGTCACCTGTGAAGCTCATCCTCGCAAAGGCCGAGTCCGCCTGTTCCCTGGTCAGCTTCCCCCTCTCGACCATCTTCGCAAGGCTCGCCGAGACCCTCGCCTTCGCTTTCTCTATGGCCTGGGGGAACTTGTCCATCAGTGTGACCTGAAACCCGCTCACGGCGAAGAGCTCTGCTATGCCGTGCCCCATGTCTCCTGCGCCGACTACCGCTATCTTGCGATTCTCCATCGCTATCTGCGACCCGCCGGCCCCACCCCTCTTAATTCTCTTTCCACCGGAAACGATGGTCGATTTCAACCCAGTCTGCTTATGAGGGATTTCGTCTAAATACTCCCTCGCTTTGCCGCGGCCCCATGAGCACCCTCTCGCCAACGTCCTCTGACTACGTGATATCGGTGTCCGAAGAGCAGGAGGCGTTCCGGCTTGCCGTCAGGGAGTTCGCCGAGAAGGAGCTCGCCCCGGTCACTCAGAAGATCGACAGAGAGAACCAGATGGACATGCGCCTCGTCAAAAGGGCGGCCGAGCTGGGGCTATTCGGCGTGCCGTTCCCCGAGGAGTACGGCGGCGGAGGCGGTGACGACCTTTCGCTTGTTATAGCCACTGAAGAGATCGCCAGGTTCTCGGCGGCCTTTTCCGCCGTGGTCGGAGCGACCTACCTGGTCTCGACCCCCTTGTTCCTGTTCGGGACCGAGGAGCAGAAGAGGAAGTATCTGGTCCCCATAGCGAAGGGCGAAAAGATAGCCGCCCACGCCATGACAGAGCCCGGGACGGGCTCAGACGTGTCTGCGATCACGACGAACGCGAAGAAAGTGGGCGACAGGTACGTGATCAACGGCAAGAAGATGTTCATCACCAACGGAGACAAAGCGGACACGTTCCTGATCTTCGCGAGGACGAGTCCTAAGGAGGACGCGAAGCGGCACCATGGAATCACAGCCTTCGTCGCCGAGAAGGGGATGCCAGGGCTGAAAGTGGGCCAGAGGACAGACGTCATCGGGCTGAGGGGTGACCAGCCGGTAGAGCTCGTGTTCGAGAACCTCGAGGTCCCCGAGGCGAACATCGTCGGAGAGGTCGGGAGGGGCGTGAGGATAGCGCTGACGTGTTATGACCATGGGCGGGTAGGCGTCGCGGCCCAGGGGACCGGGATCGCCCAGGCGGCGCTCGAGGCCGCTCTGAACTACTCTACCCAGAGGCAGACGTTCGACAACTATCTCTTGAGCTACCAGCAGGTCCAGTTCAAGATCGCCGAAATGGCCGCAGCCGTCCACACCGCACGGTTGCTGACCTACTGGGCGGCGACCCTCACGAAGAAGGGGAAAGACTTCATCAAGGCGTCGTCCATCGCGAAGATAACCGCAACGGAGGCGGCAGAGAAGAACGCCCACATGGCCATGCTCATCATGGGCGCATACGGCGTCTCGACGGACAGCCAGGTGGAGAGGATGCTCAGGGACTCGCAGATAATCAAGACCTACGAGGGGACCAACGACATCCAGAGGCTGACCATCATGAAAGAAGTCGCGAAAGAGATGGGAGTCGTCGGCTAGGCCCGGGAATTGAAGCACAAGCTGGTCTTTCTCGGGGCTTACAGTTGAGCCGCGTAGCAATCGTAGGCATAGGGCATAGCAGGTTCGGAAGAAGGACTGACGTCAATCTTGGCGAGCTCGCTTTCGAATCGATCAAGCAGGCCATCGACGACGCTGGGGTGGACAAGAAAGACATCGGGAACGTCGTGGTGGGCTCGGCCGGGATCTGGTATGAAGAGTCGCTCCCAGCCGTAGTGGTAGACGAGTACGCCGGACTCAGCGGCGCCGGTACAATGCGGGTGGAGGCCGCATGCGCGAGCGGGAGCGCGGCGGTGAAAGCCGCATACAACAGCATCGCCAGCGGTGAGACTGACGTAGCGATGGCCGTGGGGGTGGAGAAGATGACCGAGGTGGACACCTCGACTTCAGTGGAGCTCATAGGGAGGGCGGGCTCATACACATGGGAGTTCGAAAACTATGGCATGACGTTTCCGGCGTACTACGCCATGTACGCCGTCTCCCACATGAACAGGTTCGGCACCACCGAAGAGGACCTCTCCCGGGTGTCGGTGAAGGCGCACCACTACGGCGCGCTCAACCCGCTCGCCCAGTTCCAGAAGGAGATCTCCCTGGAGAAGGCGCTGGGGTCCCAAGTCGTGTCCTGGCCGCTCAAGCTCTACGACGCCTGTCCTCTTTCAGACGGCTCCGCCTCGGTCGTTCTTGCCTCAGAAGAGACAGCCAAGAAGCTCACGGACACGCCGATATGGATCAAAGGCGTGGGGTACTCATCCGACACCGCGAACCTGAGCAGGAGAGACGACTACGTCGGCTTGCGCGCCGCGGTGACGGCGGCGAAGAAGGCTTACGCCATGGCGGGGGTCGGACCAGGAGACATAGACGTCGCCACAGCCCACGACTGCTTCACCATCGCCGAGCTGATGGCATACGAGGACCTTGGCTTCTGCAAGAAGGGGGAGGCGGCGAAGATGATCAGGGACGGCCAGACGGAGATAGGGGGGAAGATCCCTGTGAACCTGGACGGCGGCCTCAAGGCGAAGGGGCACCCCATAGGCGCGACCGGCGTTTCGATGGCGGTAGAGATCACCAAGCAGCTGAGAGGCGAAGCTGGGAGGCGGCAGGCGCCGATCAAGAACGGGGTCGGGCTGGTCCATAACATCGGGGGGACGGGTCACTATGCCTACGTCACCGTGCTTTCGAGGGACTGATATGTCGGAGCCACCGCAGCTTCATTCAAGGCGGACGCTGAACCTGCGCTTCGACATACCGATATCCAAGACGAAGGAGTTCTGGGACGCGCTGAAGCGCGGGAAGCTGGTGACGACGAAGTGCTCGAAGTGCGGGAACATCACTTTCCCTCCCCAGGCTGACTGTCCAAGGTGCATGAGCAGCGAAACTGAATGGGTGGAGCTGGGGACTGAAGCGACCCTGGTGACTTTCACCCATGTCCGGGTGACCCCAGCGAGCTTCGAAGGGAAGGGGCCGTACACCATAGCGATAGCCGAGCTGAAGGACGGCCTGAAGGTCCTGGCCTGGCTCGAAGGGGTCGATGCCGAGAAGGCGAAGCCAGGGTTGAAAGTCCGCGTGGAAGCCCGGGCCAGCGGAGACGGGAACCCCTACTACGTGTTTGTCCCGGCCTAGAATTCCTTGGGGACGTCTCGCATTATCTCGGCGACCCTGATGAACCTGTCTTTGTACATCAGGACCTTTGTCAGGGACCCTTTGAACTTGAGCTGCCCCTTCAACACCGCCGACTGGATGTCGACCTCTCCCTTCGCCACCTTGGACCACGAATCGTAGCTCCCGTCGAAGGAGAACTCCCCTGAGGCGACGGGGGGGACCTTCTGGAAGGTCGTTGCGCCGTTTTCAACGGTCATCACGTAGCTCTCGCCTGAGTCTGTCACGTTGAAGGCTATGCTCGTCTTCAGGCTCTTCGTGGCCTCCGACCACTTCTGGTCCTGTGAAAGAGCCGCCTGGACCTGCATGACATACTCCTCGCTCATGAACTTCGCCATTGCACGCTCGCCTCGGCCGCTCTCTTTTTGAGGTTACCTACGGCGCCGGAGGTCAGGACAGGGACGAGCCTGGCTCCCTTGAAGACGACCCCGTCGCGCATCTCCCGGAGCAGGAGGGCGACGTCGCCGGTGGTCTTCACTATCAGAGCGCGCGGGTTCCCCTGGACGGCTATGACCTTGGCTCTTCCGAACCTCTGGCTGAAGAACTCCTCGAACTCCTTCGCGCTTTCAGAGACGTCAGACGCCGACTCGAGGAGCACGTACCTCTTAGACGACACCGCTCTCCTCCAGGAGACGCCTGTAGAACTGCGGTCCCCCTGACCGCATCTGGAACTTCCTCGGTTTCACTTTGACGCGGAGCGCGTCTCCTCCCCCAAGGACCAGCCTGCCGAGGACCAGCCGCTGCTTGTCGAACCTGAGGAAGAGGGCCGCATGCTCGTCCACGAACTTTTCCATGTCCGCGCCGAGGACGCCCTTCAGCTCCTTGGGGAGGGATGAAAAGATCCTCTTCACTGCCCGCTCCGCCTCTTCGCCCGTCAGGTGCAGCTTCATGCTGACGATGGCATTGCCGAAGTGCCCGTCTAGCCTCTCTTCGACCGGCGCCCTGTCCGACCCCAGCAGGTCCGCGACCGCCCTCACAAGCTTCCCGGGGTCTTCGGTGGCGTGGACGAAGAGATCCACCTCAACGGACTGGATCTCGCTTTTCATGGACGACCGCCTCGAAGGGGAGGCTTGTTCGAGAGTTAACCATAACTAGAAGGGGGTGTCGGCGTCCTTCGTGCCGAAGAAGATAACGGTAGAGGACATACTCTCTGACGAGCTCAAGCGGGAGATGAACATGGATACCGACACCTTTGCGGTCATCGACGACTGGGACTCAGTGATGAACAGCGTGTACCAGCTCCCAATCGAATACGCAGGCTACACCAACAGGGTGTCTGAAATGAAGCTCCTCAGGGAGATGATCGACACGCTCGCATCCGCTGACTTCGACCATGTGAAGCGGAGCGAGAGCAGAAGGAAGCAGATGGCGCAGTTCACGAAGACGCTCAGCATGTACTACAACGTCGTCTTCACCAAAGGCAAGCGGAAGATCGGCTACGGCGCGCTCATCCACTTCCCGAAGCTGAAGCCCGACCCTGACAGGAGTGGAGGCATCGTGCTCGCGGCCAAGATAGTGGTCGAGGGGGACAAGCCCAAGGCGACGTTCGAGAGGGGAAAGTTCAGCGACTTCCTGGTGGAGGTAAAACCATACGTCAACCTTCTCGGGGACCTCTATCGTCAGACGCGAAAGATGTAGGCCGCCTTGAAGAAACACATCCTAGGAGTGGAAAGCACAGCCCATACCTTCTCAGTTTCCGTGGTATCCTCGGACGGCGAGATTCTCTCCAACACGAAATCGATCTACAAGCCCCCTGAGGGGAGCGGGATACACCCGTTCGAGGCCTCGCAGAGCCACATCGCCTCTGCGCCTTCTGTCCTCTCGCAGGCGCTGACGCTCTCCGGCCTGCAGCTGAAAGACGTCTCCGCGGTCGCCTTCGCCAAGGGGCCCGGACTTGGGCCGTGCCTCAGAGTAGGGGCGGTCGTCGCCAGGACCCTGGCTTCGTCTCTAGGGATCCCTCTGGTCCCCGTCAACCACGCTGTCGGTCACATCGAACTGGGGTGCCTCCTCACGGGTTCGAAAGACCCCGTGGTCCTGCTGGTTTCCGGGGGGCACACCATGATCATCGCCTACGCCGGGAAGCGATGGCGCATACTCGGAGAGTCCCTCGACCTGACCCTCGGCCAGCTCCTCGACCAGTTCGGAAGGCACCACGGCCTCTCGTCTCCATGTGGGCGGGCCATCGAAGAGGCCGCAGCAGGCTCGAACAGCTATCTCAGGCTCCCCTACGTCGTGAAGGGGAACGACGTCTCCTTCTCGGGGCTCCTGACGGCGTCCAAGCAGATGCTCGACAGCGGAAAGCCGTTCACAGACGTGTCTTATTCGATACAGGAGACGGCGTTCGCGATGGTCACCGAAGTGACCGAAAGGGCCCTTGCTTTCACGGGGAAGAGCGAAGTGATGATCGTGGGAGGCGTGGCGGCGAACAGGCGGCTCTCTTCGATGATGTCGACGATGGCCGAGAGGCACTCCGCCAAGCTGACCGCATCGCCACTCGAGTACAGCGGCGACTGCGGCGCCCAAATCGCGTGGACCGGATGGCTGGCATACAACAGCGGCATCACCGTGCCTGTGGCTGATTCTGAAGTGACACAGTCGTGGAGGCTTGACGGCGTCGACATCCTCTGGCGAAGCTGACGTCCCGGGGTCGGGTCTCCTCTACAGGGGCGCGGAGGCCGACATAGTCCGGGGGGAGTGGCAGGGGCTCGACGCGGTGTACAAGGTGAGGAAGCCGCTTGCCTACAGGCTGCCCGTCCTGGACGACGCCATCAGAAGGCAGCGGACCGTCAGGGAGGCGGAGATGCTGCACCTCGCGAAGAAGGCTGGGGTCCCGGCACCATTCCTGTATGACGTGGACGTCCGGTCGTCCACCCTGGTGATGGAGTACATCGAGGGGACGAGGCTCAGGGACCTGACGGGTGCCATGGGGGAAGACGAGGCTGCGCAGGCCTTCCAGGAATTTGGGGAGGCAACCGCCAGGCTGCACAGGGCGGGGATAGTCCACGGGGACCTAACCACGGCGAACGTCGTCGTCAGGGACAGGGGGCTCGTCTTCATCGACTTCGGCCTTGCCTTCCGGACGACGAGGCTTGAAGACCAGGCGGTTGACCTCAGGCTGATCAAGGAGACCTTGGTAGGCGCCCATCCGGAGGTCTCTCGCTTGGCGCTGGAGGAGCTCTTCCGCGGATATTCGAAGGCATCTGGCGCGGTGAAGCTGAGAGCCGTCCAGAGGCAGCTCAGGAGCATCGAGCGCCGGGGGAGGTATGCCCGGGTCACATGAGATGTCCGGGAGCCGGGCAACGTTTATCAGCCTAATCGGAAGGACTCGCCTGAACCGTTTCACCATGGCGCGCATACACTCCCACAGGCACGGCAAGTCGCACCAGACCAGGCCGACCAGCAAAAGCAACCCCAGCTGGGTGACCACGTCCCCGGAGGAGGCGAAGACGGCCGCGCTGAAGCTCGCAAAAGAGGGGGTCACCCCGAGCAAGATAGGCCAGTCGCTGAGGGATGACTACGGCGTACCTCTGGTGAAGCCTCTGTTGGGGAAGCCGCTTGTGAAGATACTCTCTGAAGGGAAGGCAGCCCCCAAGGTCCCACAGGACCTGCAGGACCTGATCGACAGAGCTCAGCGCGTGCAAAGGCACTTGGGGACGCACAAGAGCGACAGAAAGAACGTCCATTCTCTGGAGCTGGTGGAAGCTAAGATCTACAGGCTGTCGAAGTACTACAAGAAGAAAGGCATACTTTCGAGCGACTTCAAGTACACCGCCGTGGTCGCCCAGCTGGCCTAGCAGAGGGGAAGTTCCTGGCCGACCTGGAAGGCCTTGCCCAGAGATACAGAAGCATCATCCCGGGGATTATGCAGGTCGTCCGCGGAGGCAAGCGCATCCTCGTCGTGACTCACATAGACGCGGACGGACTGTGCAGCGGCTCTGTCGTATTCGCATCATTGATGCGGAAAGGGGCGAACGTGAACCTGCGGACCGTCCCCGACCTGGACCCGGCCACCATCAAGGACCTCTCGTCCCAGAACTACGACTTCTACGTCTTCGTCGACCTCGCCTCGACCCTGGTGACTGAGCTGGAAGCCGCCCTGGCGGGAAGATATCTGGTCATAGACCACCACGAGATCTCCGAGGCGGACATGAACAATCCTTCGGTGGTCAACGCATGGAGATACGGCTACGACGGCGGGAAAGAGGCGTGTTCTTCCGCAATGGCGTACTTCTTCGCCGCCTCCCTCGACCCGGCGAACAGCGACCTGGCTCCGCTGGCCGTGGTAGGGGCGCTGGCCGACAGGCAGGACTCCGGTCCAGGGAGGTCGCTGACGGGGCTGAACAGGTCGGCGCTCGAGGACTCCCAAGGAAGGGGGCTCCTCACAGCTACCAGCGACCTTGCCTTCACGGGGCGCGAGACCAGACCCATCCACGAAGCGATCGCGCTGACCTCCGTCCCCTTCCTCAAGGGGATGACCGGGAGCAAGGACGCGGTCCTTTCGATCCTGCACCAGTCTGGGTTCGAGCTGAAAGACGGAGGAGTCTGGAGGACTGTTTCGTCCTTGTCCCAAGACGAGAAGAGAAGACTGGTCGAGGTCCTGGCGGGGTCGCTCGGCGCCCAGGAGGGAGCGACCGAGGCGCTGACAAGCCTCTTCGGCGAGGTGTACACCCTGCAGTTTGAGGACCCCTTCACCCCCCTGAGGGACGCCAGAGAATTCGGCACTCTGCTGAACTCATGCGGACGGATGGGGGCTGCCAGCGTTGGGATCTCAATCTGCCTCGGTGACAGGTCCCGGGCGCTCAAGGACGCAATGAGGATTCTGTCTGAGTATCGCCAGGGGATCAACAAAGCACTGGAGGCCGTCAACTCTGACCCGACCAGAACGGAGCAGCATGACAGGGTCATCGTGATCAAGGGAGAGGGGGCGGTGGACGAGAGGCTCCTGGGCCCGGTGATCTCCATACTCACCTCGTCACCCCCGTTCAAAGACAAAGTGGTGGTAGGCAGCGCCGCCAGCAAGGGAGGCTTCCTCAAAATCTCCTCTAGGGTGGGCGACTCTTTCGACGGGCAGGTCAACCTAGGATTGATCATGCGCGAGGCAGCACAGGAGGTGGACGGCGTGGGGGGTGGACACGCGATGGCCGCGGGGGCCAGAATCCCGGCGTCCAGTTCGGAGGCGTTCTCAAAGTCTGTCGTCGGGAAGGTCCTAGGATGAAGCCCCGCGCCGAGCTTGTGATTTCATGCGGTGACGCCGAGGCGGTCAGAGCTCTGATGTCAGTCCTTGCGCCTGACAACGAAGGGGGGCCTAGAGGACTCGGCATAACCGCCTCGGCGAAGGGGGACGACCTGGTGATCCAGGTGGCGGCAGACTCTCCCACGACCCTCGTCTCCACCTGCCTCGCCTTTCTGAGGGACGTCTCTCTGTTCCGGGAAGTATGGCTTATATCGACTTGTGCACAGAGCAATAAAGAGCCGCACAAGCCTCTCTGACCTCCCCGAAGGCTTCTGAATTCCATTCGTATCACCCAAAACAATGAGATAGGGGAGGGCTACTTGCTCCCCTTCTCGACCTTCGGCAGAGGCAGCTTGAACTTCGCAGCCACCTTTGCGGCCTGCTCCGGGAAGTGCTGGATGCTCCACGTCGGGGCGCTCTTGCCCTTGCAGTACCGCAGTTGTCCGGCCATGGTGTCGTCAGTCAGTTCGGGGAGCACCTTTCCGTCCTTGCCGACGACGAATGCCTTCTCAGCAACATGGGCATAGGAACCCTTGGTGGCGGGCTTGACCTTCTGGGCTAGTTCTTCGACTTCGGATGGGAGGAGTTTGCCACCGTTGGCTGAGACGACTTCGTAGATGACCTGCTGGCCGTCCTTGCGCTTGGGTTCCGGCTGCTTGGTTTTCTTCGGAGATTTCGAGGCTTTACCTGCAACCTCGGAGGTTGATTTCGTCTGTCCGTTGCTCACTGGTCAGATGTGCTTCGTCAAGACTTAGCTCTTAGGGACGAATTCCTCTTTGGTACGCGTATTTGCCCTCCCCCGCCAGAATCAGTTGGCTGACGACGGGACCAATCGGGGGGCTGGCTCGTAACGAGGATTCTTAAACGCCTAACCCAGAAGAATAGTGAGTTTGGGGTTCGGGTCTCACACAAGGGCCTTGAGGGGAAGCAAGTTTGGCGAAGGAACTTACTTCTATCACGTTACCTTTTGGGACCGACTCGAGTCAATCAAAAAGTTGGGCCTTGCGACACAAGAGGTTCATGGCATGGGGTGGGGATATACTTCTGTAACAAATGATGTAAGGAACAGACTCTTCTTGTATCCGAAAGAGCAGACTGCGTTCGAGTTCTTAGTGGACATCTATACTGACAGGCAAGGAGTTCTCCTGAGATTCAAGAGAGAGATTGCTATCGGCCACACAGCCTACCACGACCCCAACTATGCTCAGAACGAAACACGTTGGGGGAAAAAGGTAACAGAAGTGTACAGCTTTTCGGTCAATATGACCATATCTCCAGGTGCATTGGAAGGCTGCTCCCACCTCAAGCGACTTCCAGGTTTCCGAAGATGGGCGGGAACTTGGGTGCCCTTGGAGCAAATGAGCTATCCGACAACGTTCTAAGAATCAGGGGTTTTCCGAAAGGGACCCAGATTCGATTTGCGGAAAAACGCAAGGGTAA
>DAHVLJ010000017.1 GCA_027320425.1 Nitrososphaerota archaeon
GTCCTACATGAGATACAGGGCGGGGAAGAGCTTAAGAGGACGTTTGTAAAAAGTAAGCTGAGAATCTTGCCCAACCCGCGGGGCAAGAGGGTTGTAGAAAATTGAAGATTGAATACGAAGATACTTTTGTGAAAGTGGCTGGCCTCATAGGGGGGCCAGACTACGTGCGTGTCGCTAGGGCCCTGCTCAACAACGAGAACGCCACGGACGAAGAGATTGCGTCTGCGACCGGGCTGAAGATCAAGACTGTGAGGAAGGCGCTCTACGACCTCTTCGGCAGGAGCTTGATAACGGGCGTCAGGGTCAGAGACCCCAAGCGCGGATGGTTCGTGTACAGATGGAAGGCGCAGAGGGACCAGACTGACGGCTTCATCCAGACCCAGAGGCGGAAGGTGCTGAACAGGCTGAGACAGCGCATCGAGTATGAGGAGATGCACGAGTTTTACCATTGCGGGACGCCGACCTGCCTCACAAGGACGTTCGAAGACGCCATGGAGAATTTCTTCAAATGTCCGACCTGTGGCAAGCCGCTGAACAGGCTAGAGAACTCAGAGCTGAAGGACGCCCTCCGCTGGAAGGTCAAACAGCTCGAAGAGGAACTGGCCAAGTGATACCTTCCGATGTGGAATCCCTTGCACTCCACCGGAAGTATGGAAGCAGCGATAGGGTCGTAAGTCACTGCAAGACGGTAGCCAAGGTGGCAGAGATTTTGGCTGAGGAGTTCAACCGCAGAGGGGAGCAGGTAGACGTCCGGATGGTGGTCGCGGGGGCGATGCTCCATGACATCGGGAGATCCCGTGTACAGACGGTAATGCACGGGGTCGAGGGGTCGCACATCGTTGGGAACGAAGGAGTCGACAGGAAGGTGGTCGAGATAGTCCAGAAGCACGTGGGAGCAGGCATATCGCCTCCCGAGGCGAAGTCCCTCGGACTCCCCGACTTGGACCTCATCCCTTCTACCTTGGAGGAGAGGATTGTCTGTTTCGCCGATAAAATGGTGGATGGGGACAGGGTCAGACCGTTCGACGGGGAGGTACGGAGGTTCAGCATGAAGAAGCACGACGTGCCGAGGCTGCTCAACCTGAAGAAGAGGCTGCAGGAAGAGCTGGGCGAGGACCCCGAGAAAGTCATCTTCGACAAGATTAAAGGAACTGGCTGAAGGGCGCCGGTTAATGGCGTCCTGTATCTGTAAGGTCTGCAAGCACAAAGACTATGAGAGTTGCTCAAAGTGTGTATGCTGCAAGTACCAGCGCGCTGCTTGCATGCAAGTCACCGTGTGAGTCTGTCTTCCGGTAAGACTTAAGGCGGAATAGTGGGGAGGCCGAAACAGCGAGGTGGGGAAGCCAGACCCCCCGTGGGGGTAAGGATCATCCCGGCGGGCTCATAAGATTCTGTCTCGGAAACCCGCAGAGCGGAGGTTCAAATCCTCCCCTCGCTACTTCTGAAAATCGCGTTCGGTATGTATTTACCGCTCCAAAAGCAGGCGCGTGTAGTTGCCTGGAGATTCGACGAAGTCAGTCCACGAGGCCGAGCCTTTTGACGAACAGACGGGCTCCCTTGTCGCCCCCATCTATGAGACATCGACTTTCGGGTTCTCAAGGGCCGAAGACGTGCCCACAGCGGTCGCCAATTCGGGAGTCAAGGGATACACCTACTCCCGCTGGGACAACCCTACGGTCGTGAGGCTCGAAAAGAAGCTCGCCGCGTTCGAACGCGGGGGCGCCGGAGCAGCTTTCGCTTCCGGCATGGCCGCCATAACCACTTCCATCTTCGCGTCCCTCAAGAAGGGGACGCATGTGCTCGCGATACGCGACCTTTATGGGGGAACCTACGGCTTCCTCCACGACATCCTGCCCGGCCTCGGGTTCAGCACGGACCTGGTGGACACGACAGACTTTGGTTCTCTAGAGAGGGGAGTGAGGAAGAACACTGGTATCGTCTATATCGAAAGTCCTACCAACCCGACCCTGAAGCTGGTGGATATCGAAAGGTCCGCCAGGCTGGCCCACTCGAACGGGGCGCTGCTCATGGTCGACAATACCTTCGCTTCTCCCATCAACCAGAATCCCATAGAATTGGGCGCAGACGTCGTGCTGCACAGCGCGACGAAGTACCTCAATGGCCACGCGGACCTCATCGCGGGCGCGGCTGTGGCGAGCTCCGAGATGATCCACAAGATCAAGATGACCAGGCGGGAGTTCGGAGGGACGCTCGACCCGTTGCCTGCGTGGCTCATACTGCGCGGGATGAAGACCATGGCCATCAGGGTCAGGCAGCAGAACGCCAATGCGATGGTCCTCGCAGAATTCCTTTCGACTCACAGGAGGGTTGCTGCCGTCCACTATCCGGGGCTGAGAGCTCATCCTCAGCACCAGCTGGCGAAGAAGCAGATGAAAGGGTTCGGAGGAATGCTGAGCTTCGAGGTCAAGGGAACGACGAAAGACGCCATGAAGTTCACCGAGTCACTGGAGGTAGCGACGCTTGCCGCAAGCCTCGGTGGGGTAGAGACGTTGGTGTCTCAACCCTACAACATGACCCACACCCAGATGTCCGCAAAGGAGAGGGCCGACACCGGGATACCTGAGACGCTGGTCAGGGTCTCGGTAGGGATAGAAGATGCGGACGACTTGGTGGACGACTTCAAGCGCGCGCTTGCTGGGCTATAAGCGGGCATCCAAGCCAACCATCCTCTGTCCGCTGGCTGCTGCGGTCTTCTCTCCCGTATCTGATGAGGGGCTTGGTTAGATGTCTGTTCGCCCTCGGCGAGGACACGTAGAATCCTGCCGGCAGCCCCCCCTTCGACGAGATAACCTCAATCTTCTCGAGATTGAGGACCTTGGGGTGCAAAGAAGTGCCTCGCCTTATTCCGCCGAAAGCTCGTACGATGTCTCCCTTCTTCAGGAGCCTCGTGGTGCGGGTCAGATCCCCCGTCGGCTCGTAGGCAGCTACATGATAGAGCACTCCCCTCTCCTCGACGGTAATGTAGGAATGCCCGCCTTCTCCTACCCACACATCCTTTACCGTTCCCTGAAACCAACCAGATGAGTAGACTTTCCAGTCGAGCTTTTCCGAAAGATGGGCGTCGGTGTGTTGGTTTGAGAGGTAGATCATGTGCCCCTCCAGTTCTTCATCGTACCTCAGCATCCTGAAGGCCCTGAGCACGCTCGTAGGTGAGTCTCCTCTCACTCCGACAAAGACGGGGTCGGGACCGTGGGGGGCGATGAGGAGCTTCCTCTTCTGATAGTCGTAATTGTTGTAGACGTGCGGGAACATCTCTAAGTCCATTTCTTTTACTGAAGAGCTCTCGACGGCCCTGGAGGTTCCCCACTTCTCTTGCCTCCGGTATGCTATCAATTCGTATGTGTGGTCTGAGAGGGGGTCGAACCCGAGAGAACTCGCAGCCCCTACCACCCCCATGCCGTTCCCTAGCTCGAGCGCCCTCGCGCCGGCCTCGTTGACAAGGCGCCTCGCCCTGTGGGGGCTCACTACCCCTCGCAGCGCCGATAGGTAGAGCGGTTCGAACAGCCGCGCTTTTGCTGGGTCGTCCAAGAGAACAGCGCCCGTATTGGCGCCACCGCGGACGTCTGAAAGCTCCTCCACCTTGCCTCTAATCGCCTCGAACGCCCTCCCGCCGTCCTTCGCCTCCAGCTGGAGGCAAAGGGCCGCGTTTCCTCTTGTCTTGAACGGGATGTTCGGGTTCAGCCGTACGAGCCTAGGGTAAGGGACCACCGTCAGGACAGGCCGAAGATCTACCGCAATCCTGTAGGCAAGATATGTTGTGCAGTAACCTCTCGACGAGTCTGTGTCGTCGAGCCCAAGCAGATACCGCATCAGAAAATAGCCGGTCCAGGATTATTTTAACGTGGAAAGGTTGGTTACGCGTCGACGACGATCATGGTAAGGGTGCTCCTTACCTTGTCGAGACGCCGGATGTTCCAAGTGATGGTCTCCTTCACCTTCTCCATCGTCTCAGCTTCGACCCTGGCTACGATGTCATAGACCCCGTAGACCACGTATACCTCCTTCACGTTTGGGATGTCTCTCAGTTTCTTGAGGAGATCTTCCTCGGCACCTAGGTCGGCGTTCACTAGAACAAAGGCTTGTGGGATTTCTACCACCTAACCCCTTTCTACTCAAGGGGTTCCGTAATAACCATTGCTCTCGGTGGGAGCAAAAAACGACTGAACAGAGAATAAGGGGACCCTTGGACGCGGATATGATTCGACCTTTGCTCGGTGTGTTCGCTCTGGAGATGGGGCAAGACGACCCCACGAAATGCTCCGCGAGGAAGATGATCAACATGGACCTGGCCAAAGGGGTCAGCCGGAAGTTCCATGCTTCAGACAAGATTATCGTGTTGAACCCCTATGCTCACAGGGTCCTCTCCCCCCCGGACAGAGGAGCAAAGTCAGTGCTAGTGATCGACTGCTCATGGAACCAGGCGCAGGAGGTCTTCTTCCGAAGGCTTGGAGGCAAGCATCGGAGGCTGCCTATGCTGCTCGCTGCCAACCCGACCAACTATTCGCGGGCAGGGGTACTGAGCTCATTAGAGGCTGTGGCGGCGACCATGTACATCCTCGGAGAGGTGGAAGAGGCCGAGCGGTACCTGTCGATATACAAATGGGGTCCGACCTTCCTGACCCTCAATCAGGAACCGCTGGAGGCATACCGCAGGTCCAGGACGGAGGGAAAGGTAATCCACGCTCAGAGAGAGTATTTCCCACAGTTCTACCAGACGGGAAACGATTAACTCCAGGGCTGCCGGTGCCCTCTCGACCCGAGCCGGTGGACGGGCCACGGGGATCTCCTGGGGAAGTTCCTCCCTCGGAGCAGGACGCACGGCGCCAGGAGGCGCGACCGGAGACGGTCGGCTCCAGAACAGAAACGAGACCCGGCCCACCCAATGCGGTGATGGGGTGACCCTGAGGTCGGTGGG
>DAHVLJ010000018.1 GCA_027320425.1 Nitrososphaerota archaeon
AGTACTCCTCAAACTTCTTGAGGTGCGACCTTGCCACCTCGACCAGCTCGTCCGGGGACATATGCCCTCCCGGAGGTATCGCTGGACCCTTCCCTAGGTGCCAATTCCTGGTCGCGTCGCAGAGCTTAGCCGAGCCCAGAAGCCTCTGCACGGATTCTTC
Organism: Nitrososphaerota archaeon; assembly: GCA_027320425.1. Classification (GTDB taxonomy): domain Archaea; phylum Thermoproteota; class Nitrososphaeria; order Nitrososphaerales; family Gagatemarchaeaceae; genus UBA183. The sequence goes on from DAHVLJ010000018.1 coordinate 161, forward strand.
AGTCGGCGGGGGGTTGCGGAGCCTCAGCGTCATCCGGGCTCTGAGCTTTTAGATAGCCCAGGCCATTCAATGCCCAACGGTTAGAGCCCAGATATAGAGGCCCTGGGTGGGATTTGAACCCACGATCGAGAGGTCCACAGCCTCCTATGCTAACCAAGCTGCACCACCAGGGCCACGAAGTGCGGCGGGCCGCTCGACCGCCTTTATGTCTTAAGTCGTTCTCTTCGGCTAGAGCGCTTTCTTGATGGCTTCGAAGTCGGGATACTTCCCCGGGTTCTCACCCACCCACTTGTAGACGAGCTTTCCGGAGCCGTCGGCGACGAAGATCGCCCTGTTCGCCCCATCATAGCCTTTCATCCCGCCGAGGTCCTTCCATACCACTCCGTACTTCTTGATCGCGTCTCTCTTGAAATCGCTAAGCAGAGCGAAGGTGAGCCCGTGCTTCTCCGCGAACGCCTTGTTGGCGAAAGGCGGGTCGACAGAAATGCCCACCACAGTGGCATCCAGCTTCTGAAGCTCGTCGTGCATGTCTCTGAAAGCACACATCTCCTTAGTGCATACACCTGTGAACGCTCCCGGGTAGAAAGCTAAGATTGTCTTCTTCCCCTTCGCTAAGAAGTCTTTTGTCTTCTTCAGCTCGAGGTTGGTATCGTATAGCGCGAAGCTTGGGATCTTGCTGCCTATGCTGAGCATAGAACGTCTCTCGGGTTGCCATGTATTAATTCTGCTGATATGTATCTCGTGTGGGTGAGAAAGTGTCGCGTCCTAACGGCAGGTAAACTGCATTCGCTGAGGTCAGAGATGCACGGTGGCGGCCTCGTTGAACTTCGCCGGTCACCGCGTGGATTCAAACCTCCAGCAGTAGAGGTCAGCTTCTGCTCTTCAGATAGACGTCTATCCGCTGCTGCAGATCAGCGTTCACTTCTGAAATCGTCCTGCCGCCGTCCACTCTTACAATTCCATACTTCGCCTCCATCATGGTGAACTCCCTGGCAATCCTTCTCTGATAGAGGACAAACGACTCGTAGAGGTTGTCGGAGAGCCCGAGATCAGCGCCGGACTCGTAATAGTCGAGCGAGCCGTACTTCTGGAACACCCTGTGGAACAACTCTTCCGGAGGCACGTCGAGGTAGAATACCATGTCAGGCGTGACAGCGAAGCCGAAGAGGTTGTGCGACCACACCCTTCCTATGCCTCTGACCGTACTTCTTGCCATAAGGGTATAGATGTACCGGTCTGCGAGGACCACGTATCCTGCGTGAAGGGCAGGTATGATTTTGTGCTCGAGCTGGTCCGCGAAGTCTGCCGCATAGAACAGCGCGAGCGTCTTTTTGCCCAGCGGGAGCTTATGCTTCGCCTCGAGGATCCCTGCTCCGATCAACTCCGACCTCTTCAGCCCGGTGGTCACTACCGCATGGCCCGCTGCTTCAAGGTAGCTCGTAATCAAATCAATCTGACTACTCCTTCCGGAGCCGTCCGGGCCTTCTATGACTATCAGGCTGCCCTTGGACTCGGTCTGCTTCATGTAGGAGATGCCTTCGCCGAAGAACCTCAGCGGCCTTGAGGTGAGTTGCTGGGTCACTTTGTGCTATCCCCGTTAGGTTCTGGCATGACCGTAGCAAACCGTGCAGGCAAGAACCTTCTCACATGTTGGCGCATCTGGCTCTGCTGCTCTTCGATGTCGAGAGTCGCATCGATGACCGCGAAGCCGTCTCTTTTGATCATACCGTCGTACTGTTCGACGATCTTCGATTGAAAGATCCTGTAGCTCTCGTACTCGTCGTTACTCAGATTGAGGTCCATCCCTGCCTCATAGTACTTCAGCTTCGGCCGTCCCTCCAATATCCTGTCCATGGCGACCTCGGGGGGCAACCGGAAGTAGAACGTGGCATCAGGGACCTTCGCGAAAGAATAGATCTTCCTCACCCAGGATGGTGTGCATCCCCTGACCACGTCTCTTGCGTAGGCGGTGTAGATGTACCGGTCGGCAAGGACGAAGTAGTCCGCCTCGAGCAGCGGAGAGATGTTCCTCTCATATCTGTCCGCGAAGTCTGTCGCATGAAGCAGGCTGAACGTCGTCGGGGTGAGCAGCGCCTTCTTCTTCCCCTTCGAAGTAATCTCCTTTACCACGTCGGACGAGTTCCACTCGGTGAAGAACACGTTCAGTCCGAGACTCCTCAGCCATTTGTCCAAGAGGTGCAACTGAGTGGATTTACCAGAACCATCTATCCCTTCGACGACGATGAGCCTGCCGCGGGCCCTTCCAACGGAGTTGCCGGCCGACCTCTTCATGCCCCTATCTGCCCACCCTGACCAGCCCTGCATGCCTTTCCCTTTCCTTCACTCCCACGAAAATCGTCACGGGTTTCTTGGCGGCCGTCGCTAGGGCTAGCGCGGCCGTCCTCGCCAACTCCAGCGGGAACGGTCCCTCGCTCCCAATCACGCTGATCCTCAGTCCGTTTGAATACGCGACCCTGAACTGAGCCCTGGACTTATCGAGTATCTCGAGCAGCCTCAGGCATGCTCCCATCTTCTTCATCACCTTGGCATCGTCGTAGATCATATCGCGATACTGATGGGCGATCCAGTTCGAGGCCCTCGGTTTCCGCGAGCGGACGACAGAGACAGCCATCAGAAGCTGGTCCTCGTGACTCATAGGCAGGTCTTCACTCATCAAGATACCAAACACTGCGTTTGCATCGGCTTCGGCCGAATCTGGAGAGCGTCCTCTTCTCGCCGCCGCAAGGATGATTCTCCGCTGCCGTTCGTCGATGATTCCGTTCCTCATCATGCAGTTGAGAAGCTCCTCGTCATCTCCGAGCCCTGAGGGACGAGGCTTGGCCAGCAGGCGCTCGATGTCTTCTCTTTGTGCGAGGTCGGAGGGACGGGCGCTTCTTTCAAGGAACTCCACGAGAACCCCGTCTCTAAGCCCATGCGTGCTTACCGTCATCGACCTGAACCCAAGTCTCTTCATCAACATCTTGACCACCAGCGTCCCGGCCGCCATGGTCTCAGACCTCCCTTCGCCTATGGCGTCGATCTTGTTCATTTCAGTGACCTTCAGTTTGAAGAATTCCCTGCTCATCTTCTGGACGGATTCCGCGTTTACGGTGTAGTTGTGCACCTTATCCAAAGGGTAGTTGTTCTCATCAAGATCGTATCGCGCCATCCCCCTTACCGTCCCTCCCGTGCCCACAAGCGTCGTATCCCTGGCCAAACCAAGCTCGCGTCTCGAAGGCAGCAGCTCCAGCACACGTTCGGCCATTTTTGCCCTGTCCTTGCGGGAGAACTTCCCATCCTTACCAGAGTATAACGAAGTGAGCTTGAGTGCGCCAAGGGGGAGTGACAGCGTACGCCTGACCCTGGACCTTTCTGCATACGCGACCTCTAAACTTCCACCGCCCAAGTCGAAGTACAAGATGTTAGAAGCGTCTACGGCCCTGGCAGCGCCGAGGAGGCCGTACAATGCTTCGTCGCTCCCGCTCAGGACCCTCATCTTCATTCCTGTCTCCTTCTCCACTCTCTCCATGAACTCCCCCCTGTTGGCTGCCTCCCGGACTGGGCTGGTACCGACGAGCAGTACGTGCTTGATCGATTCTAGGGATGCTGTCTCCCTGCAGAGTCTGAGCGCATCTATCGTACGGGAAATCGGTTCGATTCCCAGATACCCGGTGCTCTCGAGGCCCTCGCCGAGCTTGGCCATGACTCCCAACTGCCCATATGACTTCGCCGTCCCATCGGGCTCGACCCTGTACTTGACCATCTTCAGGGAGTTGAACCCGACATCGATGACGGCGACCTTCATCTTCCCACGGTGGCCCCAGCTGGTTTCTTAATAGTTGAAGCGCACTGGTGCAGCTAGGCCAGCCTCTTGAGTTGCTTCGGCGTTAAGAGCCAACGGAGCTCTCCCGACACTTTAGGGGTGAACCTCACCACTACCAGCTTTGCCATCCCGCCCTTCCTTAGGACGATTCTCGAGCCCGGAAGCCTTTCGCCTCCCATGCCGACGACCTCTCCAATCGTGGTCGTAAGGTACGGCTCATGTCCCACGCAAAGGACCGCGGCTGTGGGCCTGAGCTTGCTCAGCCTCTTGAAGAAGGCTGCCTTGCTCCCTTCGGGGCTGAGCTCGTGCCATTCCTCCACGTCTCCTTTTCTCTTCAGAGCTTTGTTGACGATGGACGCGGTGTCCTTCGCCCTCTTGAGCGGGCTTGACGCGACGACGTCGAACACATATTTCTGGCTGGCCAGGGACTTGGCGACCTTCTCGATCTCTTCCTTCCCTGACGCTGTCAGTGCCCGCTCTGAATCCCTCGCCGTAGGTACCCTAGTTCCCGCCTCGCCGTGCCTGAGGAGATAGAGCTCCACCTAACCCACCTCCCTTTCTTCTTCGGTAGTGTAGCACATGAACGTATCTCCTGCCGCTCTGTATTTCAGGAGACCCTATGAACGATATATTGACCAACAGGTTCTATATTGGCTGGTCCACTTATGCTCTAGCCCAACGCCAAAGCCCTGATATCCACAGCCACAACCGCATCCATCGTCGCTATCAACGGATTTACCTCAACCTCTTGAAGGGCGGGGTTCTCAGCTATCATCTTTGAAAAGGCCGACACCGTTTTGCAGAGCCTGCCTATCTGCGCTCGGGGTCCTCCCCTGTAACCTTGGATTACATTCTCAAGTTTTGTCCCCTTCAGGACGAATCTGAACTCCGCAGGAGTGACAGGGGCTATCGCAAGCGAGACTTCCTTAGAGAGCTCGACGTACGTCCCCCCGAGACCGAGGGCGACCACCGGACCGAAGACCGGGTCTCTCTTCCCACCGAGGATCAATTCTATCCCTCGGCCAACCATCTCTTGGACCAACACTCCGTCGAAGCGCGCGCCCTTTCTTTCTGCGAGCTTCTTCATCAGTGCGAATGAATTTCTGGCCTGACCAGGGGCTTCCACCCCTAGAGCCACTCCACCGACGTCCGTCTTGTGGGGCAGGTCCTTTGACAGGAGCTTGCAAGCTACGGGGTAGCTTAGTAGCTCGAGCAGGCTGAAGTCCTCGGGCGACCGGAGGGTCACAGACCTCGGCTCCGCAAGACCATAATCTTTCAACAGGCCTGCTGCTTCTTGGTGGGTCAGTTGCCCTGGCTTCCACTTCTTGCGCCGTGGCCTGACGACGGCCGCCCGGTGAGCGTCCCCCTGCCCGGTTATCTCGGAATGGAGCCAGCGTGCGGCCAGCGCCCGGACCGCCCTCTCAGGTGTGGGGAAGCTAGGGATTACGCTCCGCATGAAGTTCCGCTGGATTTCCATTGCAAGGTCGGCCCGCCCAACCACGCACATGCAGACGGGCGTCTCGGTGCCCCGGACCGCGTCAACGAGCTTCTGAGAGACTTCGGGCCCGATGGCAGGGGCCTGGTGGGTCGGGATGACAAGCAGCATGTCGTATTCTTTGGACGCGGATACCTCTTCGACGACCCCAACGAGTTCGTCAGTACTGGCGGTTGCGGTCACATCGAAGGGGTTGACCAGAGAAGCGTTGGGGACGAAACCCGAACCCCTGAACCTCGAACGGAGTTTCGCAACGACGCGAGGGTTCGGCGGTACGACGGCCAATCCAGCATCTTGGGCTTCGTCCGATGCGAGCGCTCCTACTCCGCCGGCGTTCGTGATGACTGCGAGCTTGTTGCCGTGGGGCCTGGGCAGCATCGAGAGCGCGATGGCGAAGTCGACCAATTCCTGGAAGCCCCTCGCCTCGATGACCCCTGCCTGTCTGAGCGCCGTCCGGTAGACGTCGTAGTCGCCAACCATGGACGCTGTATGTGTCAGAGCGGCTCTCGCACCGCTGCCTGTCCTGCCGACTTTTAGGGCGACGACAGGTTTGGTCCTCGAAACGCGCCGCGCCACCTCCATGAACTTCCTGCCATCGCGCACGCCCTCGACATACATGGCGATCGCTTTCGTCTCCGGGTCATCCGCGAAGTACTCCAGCACATCTTCTGCCGAGACGTCGACCTGGTTGCCCGTGCCTACCAGGGCTCTGATGCCAACTTCGTTGGCGGCGAGCTCCTCCACTACGGCCTGGCCGAGGTGACCGCTCTGAGTGATGACCACTATGTTCCCTTTCAGTGGTCGCAGAAGGGAGGGGACCTCCCTTCCGTCAAGGAGCTGCTTCGTGGAACGCAGAAAGAGGGAGTCTACTCCGGACTTCATGTCAACGACGCCTATCGTGTTGGGACCGATGATCCTCATCCCGCTTTCCTCCGAGATGCCTGCGATCCTCTCCTCCACATCTTTCTTCCCTGTCTCGGCATAGCCACTGGTGACGATGATGGCCGCCTTGACCCCGGCGTCAGCCGCATCTGTGATCAGAGCTTCTGTCTGCGACTCTGGGACGGCGACTATCAGCAGATCTGGGACAGCGGGCAGAGAGCCTATCGATGGGTATGCGTCATTGCCTCTGATGGACGCGTGCGCAGGGTTCAGAGCGTACACCGTGGCCCTGAGCAACCCCTTCTTCCTGTTGGCCTCGAGGTTCTCGAATATTATCGACCCGAGCTTGTCTGGGTCGGTGGAGACCCCTGCGACTGCGACGCTCTTCGGCTCGAAGAAGCTCTTCATCGATAAATGCCCGGTCAACCCGTCCCGTGGGTGTTGGCGATGACACAAAAGCATGCGGTCCGCGGCGCCGTGCCAAAGACAACGACGTTTGCCAGCGATAGCAGACGCGGCGCAGGATCTGTGCGGACTACGCTCCGACTGACTTTACGAACGCCCTTACTACGTCTGGGACTTCGATCCGACTCGCAAACTCTCTGACGTTTGCGACAGGGGGACAGCCTTCAGGCGGGATGCAGAGCCTGTTCAGCCTTCCCAGATCAGAGTCGATGAGCAGCGTGCCGTGGACAAGCCGGTACCTGGGGGTGGACCTCGCGGCCATGCCTGAGACCTTGCGCCCTTGGACGTCGATTCGGTTCGGCGGGGCAAACTGGGCGGTGACCCCCAGCTCACCCAGTGCACGGATAACGTGCCTAGACGCCTCCTCGAACATCTGGGTCGGAGAAAGCAGCCTCCCGGAGTTCTTCAGGAAAAAACTCCAGTTCAGATTCCCTTCGTCGTGGTAAACCACGCCTCCCCCTGTCTTCCTTTCGATTACCTTCACCCCCCATCTACGCGCCAGCCGCTCGTCATACCAGCCATACCTAGGGCTCTTCGCTTTCCCCCTCACTAGACACTCTGTGTCAATCCATAGACGGACGAGTTCCTGGTCAACCCTCTCCGCAAGTCCGAAGAGTTCGTCTTCCCGTGCGAGGTTCTTGACAGGGTTGCGGCCGCGGCTGACAACGGTTCGAAGTTTGCCCACGCCAGAGTCCCTGTCACGCTTCCAGCATGTTTCCAGATAAAACATTGCAAGACTGCGAACTCTTCTCGCCGAGGTCGCATACCCTTATATCGCCCCACATTCCCTTACCTGTTAGGCTTGCAGCACGTCCTGCGAACCGCCGGCGTCATGTTCCTCCTCGTGGTGTCAGGAATAATGGGTACGGTCGCGTTCACCGCGAACGCGCAATCTACAACGGGCGCGCCTTCTTGCCCCGCCAACGAGATTTTCAGGTGGGTCCTCCCCGGAACGCCTACGAGCCTTAACCCGCTGACTTTTGTCACAGGGACGGCTTACAACTGGGAGTTCGAGTATCCGGGAGGAAACGAGTACCTCTGGAACGGGAGCACCGTCAGCTATCTCTTCAGCGTGGCGACACACAATCCAACCTACACTTCGTGGAACCTCACAATCACGCCTGGGTTGACGTGGTCGAACGGTGTTCCGGTCAGCACCTCCGACATCTTGACGTCCGAGGGCCCGACCTTCGCATTCAACCAGACCTACAACTACGAAGGCCTTTTGCAAGAAGTGACGAGTGAGAAGGCGCTCAACTCGAGCACGGTCCAGTTCAACCTGAACACGCCTGACGCCTACCTGCTGAACCAGTTCGCGCTTGACGGCGCCGGCGGGACACCGATCCTGCCTGCCAGTTTGATCAATCAGTATGGGGCTGCGACCCCTAACTTGGGCACCGACATTTCGATGGGGCCGTTCTATGTCTACAACTACACCGCCGGTAGCACTCAGATGGTGATGTACCGCAATCCATACTGGGGCAAAGTGTTCCCGAACCCACAGATCTGCGAAATCCAGGTGAGCTTCGTCGATACGCTGTCTTTGACCACGGAGAGACTTGAAGCAGGGACGGCGGACCTCGGACCCATCGACCCATCTACAGCAGCGGCCTTGGTTGCCAGCCACCCATACCTCCATGTCCTCGATGAGAAGGCTGTGGGAGCGGCCAGTCTCGAGTACAACGACTCCATCGCCCCCTACAACAGCCTTGCATTCAGACAGGCGATAGTCGAAGCGATAAACCAGACCGCGTATATCCAGTCTGCGTTCTCGGGCTACGCACAGACCGCGTACAACGCAGAGACTTCGACTCCTTCCAGCGCTGGAATTTTCTTCAATCCACATCTTCCGGTGTACAACTTCAGCACCACAAAGGCGCTCCAGCTCCTCGCGACCGACGGGATAACCAAGGGATCGGACGGATACCTGCACTATGCGAACGGTACCGCAGTGACTCTAAACCTCTGGACCGACACTGACAACACAGAGGACACGGCGGGGGCAGCGGTGGTCCAGACCGACCTTCAGAACCTGGGCTTCCATGTCACCCTGACCACGACTTCCCAGGCCAACATAGCGGGCGACTATTCGGCGAACACGAACGGAATCAGAAGCGGAATAATCCTGTTCTCAGGCTATGTGCTGAACCCACCGAACGCCTTGGTGGACGGACTGCCTGGTTGCGACGTAGAGTTCCTCCCGCCAGTCTGCAGCCACGTGTGGTTCAACGACCCCGCGGTCCAGGCCCAATACATGTCGAACCTGACCGGGGTGCTCAGCACCGCCAACCCGACCCAGGAGGCTACCTACCTCTGGAACATCCAGTCGATGGAAGCGACCAACCTTCCAGCGATAATTCTCGCCTACCCAGACTTCCTCTGGGGATACAGCACTCAGAACTGGACCAACTGGCCCAACCCGACAACCGGCCACATGGATGAGGGCCTTGCTGAGGTGCCCAACATGACCGCATGGGAGTCTCTCACCCCGGTGCAGACGATTCCGACCACCACGACCACCGGAGCGGCAAGCAGCTCGACGGCCAGCGGCGTGCCCGAGTTCCCATTCCAGGCCGCGATAACCGGGATATTCGCTCTCCTCGTCGTATCGGCGTACATAGTGGCTAGAAGATTCTCGGTTCGTCCCCCAACTCTGCCCCGGTAGCACCGTGGTGGCTGGGGAGACGTTCGAACAAGGCCTTACAGGGAGCGAATCTCTCACATAGAGTTGGTCAGAGTCCATGAGGTTCATTTTTAGACAGATTCTGAAGTCCATCATAGCCTTCTTCGTAGTCATCAACCTCATCTTCTTCCTGCCTAGGCTGGTCCCTGGAAACGCAGCCGACGTCCTGGCGGTCGGCTACAGCGGGGTCCCTCAGGAAGTGGTGAAGTCGATCATCGCGAGGCTGGGCCTAGGCAAGCCCCTCTGGGTGCAGTACAGCCTGTACATGCAGGGGATCTTCACGCAGTGGCCCCCATACTTCGGGGTCTCCTCCACTTTCTTCCCTTACACCGCGACCTACCTGGTCTGGATAAGACTCCCCTTCACTCTCGCGCTCATGGCCGCCGCATTCCTGCTCTCTACCATCGTCAGCTATGTCCTCGCCATGTTCAGCGCCGTCAGGAGGGGAGGCAAGTTCGAGTTCGGGAGCATGTATCTCTCCATCATCTTCTGGGCGCTTCCTCCATTCTGGATGGGCATACTTCTGATCTGGCTGTTTGGGGTGATACTGAACTGGCTCCCGGTAGGAGGCACTTCTGCCTTCACCTCGACTTCGGCCCTCGCCTACTACCAGTCTGTAGGAATACATCTGTTGCTGCCGGTCATCACCCTGGCCGCGGCCACCTTCGGGTTCCAGTATCTGGTCCTGAGAGGCACCTACCAGGAAGTGTTGAAGAGCGACTTCATCCTCGCCGCCAAAGCAAGGGGCCTCCGCGACCGCCTCATCGCGACAGGCTACGTCATGAGGAACTCGATGCTCCCGCTCATCTCTCTCCTCGGATACACGGTCTCCTTCATGCTGAGCACCGCCGTGTTCGTCGAGTTCGTGTTCGGTTACAACGGGATCGGGGACCTGCTCGTAGACGGGATACTCCAGAGGGACTACTCGATTCTCGAAGCTGGCTTCTTCTACGTCGCCGTCCTCGTCATCATCTTCTCCGTCATAGGGGACATCCTATTGGTGCGGCTCGACCCGAGGTTGAAGGTGTCGTAGATGGCCCTGGTAACGCCAGTTCGGGAGTCGGCATGGAGGACGTTTCTGCGGCGGAAGGCGGCGAAGGCCGGCATCATCATAATCGGCGCCATCCTGCTCCTCGTCATCATCGGGCCGTTCGTAGTCCCCTACGGGCCGTATCAGTCCAACTTCAGCCTCGTCAACTCTCCCCCCAGCCTCGCCCATCCTCTGGGCACCGAGTATCAAGGGCGTGACATCCTCAGTCAGCTAGTCTGGGGGGCACAGAGCTCTCTCCTGGTGGGGGTCGGAGGCGCGCTTGGAGCGGTGCTCATCGGCGCGCTGATCGGCATGTTCGCAGGTTACTTCAGGAGGCTCGAGGGCCTCCTCACAGGCTTCACGGACATCATAATGATCTTCCCCGCCGTCCCGCTCATCGTGCTGCTGGGGACTCTCCGCCCCGTGAACACCACATATCTGATCGTGATCCTCAGCGTAGTCCTCTGGCCGCCTGTCGCGCGCTCCATCAGGTCGCAGGTCCTATCGGTCAAGTCGTTGCCCTACGTCGAGGTCGCCAAGATGAGCGGGATGAGGGACATCGAGATCGTCTACAAGGTGATCTTCCCCGCCGTGGCGGCCATAATCTTCGCATACTTCGTCCTGACCGTGGCGGCATGCGTCGTCCTCGTCACGGGGCTGGAGTTCCTCGGTGTGGGAAACCCTGACATCGTGAGTTGGGGGAGCATGATCTACTGGGCCCAGCAGTTCGGCTTCTACTCCGGTGCCTGGTGGTGGATATTGGCGCCGGGCGCGGTCATAACGCTGTTCACGGTGGGGCTCGCGATGATAGGATATTCCGTGGAAGAGGTCATGAATCCGAGGCTGAGGGTATGAGCGACCAGCCCATGATCAGGGCCACGGACGTGGCCGTAGAGTACCGCATCGGCAGCAGAGTCACGAGGGCGCTGGACGGCGTTTCACTGGACGTGAAGCCTTCGGGCTACAAGCTGGGCGTCGTGGGGGAGTCAGGGAGTGGCAAGACCACCCTGGGCCTGACCATGATGAACTTGATCGAATCCCCAGGCCGGATAGTCGGTGGCAGGATGGAGTATGACGGGAAGAACGTCTTCGAGCTTCCTGAAAAGAGCGCCAGGGAGTTCAGGTGGAAGGAAGTCGCCATGGTGTTCCAATCGGCCATGAACGCCTTCAGCCCGGTGAAGCGAGCGTCAGACCACATCACCGAAGTGATCGTCGAAAGGACGGAAGCCTCGAAGTCCGAGGCGCGAGAGCGGGCGCTCAGCCTCCTCTCGGAGGTCGGCATCCAGAGCGACCATGCCGACGACTTCCCGCACGAGATGAGCGGCGGGATGAAGCAAAGGGCTATGATCGCGATGGCGCTGTCTCTCTCCCCGAAGGCGCTCATCGCTGACGAGCCTACGTCGGCGCTCGACGTCGTGGTGCAGAAACAGATACTGCAGCTTCTCAAACGCGAAGTATCCCGACTGGGGCTTTCGATGGTCTTCATCACCCACGACATCCCTCTCCTCTGGGGTCTCGTGGACGACGTGGCGGTGATGTTCGCCGGCGAGGTCGTCGAGAAGGGCCCGATCACGAAGATATTGAAGGAACCCATGCACCCTTACACGGAGCAGCTCATCTCTTCTCTCCTCACCCTGGACTCTGACGTGAAGATGTCAGAGGCGAAGGCGAGCATCTTCGCTCCGGTCGCGGAGCATGGGTGCAAGTACAGGTTCAGGTGCAAGTATGCCTTTGACAGATGCGCCCACGAGAGCCCGAAGCCGAAGAGCCAGGGCCAGGTCATGGTCGCATGCCACAAATACGACAAACCCTCTTGAGCGTAGACCCCATGGCTCCTCCCCTGCTCGAAGTCAAGAATCTCTCCGTGCATTTCTCAAAGTCGCTGGGCTTCCTCGACAGGGTCGGGAGGACCACGAAGGCGGTCGACGGCGTCAATCTCCAGCTCGGGGAGCTCGACGTCCTCTGCGTAGTGGGTGAGAGCGGCTCGGGGAAGACGACCCTGGGACGAACTATCGCGGCGCTGACCCGTCCGACCTCGGGGAACGTGCTCTATCGGGGGACCGATGTGACTAAGATGAGAGGAGCGCAGCTCCGCGGTTACAGGAAAGACGTCCAGATGGTATTCCAGGACCCCTTCGCGTCGCTCAACCCGAGGGAGGACATCTACACAATCCTGTCTATGCCCATGATCAAACTGACGGGGGAGAAGGACAGGAAGAAGCTCCGCGAAGCTTGCGTCGCTCTGCTCCAGGACGTGGGGCTACAGGAAGACGTCCTCAACAAGCTCCCGCATCAGCTCAGCGGCGGGGAGAGGCAGCGGATCAGCATAGGGAGGGCTCTTGCCTCGCACCCCAAGGTGTTGATAGCGGACGAGCCGGTGAGCATGCTGGACGCTTCACTCAGACTGAACTTCCTGAGCCTCTTCAACAGGCTGATGAAGGAGCACAACATGTCGATACTTCTCATCACTCACGACCTTGCCACGGCCAAGGTGATGGGCGGGAGGACCGCCGTCATGTACCTCGGGAAGCTCGTCGAGCTGGGCCCGACGGCCGACATACTCTCGGAGCCGCACCACCCATATGCGGAACTTCTGCTCGCTGCCTCTCCGCGTATGAAAGAAGACGCGGCTGCCGGCGAGGTGGCGCCGATGGAAAAGAGCGAGAAGGTGACCAAGGGGTGCGTGTTCAGGCCCAGGTGCAAATACGCCACGAGCGTCTGCGCCGAGGCTGACCCTCCGCTGGAGCCGAAGACAGAGGAGCACTTTGCTGCCTGCCATAACTGGATAAACAGAGCGAACTAGCATGCCTTACTCGGACATCATAGAAGAGGACCGAGACGGCATACGGATAGTCAAGATGAACAGGCCGGAAGCGAAGAACGCGATCGGCGGCAAGATGGCCGCTGAACTTTTGGACGCCATAACCACGTTCGCTAGAAAGCCCGACCTGAAAGCGCTCGTGCTCACGGGCGCCGGAGACGCGGCGTTCTGTGCTGGCGGTGACATCAAAGAGATGGAGGCCATGGACTACAGGGCGGCCAGAGAGTTCGCCGTCGCAGCGCACAAGCTTGTAGACGCGATCGAAGGGACCGGGAAGCCGGTCGTCTCTGCTGTCAACGGCCTGGCGCTCGGCGCGGGGTGCGATCTTGCGCTTGCCTGCGACCTTTGCTTCGCTTCACAGAGCGCAAGGTTCGGGTTGCCTTCGCTCAGAGTGGGAGTGATAACGCCCTTCGGGGGGATGAGCCGGTTGATCGACAGAGTGGGGGTTTCAAAGGCGAAATCGATGATTTTCACTGGGACGATCATCGGCGCGGAGGAAGCGAAGGCCATAGGAATCGCCTATTCGGTGCTGCCTGCGTCTGATTTCCTTCAGGGGACCGTCAGACAGGTACACGAGATATTGAAACGTACCCCCGCCGCGTTCGCGCTGGGCAAGAAGCTGCTGGTGGCGAACTCGACCTCGAAGAGCGCTGATGAGGAGGAGATAGAGCTCTACGCAAGCTGTTTCAGGACCAGCGACCAGAAGGAGGGCGCACTGGCGTTCAGGCAAAAGAGAGATCCGAACTTCACCGGGACTTGACGGGCGTTGTCCGGGTCGTCCTCCCAAAACCGCTTTAATCAGATTCGAAGAGAGCACGGCGTGGACCAAGCCCCCGACAGGAAGGAAGGGCCGTGAAGAACCAGTCCTTCCACCCGCACAAGATCAGAATCTACGAGGCTCCTAAACTGGACTTCGACCAGCTAAAGTCCCGGACTATCAGCACCCTGGACAAGCTAGGGCAACAGAGGTTGTCGACCGAACCTGGAGGATACACCCTTGAAAACTGGGTCAAGGGAGTGAACGTCCTCTTGGACGAGTTTGAAGAGAAAGCAGGCACGGCCAGGCTCTCCACAGAATATCTGGGAAGACGACGGGAACTTGACGCCCGGCTTTCCGGAACCATGTCCGTCGCGCAGACGGACGAGGAGATAGTCGAGCTTAGGAAGGAGATGTCCCAGATCGAAAAGAAGATAGAGGATGGACGGTCCACGGCGACCTTGAAGATCGAGGAGCTCAAAGCCGAAGAAGCGAAGTGCTCGAACGAACTCGAGCAGGAGCGAAGCCGCCTCGCCGCCGTCACCAAGATCCAGGCAGCCGACTCGTTCTTCAGTCGCCTGTTCGGCAGAGGCAAGGTCCAGCCAACAAGACCGGAGAGCAGGATCGATGAGCTCCAGTCAAGGCTGTCTTCCCTGTCAACAGAGATAGCAGAGCAGAAAGAGCTGCTAAAGAGCATCGACGCCCACGCTCCTGGCTCCAAATTCGCCGAGGACTGGGCTCAGCTGGATTCGATGGAGGCCAGGCTGAGGGGGCTGGACGACGAGAGGATAACGAAGAACCAATCGGCGAAGGAAAGAGCAGAGTTAGCGGGCTTGATCGCCGACGCGGTCTCGAGGATCCCATAGGGCTGGGTCCGATAGCTAGGAGAGTTGTCCATGGCTGCTCGAAGAAAGATAGGCAAGACGGGGACGGGCCCGATGTCGGGCATCAAGGTCCTCGACCTGTCCAGAGCTCTAGCAGGGCCGTTCTGCACGATGATGCTCGCCGATCTGGGCGCTGATGTCGTGAAGGTGGAGCCGCCGGGGCGCGGCGACGAAACGAGGGCCTGGGGGCCGCCGTTCGTGAACGGAGAGAGCGCTTACTTCATGAGCGTCAACAGGAACAAACGGAGCATAGTAATCGACCTGAAGACCGATGCGGGAAAGGACACCCTGAGGAAGTTGGCCAAGAGGGCAGACGTCCTGGTCGAGAACTTCAGGCCGGGCACCATGGAGAAGCTGGGCGTCGGTTACGCGTCGATCAAGAAACTGAACCCGAAGATCGTCTACTGCTCCATCTCCGGCTTCGGCCAGACCGGCCCGTACAAAGACAGAGCAGGCTACGACCTCGTGATATTCGCCGAGAGCGGACAGATGAGCATCACGGGGGAACAGGGCCGCCCTCCTGTAAAGGCAGGTGTGGCGGTGTCGGACATCGGAGCCGGGATGTACGCCGCTTTCGCCGTGGCCTCGTCTCTCTTCGCGCGGGGGAAGTCAGGGGATGGGGAGTACATCGATGTGAGCCTGTTCGAGGGGCAGATTTCTTGGCTGACCTATCAGGCGGGAAACTACTTCGCGACCGGGAAAGACCCTGCGCGGCTCGGCTCAGCCCATCCGACCATCGCCCCTTACCAGGCCTTCAAGGCAAGCGACGGCTATTTCGTCATAGCGGTCGGCAACGACGAGCTCTGGCATGAATTCTGCGGGGCGATCGGGAGGGAGGAGCTCGAAGGAGACCAGCGCTTTGCGAAAAACCCCGACAGGGTCAAGAACAGGTTGGAACTCGAGAGGATCCTTTCTGGGGTCTTCTCCGAAGCGAGCGCATCTGACTGGCTCACTAGGCTGAGGAAAGCCGGAGTCCCCTGCGGCGCGATAAACCCCCTCAGTCAGGTCTTCACAGACCCGCAGGTGCTGGCCAGGGACGTGGTGCTCGAAGCCACTCACAGCAAGGCAGGGAAGATCAAGCAGATCAGCATGCCATTCAAGATGGGCGGACACAAGTTCAGGGTGGAGCGGGCTCCGCCGACATTGGGCGAGCACACGGCGGAGATCTTGAAGGAAGCGGGTTACTCGAAGGGCGAGATCAAGCGGCTCATCGACTCCAAGTCTGTGGCTTAGGCGCCGCGCCACGATCCGGTCTTCAGTTTTAATAAATCACAGGCGCTATGTTCTGTGTGCGACGGTCGACCGGACTAGGACTGCTTGCCCTGACTGCTGTCGCGTTTCCGTTGCTGGCGGTTACTGTAGCCGCAAACTTGCAGGTCAGCCCAGGCGTCGCGTTCATCCCCCAGAACGCCCCATGCACATCCCACTGCCCCTCTTCCTCGTTCGTCACCACCCCTCAGACTGAGGTGAGCCCTCTGTGGTTCCAGCTCGTGCTCGTCCTGGCCGCCGCGCTGTTCGCGGTCTCTACCATCGTAGCCTGGCAGAAAGGAAAACGGGACCGCGGATGGAACCTATGGTCCATGGTAATCATCCTTGCGGCCACCTACGGCCTGCTGACGCTCGCGAGGATCTACGGATCTTTCCCAGTCACGAGCTACGGTGCCGGAGCTTCGTCGATCGGATGGTTGGCCTACGTCCCACTGGCACTGATCTTGTGCGCTGCTGTTCTGGTCTTCTTCTGGAAATGGCAGAGGCCAGACATGACGCTCCCCGCCACGCCCCAGGCGGCACCTCGCCGTGCCGAAGCAGCCGCCGTAGTCGATGGAGCGATCTACTCGCTTCACACCGGGAGCGACCCCAGAAGCGTCATACTCGCATGCTACCGCTCGCTTTGCGAGCTCCTCCAGAACAAGGGGGTGGAGGGGTCTCCTTCCATGACCGCCAGGGAGTTCGAGTCCGCGGGCAGGTCTCTCCTTCCGGTCAGTCACGAGGCGATCCACAGGCTCACATCCCTCTTTGAAAGGGCAAGATACAGCGACGAGGACATCGGACCAGGAGAGGCCGGCGAAGCGGAGGCGGTCCTCTCCGAATTCAGGGTCGAGATGGCGGGTGCGTCTGTGGGTTGAAAATCTCCGCGGTTCTCGGATACCTAGCGGTGGTCCTTGGCGCAGCCGCCGTAGTGGCCTCGCTACTCTTTTCATACGAGGGAGCTGTGGTTTCAGCCGTCCTCCTTGGGCTCGCCCTCGGGGCGCGCTCTGTCATCGCCGGGGCGCCCGTCCGTCAATGGGTCGCCCACAGGACGCCATCTGGCTCCAAGAAGGGCCCTGTCTCTTCTCTGGCGGTGACCATCAAGGACGCGAGGCGCGGCTCGTATTATTCCCAGTCTGAGATAGCGGTTATACTCCGGGGGTTGGGCCCGAAGGCGGGGCTCTCGGACCAGATCATGAAACCTTCAGAGGAGGGACGCAGGCTGAAGCGGGGAAGATACATGACAGAGCTCGAGAACACGATCAGGGTGCTGAAAGGTGTCTGAAGAGTCCCTGGCGAAGGCCAACGCGGTCCGTAAGAGGGTGCTGGCCGAGGTCTCCAAGGCGATAGTGGGCAAGAGCGAGGTGCTGGACCTCCTGCTCCTGTCGATAGTTTCTGGGGGCCACGTCCTCATCGAAGACTATCCGGGGCTGGCCAAGACCCTCATGGCGAAGTCCATGGCTTCCGTCCTCGGGCTGGGGTTCAAGCGCGTGCAGTTCACCCCGGACCTCCTTCCCGCCGACGTGACAGGGAGCTACATGCTCAACACCAAGACTTCCAAGTTCGAGCTCAGGAAAGGCCCGATATTCACCAACCTGCTGCTGGCTGACGAGATCAACAGGGCACCGCCCAGAACCCAGTCGGCGCTTCTCGAGGCGATGCAGGAGAAGCAGGTGACGATCGAAGGGGAGACCCTGAAGATGGAGGAGCCGTTCACGGTCGTAGCTACCCAGAACCCCATCGAATACGAGGGGACGTATCCGCTCCCTGAAGCTCAGCTGGACCGGTTCCTGATGAAGGTCAGGGTGGGATATCCTGACGCCCAGGAAGAGCGAGAGATCCTCAGGAAGCGGGAGGAAGCGATGACTGACGAACTCGCGTTAGACGTCGTTGCGACCCCTGACGAGCTACAGGTGATGAGGCGCGAGATCGAGCGCGTCCACATAGACGAAGCGGTAGAGCAGTACATTGTCCAGGTGGTCAGGAGCACCCGGAGCCACAAGGACGTCGACGTCGGCGCCAGCCCGAGGGGGACCCTGGCCCTGATGAAGCTCTCAAGGGGGAGGGCTTTCCTCGAGGGGAGGGGCTACGTGATACCTGACGACGTGAAGGCTATCGCCCTGCCGGCCCTGAGCCACCGGCTGATCCTGAAAGCCGAGGGGTGGATGAAAGGGAACAGGCCCGAGGAAGTCATAAGCGAGATCCTCCTTTCCGTCCCCGTTCCCAAGGTCGACTAGTCGGGTTTGCTTACTCGAAAGGCCGGTCTGATAGCCGCCTTCGGGCTGTGGACCTTCGTCCTCGGGCTCGCGTTGGGGAGCCCTACCGTGCTGCTGGCCTCGGTCCCAGTGGTGCTGTATCTTGCCGTCATGCTGCTCGGTTCGCGCCCCCACATCGGGGTGACCGTCACCAGGACGATGCCTCCGACCCAGACGCACGAGGGCGATGAAGCCAAGGTGCTCCTGCGCGTCAGGAACGACGGGCCGAGCGTCGACCTCGAACTCGTCGACGAGCTGCCTCCGGGGATCGCAGTCTCAGGGGGGAGCAACCACATATTCGCGCGACTAAGCAATGGAGAGAGCCGCGACTTCACCTATGCGTTCTCTCCACAGCTCTTTGGAGCCTACACGTTCGGTCCCATCCGCCTGAGGGCTTCTGACCGGGCCTCCATGAGGTACGAGGAGAAGGTCGAGAAACTCACGGGCACGCTGAGGGTGTATCCGAGGGTCGACTACATCAAGGGGGTCAGCCTAAGCTACAGGCGCCCCCGAAGCTGGCCGGGCGAGACCACGTCGAGGCGTGCGGGCCAGGGGCTCGAGTTCTACGGGATCCGGGAGCATCTGTCCGGGGACCCGCTCCGGAGGGTGAACTGGAAGGCTTCCGGTCGGACAGGCCGGCTGATGCTCAACCAGTTCATGAATGAAACAGGAGGGGAGACGGTCATCGTGCTGGACCTGCGGTCCACATCGAGGGTAGGGACTCCTCCCGACACGGTCGCAGCCCATTCTGTGAGGGCCGCGGCGACGCTGTCTTACCGCCTCCTCAGAGACAGAAACAGGGTGGGGCTCATGGGGATAGGCAAGTACCTCACCCGTGTCCCCCCAGGTTTCGGGCGACGTCAGTTTGAGAAGATACTGGCCGGGCTGGTCTCGTCTGAAGTCAGCGATGAGGACTGGGGCCTCGACATGGTGCCGTACTATATCGCGCTCTACTATTCGAGGATGGTCCAGCTGGTCCTGGTCACTCCGCTCGCTGACAGGAGGCCGCTCTACCTGACGGTCAACCTGGCGCGGAAAGGCTATGATGTGATTGTGGTCTCACCCTCCGTCGTCGGCCTTGATCAGCCAAGGGGTCACGACCCGCGGACAGTCAGGCTCGCGAAGGAGCTGGCAGAGATCGACCGCGACCAGAAGATAGCGTCTTTGCGGAAGTACGCAAGGGTCGTCGACTGGAATCCCACGTTGCCCCTGGGGGATGCCTTGGAGGGATTGAGGGAGGATTGGAGAGCCAGAAGACGGGCATAGCCGCGCTTGGGGCAAGGCTCGTCGGGGTTGCGGTCTTCTTCATCGTTTCCGTCCTCGACTTCGCCGTCACCACCGAAGCCGGCTTGGCCCACTTCGTTCAGCTAGGGGTGGCGGTCAGCTACGTGGTGCTGGCTGCCGGGATATGGTCTAGGAGACCTGACGCTGAGGTCCTCGCGTGGTTTATCCTCGGGACGGCTACTTTGCTTTCCGAAGCTGGCTCCGCCGAAGGCTCTCTATGGCTGGGGATGGCCACCGGAGTCGCCGTCGTCGCCATGGCTGACTTCCAGCACTCCGCTGCCATGGTCTACACGAGAAGCGGGAACGAGGTCGTCGACTTCGAGCAGGACTCGGCCCGGCTCCGGCTGTTGAAGAGCAGGGGGGCGGCGATCGTTGAAGCGGCGGGGGCGGGGTTGATCCTCTCTCTGGTCGGTGTCTCTCTGTCGCCAGAGATAGTCCTCCCCGGGCTATCCCCTTTGTTGGTAGGCATCGTAGCGGTGGCCGCCATCGCGATAGCCGCGTCGATAGTCGCCTTCGACCTAACGGCGCGTCCGAATGCTTAATTCGGAAGTAAAAACAGAGCCGAGCGAAGGCGAAGCGGTTGGCCGTCGAGATCGACTCTGAAGACCCTGAGCGTTTCTTCGTGAGGGGAAAGGGGAGGTACGTAGACGACATCAAGCTCGAAGGGATGCTCCACCTTCACGTCGTCAGGAGCCCATACGCCAGAGCCAGGGTCATTTCCGTCAGCGGCGGAATAACCGGGAACGAGCTCAGGGCGAGCATGGAGGCGGTGGGAGAGGACGCAGGCGGGGAGGAGAACACGTCTGTGAGCTTCCCAGTTCTCGCGACGGAGACGGTCAACTATGTCGGGCAGCCTGTCGCCGCTGTGCTCGGAGACGACCGGTATGAAGCCGAAGACAGAGCAGACGAAGTGGACGTCCAGTACGAGCCGCTTACCCCGGTGATGGACCCTGAGAGGTCCCTCGAGTCTGGCCCCATCCACCGGCAGATGAAGGACAACCTCGTGGCCGAGAGCGTCCTCGGGAAGGACTTCAAGGCGAACGCGCCGATCGAGCTTGAAGACACGCTCAGGATGGCCCGCATGTCCCCCAATCCTCTGGAGCCGAGGGGGTTGGTCGCGGCCTACGATGGCTCGATGCTGACGGTCTACGCCTCGACCCAGTCTGTGTTCTCATGGCGGGAGGGGCTCGCAGGGTCCCTCGGGATGCCCGAGGACAAGATCAGGGTAGTGCAGATGGACACGGGCGGGGCCTTCGGCTCCAAAGGAGGGATCTATCCGGAGTACGTGGTGGCCGCCCACGCGGCCATGAAGACGAAGCGTCCTGTGAAGTGGATAGAGAACAGGTACGAGCACCTGATGACGACAGACCAGGGCAGGGGCGTCCGGGCGAAGATGAAGGTCTATGCCGAAAGGAACGGCAAGGTGAAGGGACTGAAGGCCGACCTGCTGATCGACGCCGGCGCATACCCCGTGGGCGGAGGGGGGTGGGTCGCGTCATGGATTTCATCGCAACTGATCGGACCGTACTACATTCCGAAAGCGTACGCCACGTCGAGGGCTGTGCTCACCAACAAGGTGAACCTCGGTCCCTATCGCGGCGCCGGGAGGCCCGAGGCGGCGTTCTTCATGGAGCGGATGATGGACAAGGTCGCCGACGAGACAGGGCTGGACCAAGCCGAGGTGAGGATGAGGAACACGACCACCAAGGGATGGACGACCCCGCTGGGCAGGAAGACCCCTCCGTCCAAGCCGTTCTTCAACGAGGCGCTCAGGGCGTTCAAATATTCCAGCCGGAAGAAGAAGGAGAAGCTCGGGCTTTCGCTTTTCGTGCTCGTACCTGCCTCGTCCGGAGGAGAGTCTGCGAAGGTGGCTGTGAAGGGAGGGAGGGTGAAGGTCTGGATGGGGGGGAACTCCCACGGCCAGGGGCACGGCCTGTTCGCAAAGATGCTGGCGAGCAAGGAGCTCGGGGTGCCGGAGAACCTGATCGACTTCCAACACACGGACACCAGCGCGCTCTCCAGCGGGGTGGGGAGCTGGGGGAGCAGGACCGCGATGCTGGGCGGAGGGGCCGTCGTCGAGGCGAGCAGGAAGCTGAAGGCCGCGGCGAAGAAGAAACTAGGGAAGCGCTATTCGAAGGCTCGCCTTCTCGAAGGGGAGTACGAAGCAGAAGCGTTCTTCAAGCCCAAAGATTTCCTGAACTCGCTTGGGGCGAACATGGCATCTGCACGGATCACGAAGGTTGGCATGGGGACGATAGACGAGGTCGTCTCCTACTATGACGTCGGTACCCCTCTGACCCCATACATGGTCGAGTCGCAGATAGAGGGCGGGACCGCCCAGGGACTGGGCGAAGTGATGTACGAGCAGGTCCTGTACAGCGAGGACGGACAGCTCCTCACACCATCGATCGCCGACGCGGGGTTGATCCATTCGACCGAGATGCCGAAGGTAGTTGCGATGACGGGGACGCACAGGTCATCGCTCAAGCACGGAGCGAAGGGACTGGGCGAGAGCCCCACCATAGGGGTCCCTCCTGCAGCGACCAGGGCACTGGAGGTTGCCCTCGGGCGCAGGTTCTCATATCTCCCGATCGAGCAGGAAAAGCTCTGGGCCGTCGAACTCCCGAAAGAGTGAGCAGAGCAGCATGAACCCACCGGAGTTCGAATACGTCGCGCCGAAGACAGTTCAGGAAGCGGTAGACCTTCTCAAGGTAAGGGGAGAGTGGGCCAAAGTCCTCGCGGGCGGACAGAGCCTGATCCCGCTGCTGAAGCTCAGGCTCGCATCTCCTGCGCTTTTAGTAGACATAGGCAAGGTCCCTGGCCTCGACTACCTCGCCGAATCTGACGGGCACCTTAGGATGGGAGCCATGGTCAGGGTCGCAGACCTCAACAGGTCGGCGCTCCTGAAGAAGAAGTACCCCGCCATCCACGACGCCTCGGGGGTCATCGCTGACCCTCTCGTCCGGAACCTCGGGACAGTTGGCGGAAACATCTCACACGGTGACCCGGCCAACGACCTCCCCGCCGTCATGCTGGCATCGGAGGGCGAGATGGCGGCGACCGGGTCTGGCGGAAACAGGGTCATCAAAGCTGAGGACTTCTTCACGGACACCTTTACCACGGCCCTCGCGCACGACGAGATCCTCACGGAGGTCCGTGTTCCAGTGCCGCTCCCGCGGAGCGGAGGAGCGTATCTCAAGGTCGAGCAGAAGGTGGGGGACTTCGCCTCCGCAGGCGTCGCGGTCCAGCTCAGCGTTGACCGCGCTTCCATGTGCACCAAGGTCGGGATAGGGCTCACGGCGGTCGGGCCCACCGCGGTCAAAGCGAAGAAGGCCGAAGAGGCGATGTTGGGGAAGCAAGTCACCGACCGCGTAGCCGTCGCCGAGGCCGCCGCGCTGGCAGCGGACGCCGCTACGCCCACATCTGACATCAGAGGGACGGCCGAATACAAGAAGAGGCTGGTTCGGTTGCTGGTCGCCAGAGGATTGAAGCGGGCATCGGAAAGGGCTGGAGGGAAGGAGTAGATTGGCCGGCAAGATTCACATCTCTCTGACAGTCAACGGGAAGGAGAGGGAGGCAAACGTGCAGCCGAGGCGTCTTCTGGTACACCTCCTTCGGGAAGACCTCGGGCTCACCGGGACGCACGTGGGCTGCGACACCACGCACTGCGGAGCGTGCACGGTCATGTTGAACGGCAAGGCAGTGAAGTCGTGCACCGTCCTCGCTGTGCAGGCGGACGGGGCGGAGGTGCTGACTGTGGAGGGGCTCGCAGAAGGAGAAGAGCTGAGCGCGGTCCAGCGGGCCTTCATCGCGAAGCACGGGCTTCAGTGCGGGTACTGCACGCCTGGGATGTTGATCGCCGCGCACGCGCTGCTTCAGAACAACCCCGACCCGACTGACGAAGAGATCAGGGATGGGATCTCGGGGAACCTGTGCAGGTGCACCGGTTACACCAAGATCATAGATTCGGTCCGCTACGCAGCCAAGATCAAGAACGCACACAAGTGAGCTGTCAGCCGAACCTCTTCTGGATGCAGTCGAACATGTCCCGGATGATCTTCTCCGCCTGCCCCTCGAGGAGTCTCTGACCGAGCGAGGCTATCTTTCCCGCCACCTTCGCGTCAGCGGCCCACTTCATCGAGCTCCCGCCGTCTTGGGGAGCGATGTCCATGGTGGCTTCGATGTCCAGGGCGCTCCCCATCCCCGTCCCTCTGCCGACCAGCTTCGCGTGGGAAGGCTCCCGCTTTTCCGCCACGTGGAACCTGATGGTGAAGTCTCCCCTGATGAAGGAGACCCCTGCCTTGACGACGACGGTGAACTCGTCCTGCGACGTCGTCTCTATCTTCTGTAGGCCGGGCATGCACCCAGAGAGCTGCTTGGGATCGAGAAGGGCGCCGTACAGCTCTGATGGCTCCGCTTTGATGGCGCTGGTCCCCTCGAAGTGCACGTTTCTTTCGCCCGTGGGTCGGGACGCGCCGATGTAAACGTCTTGGGGGAGCCTAGGAGGACAGGCTCAAGGCGTGCCTTCTGGTAAGCGTCGGAGCAGGCTCTGATACCCGGCAGGGTCGTCCACGTCGAACAACACTCCTCCGTCTTCGACCGGGACTTCCAGAACCGCCCCTTCGCAGGCGGCTACGACCGACTTGGCGCCAACGTCCCCATGAAGCTTCATCACCGCAGGAAAGAGGCTCCTGTCCAGGATCACCGGG
This sequence comes from Nitrososphaerota archaeon, assembly GCA_027320425.1. Taxonomy (GTDB): domain Archaea; phylum Thermoproteota; class Nitrososphaeria; order Nitrososphaerales; family Gagatemarchaeaceae; genus UBA183. Next base: position 24,497 of record DAHVLJ010000018.1, read on the forward strand.
TTCCCTCTCCTCCCGGAGAAGACCGGCACGACCACCTTCGGCTTCGCCTTCGCGTAGCCGTCGACGAGGGCGTCGACCGTCTTGGGGGCGAGGAGCGGCATGTCCGCCAGGACCACCATCACAGCCTCCGTCCCCGCCGGAGCGGATTCGATGCCAAGCTTCAGCGAACTGCTCATGCCTTCTCGGTGCTTGCGGTTCACGACAACCGTCTCTCTCCGGAGCGCGACTTCCTTCTGGATCTCCTGCGCGTCTTCACCCAACACCACGACAACGCCTGAGACCCTGGTCCGTCGGAGAGTGTCCAGGACCCTTTCGAGCATCGGCTTGCCGTCCACCTTCATCATGAGCTTCGGTTTTCCCATCCTGACTGACGACCCTGCTGCCAGGACGACAGCAACGACCAAGGAATCCTACAGGCTGGGCCGTCGCTATAAAGCCGGGAGGGCGGAGCGACCTCAAATACGGGCAGGTGTGAGAAGTCCATCCGGTGCATGGGCTGACGTGAGGCGTTCCGTCTCTCTCTTCATCTGGGGGACCGTCGCCGGGCTGGCCGCGCTGGGGGTCAACTTCCTCTTCCGGCTGGGCGGGATAGCGGCCTTTCCTCCGGAGTCGGCGCTCTACGCCTTCCTGAGGGTGGTACCCGCGTCCATCGAGGAGCCCATGGTGCAGGAGTTCGGGGACCTTGCGGGGAAGCTGGGGCTGCTCGTGGCTACGCTCATCGCGGGGCTTGTGTACGGGGCGACATTCACGCTGTACGACAAGTTCGCGGCCTCCAGGGTCGCCGGGCACGGACTGACCAAGCTCGAGACGCTCCTCGTGATGGGGGCCGTCCCCTGGCTTGTCTTCGGACTGGCGCTCTTTCCGATAGACGGCGACTCTGCTTTCGGCGTCGCCTCCCCGTTTGCGACACCCGCTTCCACTCTGGTGTTTCCCCTGGCCCTCCTCCTGGTCCAGGGGGTGTTCGCGTGGATCGCGTCAGCCCGATATTCTCTCCCGCCCGTCCAGCAGGCGCCTGGGGCGCCCAAGCAGGACCTGAACCGCAGGGAGTTCATCGAGAAAGGAGCGATCGGGATCGTCGCTCTGGCGGGGGTGGTCATGGGAATCCTCGGCCTTGGGCAGCTCTTCCCCTCCCAACTGCAGGTCGCAGGCGGGAGCCAGCCCATCGACCTCGCAGGCGCGCCAGCGATCTTCAGCGACCCTAGACTGGCGACCCTCGTCGGCTCTGAGCTCACCCCAGACCCCGCGTTCTACAGGGTCGACATCGACCTGATCGCGCCGACGATCGACGCGTCGGGGTGGTCGCTGATGGTGGACGGCCTTGTCAGATCGCCGAAGAGTTTCTCGCTCCAGGACGTCGAGTCCTTCCCGGAAGTGACCCAGTATGCGACCATGGAGTGCGTCAGCAACGAGCTCAACGGGAGCCTGATAGGCAACGCGAAGTGGGGCGGGACCAAGATATCAGACGTCCTCGGGAGCGCAGGAGGGACGATATCAGGGGCCAGCTACGTCGTCTTCTATTCGGTGGACGGCTATTCGGTAAGCATCCCGCTGGCGAAGGCGATGATGCCCGACAGCCTCCTCGCATACAGCATGAACGACCTGCCGTTGCCCGCCGACCACGGGTATCCCCTGAGGGGTCTGATACCGGGGCTCTATGGGATGATGAGCGCCAAATGGATCGACCGCATCTCTGTGGTGGGGGCGCCCTATGACGGGTACTGGCAGACGAGGGGGTGGACGAGCAACGCGGCCGTATACACCGAGGCGTTCATAGTCCTCCCGTCTGCGTCGTCGCTGAGCATATCGCAGAGCGGAGGCTCCATCGTCATCGCGGGGTTCGCGTTCGCGGGAGAAAGGGGCATATCGAAGGTGGAGGTCAGCCTTGACAACGGCAAGACGTGGCAGGACGCCACGCTCAAGCCGGCGCTATCGGCGCTGACATGGGTCCTCTGGGCCTACGAGTGGGTCCCGCCGGGCGCTGGAGAATACAAGGTGATAGCAAGGGCGACAGACGGGACGGGTGCGCTTCAGGTGTCCTCAGTGGAGGGGACGTTCCCCAACGGGGCGACAGGGTACGTGTCGGTCATCCTCCAGCTTTCAGATTAGCGCCCCGGAAAGACCAAAAGAACACGCCAACTGGGACGGAGGTCAGGCAAATGGCCACGAGGATAGAAGAATACACCGCGGTCGACGACGCTCTCGCGGCTGTCCGCAGCAAGATGAAGCTCAGGATGAGGAGCGAGGTCATACCAACTTCCAGCGCTCTTGGCAGGGTCTCAGCGGCCACCCTGTCCGCACCGAGGGACGTCCCACCCTTCGCCTCCTCGCATATGGACGGGTTCGCCGTCGTCGCAGGGGACCTGAGCGAGGCTTCGGAGGCGAGCCCGGTGGCTCTCAAGGTCGCAGGAAAGCTCAATCTCGGCGACGCTCCGCGCAGAAGGATAAGGAACGGCGAAGCGTTCCAGGTCTCGACGGGAGGAGCGATCCCCTTAGGGGCAGACGCGGTCCTACCTGTGGAACACGTGCGCCACGACGGTGACCTCCTGCATGTGAGCTCTGCTGCCGTCCCCGGGCGGCACGTGTACCGGAAAGGGGAGGAGATGAGGAAGGGAGAGGTACTCGTCAGGGAAGGTCAGGTGATACGCGCCCAGCACACGGGGTTCTTGCTCGGGCTGGGGATCACGAAGGTAAGGGTGAGGGCGAGGCCCAGGGTCGCGATCGTGGCCACGGGGAGCGAGCTGACCGAAGCCACGGACCCAAAACCTGGGAAGATCCGGGACAGCCACTCGCCATACTTCCGTTCTCTGTTCAGCGTGCTCGGATGCGACACGATGGGGCTCGGCATCGTGAAAGACGACCCGAAGCTTGTCGGCGCCGCGCTCCGAAAGGGGCTCGCGCGGGCTGACTTCGTGGTCACCCTCGGCGGAACCTCCGTGGGCAAGGCCGACGTCGTCGAATCAGCTCTGACCTCCCTCAACCCCGACGTGCTGGTGCACGGGATCAAGATGGACAGGGGGAGGGTCGCGGGGGTCGCGGTCGTCGGCGGCAGGCCCGTGCTCATGATGCCCGGGCCGGTCCAAGGAGCGATGAACGCTCTGATCCTGTTGGGCGCGCCGGTGGTAGGCTGGCTGTCGGGTGCTGTCGAAGAGCGGGCAAAGGACGTGGCTTGCGTCCTCGGAGGGGAATGGGACGCGAGGGGGCGTTTCTCGGACTTCAGGAAGGTGGTTTACGTCAGGCTGAGCAGAGGGTCTCCGGCTTCGGCCGAGCCGCTGCTCGGAGAGACCGAGTCGTTCAGGGTCCTCGCCGAGGCCGACGGCTATGTGATAGTCCCAGAGAGCGTGACCCACATGTCCAAAGGGGACCTCGTGTCAGTGAAGCTGTTTCCTGGGTTCTCTTTCGCCTAGCCCCTGATGGGATCTCCTTTGACCCACGCACCCTTCCCGCTGACGTAAGCCTCCTTTTTCCAAAGCGGGAGCGAGCGCTTCACGGTGTCGATCGCGTATCTGCACGCCTCGAAAGCTTCCGCCCTGTGCGGCGCTGAGACGGCGACTGCGACGCTGATGTCCCCTATGCCGAGCTTGCCGTAGCGATGGACCATCGATATCTTCCTCACAGGCCACTTCGCTTTCACCTCGCCTTCTATCTGGACCATCCTCTTCTCCGCCATCTCCCTGTAGACCTGATACTCCAGTCCCCTGACAGGCCTCCCTTCGTTGCTGTTCCTGACCGTCCCCAGGAAGAGCACGGTCCCACCGGCCGCCGGGTCGGTGACGGATGCGAGGACTCGGGCCGGGTCTATCGGCGCGGTGGTGATCCTGCTCTTGGTCGCCATCTTCACCCTCCGGCCACCGGCGGGAGGAATCCCACCTTGTCCCCGTCGCGCAGCCTCGTCCCAGCGGGGACTACTTCCACGTTGACTGAAAGCTTGGACGAGCCCATGACCGCCTTGAGCTTGGGATGGAGCTTCAGCGCAGCCTGCACAAGGTCCTCCACGGACGCCCCTTCGGGAAGCGACAGCGTTTCAGCGGGGGTCGCCGCAAGATCCCTCGCAGATGCGAAATAGAGCGCCCTGACTTTCATCACACCCCTATCCTCCTATGGCGTTCATGTTACGCGGCTTCGCCCATCCGTCCTTCACCCAGGGCATGTAGCCCACCCCGTCGGGCTTCTTCCAGACCGCCTTCAGGATCAGGTCTGCCACCTCTGCGTCGCTCGCGCCGCCTCTGACGAGGCTCCTGATGTCGTGATATTCCGTGTCGAAGAGGCACGACAGGAGCTTCCCGTCAGCTGTGAGCCTCAGCCTGTCGCAGTCGTCGCAGAACGGGTCGCTCATCGGCGTTATGAGGCCGATCTCCCCCTTGCCGTCCTCGAACTCCCAGAGCGAGGACGTCTCTGCGCTCCCCCGCCCCTTCGAGAACGTGGGATACCTGGCAGACACCCTTTCGATGATCTCCTTGCCGCTCACGACCCTGTCGCCGCTCCAGATCCCCAGCCCGTCCAGGGGCATGAACTCGATGAACCGGATGGCCATCCTCCTCTCCCTCGCATACTCTACCAGCTCCAGCAGCTCGTCGCTGTTGAACCCCCTTATCGCGACGGAGTTTACTTTGACCGGCCTCAGGCCCACGTCGAGCGCCCGGTCGATCCCCTTCAGCACTCGCGGGAGCGCGTCGACCCCTGAGATCTGCTTGAACCTGTCGCTCCTCAGGCTGTGAAGGCTAACGGTCACCCCCCGGAGCCCGGCTCGGCGGAGGGACTCGGCTTTCTGCTCGAGGAACCAGCCGTTCGTGGTCATGTCCACGCTTCTGACCCCTTCTATCCTGCAGAGGTCTCCCACAAGGGACTCCAGGCCAGGCCTGAGCAGAGGCTCTCCTCCGGTCACCCTGATCTTCTCGATGCCGAGCCCCGCGAGTATCCTCGCTACCCTGCCTATCTCCTCGAAGGTCAGTATCTCCTCCTGTTCGATCCAGCTGATCTTGTCCTTCTCCGGCATGCAGAAGAGGCATGCGAAGTTGCACCTGTCGGTCACGGAGATCCTGAGCTTCTTCGCGATCCTCCCCTTCCTGTCGATGAGCTTCCTTTCAGACAAGGAGAAGCGCCGAAGGCCCCGCTTCAGGTAAAAACGTTCCTGACCGGCAGGGAGAAGCTATAACGGGTGGAGGCAGGATTAGATGGCGTGACCTTCCACCAGGTGGACGTCTCCAAGAAGCTCGTGGTGTACCGCGAAGCGGTCGCCGCCGGAAGGATAAGGCTCAAGCCCGCCACCATCGAGAAGGTCAGGAAAGGGAAGCTGGAGAAGGGGGACGCGGTGGCGCTGGCCGCCGTGGCGGCCATCACCGGTGCCAAGAAGACCCCCGACCTCATCGCATTATGCCATCCGCTCAAGATAGAGGAGGTCAAGCCGTCCGTGAAGGTGGGGGACGGCTGGGTGGAGGTGACGGTCAAGGTCGTGGCGCACGAAAAGACGGGGGTCGAGATGGAAGCGCTCACCGCTGTCGCCGCGGCGCTCCTGAACATCTGGGACGTGACGAAGGCTTACGAGAAAGACTCTGACGGGCAGTATCCCGGTACCGCCATCGAATCGATACATGTCATCAGGAAGGTGAAGAAGGCGCAGTGAAGCCGCACGAAGAGCACCGCGCTCATGCCCATGAAAAGCTCCGAGTGAGGGTGGTCACCGTGAGCAGCAGCAGGTACGCGAAGAAGGCGGCAGGGGAGAAGTTCGACGACGTGGGCGGGGACACAGCCGAAGCTGGAATCCTTGCGGCAGGACACTCAGTCGCTTCCAGGTCGCTTATTTCTGACGATGCTCGTATGATCCGCCGCGAGGTCAGGGCGTTCCTCGGCAGCCACGACGACCTGCTCCTGCTGACCGGCGGGACGGGGGTATCGAGCAGGGACATCACGGTAGAGACTGTTCGACCGTTCTTCCAGAAGGAGCTGGACGGCTTTGGAGAGCTATTCAGAAGGCTGAGCTACGACGAGGTGGGGATGGCTGCGATCCTGAGCAGGGCGACTCTCGGGGTCGCTAAGGGGAAGCTGATCATGTGCCTGCCCGGTTCCCCGGGGGCGGTGAAGACCGCGTTGAAGGCGACGGCGGGGGAGCTCTCTCACATCGCCCACATAGCGAAGTCCTAGCCGAGCGCGGTCCCGCGGGTCTCTCTCATGAACAGGGCCCCCACCGCGAGGGTCAGAAGGGGGACGGACACGGACCACGCCAGGCCTGCGAAGATGTTCCCGGTGACGAAGGCAAGTGCGGGCGCGATGAGCAGGGTCCCGTCCCCGATGTCTCCGCTCCCCACTCCGTAGGCGATGGCGAATGACGTGTATCTCAGCCTGGTGGGGAACGACTCGACGAGATACGCGCCGAGTGGCCCGTAGACCATCGCCGAGACGAGCACCAGGCTGAAGGAGAGCGCTGCGAGGACGGGGAGCGCAGGAGGATGGGCGCTGAAGCTCATCGCTACGTAGATCGGGAGTATTAGCAGGGCGCCGAGCAGGTTACCGAAGAGGATCAGCTTCTTTCGGCCGAACCGGTCCGACAGCCGACCGAAGAGGACGAAGAAGGGAGAGCCTAGCGCGAGGGCGGCGAACGTCACTAGCGTGGAGTCGGAGAGGCTGATCTTCAGGGTCGCCTGCATGAACACAGACGAGTAGAACTGGGCCGTGTGCCAGATGACCGATGACCCGGCGACGACCGCCATGGCTACGGCAAGGGACTTCAGGTTGACCCTGTTGCCGAAGCTCTCCCTCACCGGAGCGTCCGAGGTCATCTTCTTTTCCGCCAGCTCCGTGAAGAGCGGGGTCTCGGTCAGCTTCAGCCTCATCGCTAGGGCGACGACCACTAGCACCAGAGAGAACAGGAACGGAATCCTCCACCCCCACTGGACGAACGCAGCCTCGCCGACGACGGCCGTAGTCGCGAGCACTGCGCCAGACGCGAAGAGCAGCCCGAGCGTCCCGGAAGCCTGCACGAGGGACGTCCAGAACCCCCTGGACGACTGAGGAGCGTGCTCGGCGAGATAGACCGTCGCCCCACCGAACTCCCCTCCCAGAGCCAGTCCCTGGACTAGGCGGAGGGTGAGAAGGAGAACAGGCGCCGCGACGCCGATGGCGGCGTAGGTCGGGAGCAGGCCCGTCATGACCGCCCCGAACCCCATGACGACGACGGTCAGGAGGAACGCCCGCTTGCGCCCGGCCATGTCCCCGATCCTTCCGAACAGCGCTCCTCCCAGGGGCCTGACCGCGGCACCGGCCACGAACGCTGCAAGAGAGAGGAGGACCGAAAGCGAAGGGTTGGGGGTGGGAAAGAAGACGCGCGACAGCACGACGACGAGCGAGCCGTAGACGAAGAGGTCGTACCACTCGATGATGCTCCCTATCGCCGAGGCGGCCGCCATGAAGCGGAGCGACGTCCCCACCCCTCGCCTCCGTGGCGGCCGGATAAAACACGATGCCGCTTCAGAACACAGGTACGCTCGGGTCGACGGCGTCTGCCCATGCCCTGAGTCCCCCGACGAGGTTCCTGGCCCTGAAGCCCTTGGAAGCGAGGATGTCTACTGCCACCGCGCTCCTGTTCCCGACGAGGCAGTATGCGACGATGGGCGCGTCCTTGTCGAGCTCTCCGACCCTATTCTGGAGTTCGCCCAGGGGGATGAGCCTTGAGCCGCGCAGGCTTCCGAACTCGTGTTCGAACGGCTCGCGGACGTCGAGGAGGACCACCTTCTCTCCGTCGTCCATCATCTTCTTCAGCTGTGCTGGGGTGACCTCCGACCCCGAGACCGGCTTCCTCAACCCACAGAACCGCTCGTAGTCGATGAGCTTGGTGACAGTGGGGTGCTCGCCGCAGACGGGGCACTCGGGGTTCTTCCGGAAGCGCAGCTCGCTGAACGTCATGTCCGTCGCGTTGAACAGGACGAGCCTCCCGACGAGGGGCTCCCCCTTCGCGAGGAGGATGTTGACCGCCTGAACCGCCTGGATGCTCCCCATTATCCCAGGGAGGACCCCCAGGACGCCCGCAACCGCGCAGTCCTGGACCGACTCGGGAGGCGGCGGGGTCGGGAACAGGCACCGGTAGCAGGGACCCTTGCGGGAGTCGAAGACAGCCGCCTGCCCGTCGAACCTGAACACGCTCGCATAGACGTCAGGCTTCCCGCTGATGACACACGCGTCGTTGACCAGGTAGCGCGCGGGGAAGTTGTCTGTGCAGTCGAGGACGACGTCATAGCCTGAGATGACCTTGGTCGCGTTCGACGAGTCGAGCATCATGTCGTAGGCTTCAACGGTGACGAGCGGGTTGGTCTCGCGCAGCCTCTTCGCGGCCACTTCGACCTTTCTCTTCCCGATGTCGGCTTCGGTGTAGATGGTCTGCCTGTGCAGGTTGCTCCTCGCGATCGTGTCGTGGTCGACTATTCCGATGCGGCCGACGCCGGCCGCCGTCAGGTAGACGGACGCAGGGATGCCAAGCCCTCCTGCCCCGACTACCAGAGCGCTCGACGCCTTGAGCCTCCTCTGCCCCTCGGGGCCGACTTCGGGGAGGACGAGCTGTCTGCTGTATCTCTCGATCTCAGCTCTTGACAGGGGAGTCTCTCTCGTCGCAGGCATGGGCTCACGTCGCTTCTTCCGGCTCATAAAAACAGTGCAAGGGACGGTCCCTCGGCTCCGGGTCCGAGGCCTGTGCCAGGATCGCTTCCTCCACATGGACTGCGAGCCCATAAATACGCCCACGGAGTTCGCTGTTTCGTTGATCCACGTGCAGCTTTCAGGGCAGCTGAGAGACTGGACGCGGGGGCTGTCGCGGGTGGAAGTGGACGGCGCCTCGGACATCCTATCGGCGGTCAGGAAGCTCGACGCGACCTTTCCTGGGCTTGGCCAGCGGATAGTGGACGACCAGGACAAGATCAGGGAGCACGTAAACGTCTTCGTCAACCTGGAGAACTCGAGAGAGCTGGGGATGGAGAAGGCGAAACTGAGGGACGGAGACACGGTACACATTTTACCGGCGGTGTCCGGAGGATAGGCGGACGAGCATGACTGCCCGCTCTGACAAGGTCTGCCTGATGGTCGGAACGAGGAAAGGCGCTTTCGTTTTCACCGCTGACAGGGGTAGGAAGAACTGGAAGATGACCGGACCCGTGCTGAAGGGGAACGACGTCTACAGCATGGCGTACGACAAGCGCGACGGGTCCATCCTGGCTGCGCTGAGCAGCGGGCACTGGGGCCCGACCATCGCTAAGAGCAAGGACCTCGGGAAGACGTGGAAGGTCTCCAAGACCCCGCCGAAGTTCCCGAAGAGTTCAGGGCTCTCTGTGTCGAGGATATGGCAGATCACCCCAGGGTCGGAGAAGCAGGAGGGGGTCGTGTACGCGGGGATAGAGCCGGCGTGCCTCTTCAAGTCCGAGGACGGAGGGGACACCTGGAAGGCAAACGAGGGGATGCTGAACCACGAGACGAGGAAGGACTGGCAGGCCGGGGGAGGGGGGCTCTGCCTTCACACGATAGTGCTGACCGACAAGAGGCCGAAGAGGATACTCATCGCGATATCAGCGGTGGGGACGATGAGGAGCGACGACGGCGGGGAGTCGTGGGAGTTCAAGAACAAGAAGGTGATGGTTGGCTACTCGCCGAACAAGTACCCCGTCTTCGGGCAGTGTGTCCACAAGCTCGCGATCAACGATGCGGCGCCCGACATGATCTTCCAGCAGAACCACTTCGGCGTTTACAGGAGCGACGACGCGGGAGACAACTGGAAGGACATCAGGAACAATCTGCCATCGCGATTCGGGTTCCCAGCGGCGGTGGACGCCAACGAGCCGAGGCGGTTCTACCTCGCGCCTCTGGAGGGGGACTTCTCGAGGATACCGCCTGGAGGACACTTCGCGGTCTGGGCGTCAGACAACGCGGGAGCGGAGTGGAACAAGTTGGACAAGGGGTTGCCAGAGTCGTCTTACTTCACAGTGCTCCGCGACGGGATGGTGGCCGACCAGGAGGACCCATGCGGCATCTACTTCGGCACGACGACTGGTCATCTCTACGCGAGCAGGAACCAGGGAGAACAGTGGGAGAAGGTCAGCGACGTGCTCCCGCCCATCCTTTCAGTATCGGTGTCGGCGACGTAAGATGGCAGCGCTCAGGTGGGGGTTGGTAGCTGTGGGCGTGCTGCTCTTCCTCATGGGGACCGTGTTTTTCCTTCAGGGCGAGGATGTGATCAAGGGGAGCTCCGTAATGAGCGGTGTCTCAGAGTGGATCTACATTGGGGCCGCGATAGCCGTGATAGGCGTGGTCCTCATCGCCGCGGGAGCTATGACGGGGAGGTCGAAGGACACGACCGCGCAACCTACAGCCGCTGCACCAGCATAGACGCCTAGTCGCTCTTCAGTTTGTGGTTCAAGAATTCGGAGAGTTTCTGCAGCCCAACCTTCAGCGTCTTCTCATCCGCGGTGTAGCAGAGCCTGAAAGCCTTGGGCGCGCCGAAGAAATCCCCAGGTGTAACCAAGACCCCCGTCCTGTCAAAGAGTTCTTTCGCCAGGACCACCGAGCTTGGTCCTTTCTTGTAGCGGACAAGGCAGAAGGGAGTGACCCCTACCTCGGCGGAGACGCAACTTGTCTGGGCGAGGAACCTGCGGACGAGCCTTCTGTTTACCGAGACCAATTTCCGCGCACGCTCAACAAACCTCCGTCTGTTCTTGAGGACCTGGGTGGCGATCCATAGCGAGTATTCCGAATCGTGGCCGCTCACGGCCCACTTCGCGTACATCAGCTTCTGGGCTGAACGCCTGTCAGCCATCACCCATCCGACCCTGAGCCTCCCAAGGCCATAGAACTTTGTCATGGTGCTGCAGACAACCGCTCCGCGGATTGTTCCGAAGTTGGTCGCTGGAGAGCCGGGGAAGGAGAATTCCTTGTAGGTCTCATTGACGAAGACCAGCGCATCTTTCCCTGACGTGAGTTTGCTTGTCGCCTCTCCATCCGCCCGCTCCCCCGTTGGGTTGTTGGGGTCAGTGACGCCCAGAATCGTCTTCCCAGACCGGAGCGCGACGAGGTTGTTCGAGATGCCCATGCCGAGAGCCCGTGGAACCGTGAACATGGCAGGGTAGTTGGGTAGAGGGACTACCGCTCTCCGGCCCACTCCGAGTGTGGAGTAAATGAGGAAAATAGACTCCGAGGCCCCTGCAGTCGGCACGATATTCGCAGGTTCTACCCTGTATAGCCTCGCGACCGCCTCGGCAAACTCCTGCTCACGGAAGTGGTCGTTCTCGCTGGGCCCGTAGTCCTGATAGGAAGTGTCGATCCCCATCGTCGACAAGGCTGGCTCACCAAGGCCACTGGACGTGAGGTTGTATCTCGCCTTCGGCACCAGATCGAGCACCCAGCTAAATAATTCGTCTTCTTCAGGACGCAATGACATCGAGGACCCGCGAGGCTCAGTTATCAACTACCTGCTGATGTCTCTGCGTGAGGTCGAGTGATGAGGATTACAAGGCCCGCGGAGAGGCTCGTATGTGCTCATGGGGGTATCACAAGGAACAAAGGAAGGCGAGCAACTCGGCCTTTTCTCATACATTCGAGGACCACCAGCTCGGATGTGAAAGAAATGCCGCGGGTCGGATTTATCACTACCTAGGTGGGTTCAAATCCACTCCAAGGTTAGTGGTAATCAGGTTACTATGAGGGTTAGCGAGTTCGACGCTCCATATAGAGAGATTTAATAATGAGTGACGAATGTCGAAATCGAAGGCTATTGCCAATCCAGGCGCTCAAGTTCATTGTCGACGGAACCGCGGAGCTGATGATGCATCCAGCCCGGTTCCAGATTCTGCAGTATTTGCGCGAGGCGGGGGAGCCAAGGTTCGTCGACCAGATTGCTAAAGCGAAGGGAATCCATCCTCGGATGGTTTCTCACCACCTTGACGTCCTCCAGGAGCAGGGGTTGATTGAGTGCAAGCACGAGCTGATGAAGGTTAACGGATCCAACAGGGAGGTGGCCGTACGTTGGTCTTGGCCTACCAAGAAGGCTGACGAAGTCATTCAAGACATACTGGAGAGCACGGAGTTGAAGAAGCATGAAGAATAGCCTCGCAGCACTTGGCGTGGTCTGGGACTACATCTACGGGACTTTCAAGATACGGAGGATCCTGCTGCTCACGGTCGCTCTATTCAGCTGGGTCTTCACAATCCCTGTGCTGGTTGCATTGCCTGGATGGGCGAGAATTGATCTCATCTACATCTACGTCAGTATTGCATATATCACCGGGTTCTTCATGTATGGTGCATTCAAGCACCCTCTCAAGACGATATTCGCTTCGGTCTTTCTGGGGTGGCGGTACAAGTCGAGGGAGTTCACTCTAGAGGAGTACAGGACCTACGGAGCGACAGAGATCGTCAACTCGATGGGGATTAAGAAGAGGGTCAGGGTGTACGTCACACCCAACCACTGGATCGAGGGCCCCTACACCAACGCCACGAACAACAGGGTCTACATTCCTCTGAAATGGATGCAGAGGTTCCCACGCTTGGACATACGTGGTGTGCTCGGACATGAGATAGGACACATCAAGACCAAAGGGAAGTTCGTTCGAGACCTCGCGGCCGCAATTGGTGGCATTGGTGGTATGAGCTTTCTCCTCGGGACGTATTCGGTCAGCATAATCACCGTGACGATCTTCGAGTTCGCTCTGGCGTTCCTCGTGCTGACAGTCCTCTCCTGGAGGAACGAAGTACGAGCCGACCTTGAGGGAGCTAAAGTGACAGGCCCAGAGGGGCTGATCTCTGTGTTCGAGCAGCTGAGGGCAGAGGATCACAGGGATGACCCTTCAGAAACTCATCCATCCTTGAGCGGCAGGATTTCCCGGCTATCGCTCCTCCTGCCGATGTACTAAACCAGCAAGGGTGTCTATTGATGGCAATTGAAGGAGCCGGGGCGTTCTTTGGGATGCTGGACCCGCTCAGGCTGGTCTACAAGTATCTGAAGGAAGTCCAAGAGACCAGGGAGGTGAAGAAGCGGCTTGGTGACATACTAAAGTCACTTGATACATTCGAAAAATCAGGAGAAGCATCGAAAAGGGCTGGGAAGGCCCTCAGAGAGAAGGTCAAGACTCTTCGGCCGCCGATTACACTGCCAGAGCTGGTTGACATCATGAAGCTCTCCATCGAGTACAGTAACAATTTCCAGTCGTTCCTTTCCAGCATCCGTGAATTCGGAAGAGAATGCCGGGGTCTGAACTCTGGCGACTTCGAGGCATTCATGCAGAAGGTGAAAACGCGGAAGCCCGACGTCTACGACATCATGAATTTCTTCGGAAGGAACTACAGTCCCGATAAGAGGACCCTCGACTTGACACGTCTGCCAATTCTGATCAGAGCGTATGGTACCAAAGCCGATTGGAAAGAAAGCAAGAAACTCTCGGAACAAGTGGCCGAGGGTAGAAGGGAAGTCGAGGATCTGATAGAGAAGGTGAAGGTCATCAGGACGCAGCGAATTCCCTTCAAAGACAGGGCGTTGGCGCTTGCGTACATTCGTTCCTTCCAGAGACTTGGCAGAGAAGGAGGCCGTTTTGTGGTCTCGAAAAGCACCTTGGCCGATTTGAAACAAGCCTCTCCGTCGTGGTATGTGGAGCTCGTGGGCATGACTAGCCTTGTTAGGAAGTCACTGCCAAGGGGAATCTGAATCCAAAGGCAGCACAGCGAACAGTTCTCCAACCGTTACGTTTTGATCTTAGGCTCCTTCACCAGTGCCGGAGAAAAGCCACGGACCTCAGCCTTGCTCCACCCGAGTTAAGCTTCAAGAGCCCCTCCCAGATGGCAAGAGTCTCCACAGAGCTGTGGACCGCCAAGAACTTCTATTGCGCCTCATGCGGATTTGGGTTATCTTCCTACCCGCCGGGGACGAAGGTTTACGATTTCTACTCTCAGGACTGCAACGAAAAGTTCCAGCTAAAATCGTCGGCATCTTCATTCTCGGGTTCAATCCTCGGCTCCGAGTACGGGACAACGATTAGGAGCATTATGGAATCGGTGCACCCATCCTTGATCTTGCTTCAATATGACCGTGCAAGGTGGACCGTCCAGAACCTCTCCTTGATTCATCGGGCGTGCATAACATCGAGTTGCATCATACCGAGGCGGCCCTTGTCAGCGACTGCGAGAAGAGCTGGTTGGCAGGGCTGCATCATCTCTATCGCGTCTATTCCAGAAATCGGCAGAATTCCTGTTGTATTCAAAGGCCGGGTTAGACGTAAGGAGTCGGTCCTTTCACAGTGGACGCGCAGCGAGAAGCTCCTCCAAGTCGAACCTGAAAGAAGGGGGTGGCTCGCAGATGTGCTGAGCTGCGTCGAGCGCCTCTATTCCTCCTTCACTATCCAGAATATGTATTCTTTCGAGGCGGAGCTCTCAGCCAAGCATCCTAACAACCGCAACGTCAGGGCCAAAATCAGACAGCAACTGCAAATTCTCCGCGATATGGGGTTGGTAGAATTCGTCGGCCCCGGGGTCTATCGCCAGTTCAAAAGGGCGAACGAATCGCTTTGACTAGAAGAATCGAGCACGCCAATCTCGAGGCCGTGTTGCTTCACTCGGCAAATGTCTAAATCACAACTTGGTCGAATCGTCGCGCTGTAATGCCTCAGGTATACAGGCTACCTACGGTAAGCAAGTTCGACGCGCGGGAGGTCCTAACCGACGACGAGGCAAGAGAGTTAGAACAAACCGGTTATGTCAGGCGACCGAATCGACGTCGAGGGAGGATCGTACTTCGAAAGGAGAAAGAAAAATGGGTCATCTTTGAGGATGAAGCCAAGGCCTTCTTGACTGTGCTCGAATTTACAGATGTGGGCGCGGGATACCTGGGCGAGAATCAGATCGACGCGTACGGGGGGTTCGATCGGACTTTCGTGGTTTTCGACTGCGCGACACGCGAGGAACCGGGATTGGCATCGCTAAGGAACAAGATCCTGACATTTGCTGGTAAGAAGACAGCCATCAAGAGAGCTGTGAGGAGGCAATATCCACGATACACCGAAGTGAAGTTCGTAATAGCCACACGAGACATCGATGTGGCAAGAGATGATTTGGGACTCGCCGCTCAGAGGGGAATTGAACTGTGGAGCGAGCGCCAGTTCGAAATGTACCGGTCCCTATACAAACAGGTTGGAACTCTCGTAAGGTATTGGCTATTGAAGGAACTTGGCGCCAGTAAGAAAAGAATTGTCGATGGAGGAGATGCGTACTATAAGCCATGGGCATTTGAGGTCGTTTCTCGTGGCGAATCACCATACTATCTATTTCTGATTGATGCGGATTCTCTGACACGAATTGGATACGTCTCTCGTCTCTTGCCTGGTGCAAAGAATTCCTATCAGAGAGTACTGTTTCAGAGTAAGATCAACTCCATCGCAAGATACATCGAAGATGGAGGAACCTTTCAGAATAACGCCATTGTAAGTCTCGAACCCGGAGCCAGATTCGTTCCGAGTAGGACGATCTCTCCTGGAATTCGAGCTGGCACAATAAGGATTCCAAAGTACTACGCCACGGCTTGGATAATCGACGGGCAGCATCGAGTGTTTGGGTATAGGAAGGCTGATCCAGCTAACATGGGGAAATTCATGCCAGTCTCTGCTTTCATCAACATGCGAGGTGGGAAGCAAATCGAATTATACACCACGATCAACAGAAATCAGAAGCCCGTCGATGCGAACGACATATGGTACCTCTATCCTGTGACAGTCCCCGGTTCTTACTATGCGTGGGTTTCGTCAATCGTTCAAGAGTTGAATGCGGCTGGTCCGCTTAGAGACCTCATATTCGTACCAGGAGTGAGTTCGAGACTCAAGTCAGAGTATGCCATGAAGCTCGCAAGCGTTTGTGACAGTCTGGAACAGACCACTTTGTGGGAGTTCTTAGCTGGCCGATCAGCCAACTATCCACCTCAATCGGTTCAGATTTCAGTCAGCCTCATCAATGAATACTTCTCGTTCGTCAATGCGATCGTCACGCCAATAGGAAGTCACTGGCTTGACAATTTCTTTCACACAAATAGTGGGGCCGACGTAGCGCTTAGAATCCTGGGAGATGGACTACAGTGGGGCCGTGGATATTTCCGGATAACCAGCCCACGCGAAGTGCTCCGCAAAATCCTTCCGATACTCAAGGATCCACTGGTGAAGTATTGCACAATCAATTCCTCTACGATTGGTGACCTCATCAAGGAATCCATCTCTTACGGAGGTCGAGAGAGGATTTCAGCAAGAATTGGTGTAGTGATTTCGCAAAGCGCGAGAGGTTGGGGGGGCGTAAAGGTTGACAACCTGTTGCATCAGCCGGAATTCGTCATCATCTCAGAATTTGAAACTGAATTGCGAAGAGCGATTGTAGATGCTTTGGGAGCAGTGGGTGGTGATTGGTGGGCAGCGAGAGTGCCTGAGGATGTTCGTACTGGAGCGGAGGGACTACGCACCCGGGAAGTGGACGCGGGGCTCTTACCGAGGGCCGGCTTGATTGACTACGTTGAATTCGAAGACTACAAGAAGATAATACTGAAGAGAGACAATTGGCGGGAAGTATTCACCTCGATATTTGCACAAGAAGACTTCATCTCAAGCAGGCTTGCGGATTTATCTGCTATCAGGAATGTCGTCATGCATAGCGGAAGATCGCTGACCGACGACGAGAAGGCCAAGCTTGAAATGTTCACTAGAGAAGTTTTGAACAAGATTCGACGCTGGCGGGAAAGACATGCAGCCAACAGTCCTGGGAATGTTACGTCGAGCAATGACAGTACCTAACGGGTCTCCTGTGCGCAATTCATCGAGAGAGTACTCCGTACTAACTGAATAGCCCAGTTCGGTGATAGTAGTAATGGAATATTCGCAGAATGATTCCGTGTTCTTCACTTGCTAGAATATTGTCAAAGCGGACGCAAACAGCCAGTTATTGGCAGAGCCTGAAGGAGTCGTCTCTTGGGACGCAAATGCACTAAGAGAAGCTATGCGATTGAGCGAGGCCGAAGTCAGAGCATATTTTACAGACGGCCGCCGAATCTCCTTCATACTGGAACGACGAATAAACCGCGAATTCGTTCATGGAACCCTCGCTCCCAGCGAGGGTGATAGATTTGACATAATAGACTCATCTGGTGATAAGTGGGAGGTCCGAAGCATAACGCCTGCCACAGGGGTCTATTTCTGCCCAAGCAACATGGTAGGATCGTCACGCCACTTCAGCGAACCTGGTTTTCTGAGGAAGCTCGACGAGACGGAGGGCTTCCTACTGACTGACATTGAATCATTCCCAAACGTTCCATTCTGGAGAGTGACTTCGCAACAGGTTCGGTTCTGGTGGGGAAGGCGGATGCTCGGCGCTTCCACGAGGATATCCCGAACTACTGCATTGGAACTGCTTAGAAAGCTTTGACCTTTTCTCCTACAGACTGCAATCTGAGTGTGTAGATACACTGCCTCACAAGGAGCTAATCTGTGCCTTGTGAGTTCCCAAGCGGCTCGGTTGAACTCTTGAATGCCTTTACCCTCTCGCTCGCCTCCTTGAGATAGGCCTCATCTACATCGAAACCTATACACGGCTTGCGAACCTTCAGGCTGGCCAAGGCGGTAGTTCCTATTCCCACGAATGGGTCAAGGACCAATCGTGTTCTATCGAGGCCGTGGACTTTGATGCACATTTCTGGTAGAGAGACAGGAAAGGTGGATGGGTGCGGCCTTTGCGTCTCCCGGTCCCAGATTGTCTCGTAGGGAATGAACCATGTGTTTCCCCTGTCCCTCAGATCTCTCTGAGCCTTCTTCCACCTCCCAATATTGGACTTGTCTTGATATGGGACGCCTACAGCCAACCGATCCAGTTCTACATCACCATCCTTGGTGAAGTGGAATATGTACTCATGAGCATCGTTCAGGAAACGCTTCCCTCCTATTGGCTTGTAATGTCCGACGGCGATATCCCCTTTGATGTTCTCATACTTCCCAGCATCCCTCTTTGGGATGGCGATTGACTTGATCCAGTGAATTGTGTTCTGAAGTGCGAAGGTCTTCCTCATCCGTTCCGCTATCTCGAGTGGTATCCAAGGGTCCTTTAGCGTCCCTCCGACGTTGAGGAAGAAAGACCCTTTGTCGGAGAGGATTCGCCTGACCGCGACGCCCACACGTTCCATCCAATCAAGGTAGTCCTGTTTGGGGCGGGTGTCCTCATACGCATTGTACTTGACTCCTATGTTGTAAGGTGGCGATGTGACAACCACGTCGACGCTACCCGGTTGAAGGACCGCTTGCATCCCCTTCAAGCAATCTTCTTTGTAGAGCCTTACGCCGTTTAGTTCGAAGTATGGCGTCAGTTGTGTCTGCTTGATACTCGGCTGATCCTGGGACGCTCCCATGACCACAGGGGACTCAGCGCCCATGTCCGCTCTCGACACTACCAACCACCTTTTCTTGTCTTTGATTCCGCTCCTATTTCAATGGTAGCAGAGTGTTGGGCAGGCGAGCATCGATGACTCTTGGCTATCGTAAGAGGTCGAGGATCTTTTCTCGTGAAACCTTGGTGGTCGTTCCCAATTGGCCGGCTTCCCACCACTTCCTGACCTGGTCTGAGCTGACGATCCAAAACGGAACGTCGGGAAACGATTCGACATCTGATAATATGAAACCTTTCACACCTTTCAGTTTATCCAAGAAGCCCTTCTCCTTGAAACTTCTTCCAGACCCCACCATATAGCTTGGGCTGAAATAGATGCCTCCCCGAGTGATGCTCCTGACCTCCCACTTATCCCCGTTCGAGTCGATCAGGTCATACCCTGCCCCCTCACTCGGAGCTAGTCGCCCCTTCAGAACCTCGTATGCGAGCCGTCTTTCTAGAATGAAAGAGACACGCCGACCATCAGTGAAATAATTCCTCACATCGCTCTCAGTTATCTTCAGGGCCTTCGCAATCTCAGCGACGTTCCAGCTCAGCGTACCAGCTGGTTTCGGCGTCAATCGGCACGACGCCGCTCAACAAGTTACTTATCTCTTCTGAAAGACCAGAATGTTCTCTTTCCGCATGACGTTGTAAAGCCCAAAGATGATCTTGTCTATGTTGTTCGCAAGCCTGAACCCCACCTTCTCAGCTTCTTTGACTGTGAACTGTACTGTCTCCACCTCCGCGCCATCAAAAGTAGCGTTACCGATTACAATTGCGGCCGACCTCCCATTCCGCAGGACCCTGTACATCTCCGCGATGCTCTCTTTCATGTCCTGTTCATAGAGACCGATTCTATCCCTCGGCGGACCTCGAACCCCAATCAACCTCTCCCTCATGCTCTCCACATCATGCCCAAGTTCCTTCAGCGAATGCTTGTCGTTCTCGACGTAATCGAGGGCAATGGAGTACGGAGGCGATGTCACAATACCGTCAACACTTTCATCCTGTATGGGCAGGTTCCGTGCATCACCTTCTCGTATGTCTATGCGGCCGAGTGCCAATCCGAGCTTATCGCGTACTGTGACGAAGTCTCCGACTGACTGAATCATCGCTTGGAGGTTCTCAGAGAATGACTTGTAGAAGTCCCTGTGTCGGCGGGCACTGTCGCTCACAGAGACTAGCTTCGCCATCTCGAAGAAGTTCCTTGCCTTCTCGTTCTGTATCGATTTGATGGCACCCACGAGGTCGCTCTGTTCTCCATAGAGAGGCGATGGAGCACTTTTCGGGACGGCATCCTCAGCCTGTTTGATTACGTCCAAGGCGCCAATCGATTCGGTCTTCACTTTGGTCTGAAGAACGCAAAGGGGGGAGGCGTCTATTCCAATGCAATTGATGCCCAGGAGTTGAGCCTCGAGTGCAGTTGTGCCGCTTCCCACGAAGGGGTCCAGCACAGTTTCCCCTTCACCGAGACCAAGGTAGTTTAGCAACGCTCTGACCATCTGAGGGTGAAACTTCCCCTTGTATGGGTAAATCCAGTGCGTTAGGTACTGGTTGACTGAATTGGTTCTGTTGTACTGTAGGATTTTGAAATAATCCGTCGCAGTTCCGTTCACTGAGTGAAAGTAGGCAAGGCGTTTGAGAAGCTGTTTTTCGTCATTGATCTTCAGTAGATCGAACTTTCGCAGGCCATTGGTGATCTTGAATTCCGCTCCGAGAGCTTGGAGCTCGAGCTCTGCGAGAGCGAGTTCGTAGATGAATTGGACGTTATCGAGCAGGACTATCCCTTGAGATTCTAAAGATGCCGCGTTTTTGTAAGCCCAGGTCGTAGAGAGTTCCTCAGCGCGTTCGATCATCCTTGTGGATTTGAAGCTTCCTTGTTCTGTTGGCTCCACATCTACAAATCTCTTCGGGCCTTTTAAGGTCCCCTGAGCAAGCGTCGGTTCTGAGGCTGGCTTTCATCTTCCAGGACAGCGATGAGGTATTGTCCTTGCACTGAAAGGGCTCCAAAATCTACTGTAATTTCGTCAGAACAAATGGCTGGAATGGTGATCCAGAACTTGACGCAATTACGCAGTATAGAGGCCTCAAAAAGTTCTTAACGTCGCACTCTATTTTTAGATTTATGCCTGTTAGCATTTACCGTCTCAGCCCGGGGAAACTCTCTATGGTACTGAGACGCTCGAGAAATGGTGCAATCTGCTACACATGCGGTAAGCAACTCAAACTCAAGGATGTCATAGTGAGCAACATCTCACGACGTAATAGCAGGAATTATCGACATGCAAAATGCGCAATTCGGACGGGCATGGTTGACGAAGCCGAATTGGATTTGCTGTGAATAGGTATGAGGCGCCTCTTACCCTGAAACGCGAGCCGGGAGTCAACAGAACCTATCTTGGGAACTTTCAAAGTCCTATCTGATTGTGCCGAAGTCACCCAGTTCTCGTATTGAACAGACCCGACATTCATTCTCCCGGTTTGGGCGTGCCGCGGGTCGGATTTGAGCCGACGACACTCCGGTCTTCAGCCGGATGCTCTCCATAGCCCTCTGAGGACAGGCTGAGCTACCGCGGCACCGAAACGCCTCCGCCCGGCAGTCAAATTAAGTCTTCAGGCACCCCGACCCAGCGGACCGATGTTTAAGGGGCCCTCTTCTGACCTCGCGCCCTCCTTGGACCTCAGCTTCCTTTCCGTCGGTAAGAAGGAGAAGTCCATCTTCGATGGCATGCTCAGACTCCTTGACACAGTCTTCGAGGGGGTCGACGCTTTCGAGGCGAGCGTCATCGCGTTCGCCAAAGACGACCCCAACGCTCAGGAGATGGTGAAGAAGGTCTTCGACGCCGAGACCAGGGCGGACGGGATCCACCGTGAATTGAACCTCAGGGTCGCCGAGGGCGCGTTCTTCGGTGGGGTCAGGGAAGACATCCTCAATCTGATGGAGCGGATCGACGACATCGCGGACAGCGCGAAGGACGCGGCCCGTTTCCTGAGCGAGGACTCGAGGCTGGGTGACGAGGCGAAGGCTGTCTTGGCGTCGGATAACGTGAAGTTGTTCCTGGAAGACCTCAAGGCTGCAGTGAACTCTCTGAAGGACTTGGTGAAGGCGATGAAAGTTGGAAGAAAGCAGGCCTTGGCCATCATCGAGAAGGTCGAGGATTTCGAGGAGCAGGCGGACAGCCACAAGGACGCCCTTCTGAAGGACCTCTTCGGCCGCGCTTCGACCATGGACCCTGTGAGCGTCATCCAGCTCCGTGACTTCACCTTCG
>DAHVLJ010000008.1 GCA_027320425.1 Nitrososphaerota archaeon
GGGTCTACCTTAAGCTGGCAGACAAGTTCGAGAAGGAGTTCGTGTCACAAGGGAAATACGAAGACAGGACCATCGAGGATGACCTCAGGATAGGGTGGAGGCTTCTCAGCGCCCTGCCGCAGGGAGACCTGAAGAGGGTCAAGAAGGACTTCATCGACATGTATTACAAGCCCCAGGCGGCATCGCCGTCCTGACGTGACCAGGTGAAACCTCACGTCCTCGCGAGACTCGGTCAAGCCTACCAGGATGGAGCTCCTGAGGCTGAAATCGAGGATCCGCCTAGCTAACAAAGGGCTCAGTCTCCTCAAGCGGAAACAAGCGGCGCTCATCGTCGAGTTCTTCAAAATCAACAGGAAGGCGCTAGACCTTCGGAAGAAGCTCAAGCAGACCATGGACAAGAGCTACAATTCGCTCAAGGTGGCGGAAATGTATCACGGGCGGATGAGCATCGAAAGCGTCGCATACAGGGCGACCAGGATCCAGGGACTGTCCATCACGACGAGGAACGTTATGGGGGTCCGCATCCCCGAGATAGAGGGGAGGGACGAGAAGTACAGGACCATGAACGAGCAGTACGCGCTCGTGGGCCTGTCGGTGAAGATGGAGAGTGCGATGGACAACTTCTCGGAAGCGCTTCGCATCGCGCTCGATATCGCCGAGATTGAGAACACCCTCAGGAAGATACTAGCCGAGGTCGAAAAGACGAAGAGGCGGGTGAACTCCATCGAGAACGTCCTGATTCCTCGACTGAAGGGGCAGGCGAAGTACATCTCAATGAGGTTCGACGAGATGGAAAGGGAGAACTTCGTCACCCTGAAGACCGTCAAGGCGAAGCTGTCTGCCGAATCTTGAAAAGCAGAGGACAGAGCTCACGCAAAGCATGGCTGGTGAGGAACTTCTGGCTGCTCACCATGATGGTCAACCTCGTCCTGCTGCTGGTCCTTCTCATGCTCCTCATCGTCCTGCTAAGGTGACGCCCCTAAAGCTAATATTCCCATAAGGGACGGCCACGAAAAGATGCCCGAAGTCGCCCAGCCCGGGGCCGATCAGGCTGCAGTCATCGAGAAGGTGAAGATAGCCGAGACCGACGCGAAGTCAAGGGTGACCGAGGCTACTTCTCGGGCGGAGAAGATCAAGTCGGACGCCGTCGCCGAGGCACAGAAGATCCTGAAGGACGCCGAATCCGCGGGCACAAGTGCGAAGTCTAAGATCGTGCAGGCAGGGAGGGCAGAAATCGAGAAGGAAGTGGCGTCGATAGCAAGAGAGGCGTCCGAAGGCGCCGAGAAGATCAGGCGCCAGAAGGAGAAGAAGGTGGCAGTGAAGGAGATAATCGAGTCCGTCCTGGGTTCCTAGGAGGGCCCAGGGATGCTCACCCCAGTTCAGATGGATAGGGTAAGGATAATCGCCCTCAGGGAGGACATTTCGCAGATCCTCCATTCTCTACACGAGGCAGGCGTCATGCAGCTTGAACAGGTGGAGAGGAGCCCGTCAGAAGGTTTCGGGGAACCCACCCCGCCCGAACTGCAGCGCAGGGTGGCGGACGAGGCGTTCAGGTTCGAAGGTCTCGTGGCCGCGCTCCCGCCCGTCACGGTCGATGGTCAGCGTCACTTCGAGGGCATAAACGACGTCCTCGCACAGGCAGAAGCGCTAACGATCGACGGCGAAGTCAAGGGTCTGAAGACCGAACTGGAGTCAGTCGACGTCAGGCTCGCGAGAAACAAGGTCTTCCTGCAAACCCTGGGGAGGATCGCTTCCTTCAGGAAGGACCTTTCGATCTTGACGGCATCGAGCCTCGTCTCTGGATTCTACGCTATTCCGGAGGACGGGTTCTCCTCTTTCAAGGAAGAGATGCGCACCATCGCCGGCGACGCGATTGTCGAAAGCTATCACTCTGCGGAAGGGGACGTCACTGCGCTCGTGGCGATCCCGAAGTCGGCCGAAGAGCAGGCGAAACCCATCTTCGAGAAGTACAAGGCATTGAAGGCCGACCTGCCATACAATCTGGGGACCCCTGCAGAGGCCAAGGCGAAGCTTGAGTCTGAGGACGCGGATCTGTCTCGGACGAAAGCCAAGGCGGAAGAGGGGCTCAGGGCGATATCGCGTGAGCACTACGGCGCAATCCTAGCGATAAGGGAAGCGCTCGCTATCGAGGGGCAGAGGCACGAGGCTATCGGTAAGTTGGCCCAGAGCGACAGGACGGTCCTCCTCGAGGGCTGGGTACCTCGCCCCAATGTCCCTGCATTGGAAAAGGAACTTTCAAGCGCAGCCGCTGGCAGGGTGGTCATCGTCGGAGTGAAGGGCGATTCCGAAGAAGCGCCTACCCTGATGCAGAACAGCAGCAGGATCAAGCCCTTCGAGTTCCTTGTCAGATTCTTCTCCCTCCCCAAGAGCGGTGAAATCGACCCTACCATGACCTTCTCCATAGTCTTCCCTATCTTCTTCGGGCTGATGGTCGGGGACGTAGGCTACGGCCTCGTCATCCTTCTGCTCGGGTTCTATTTCACGAGGATCGGGAGCGGCAAGACTAGCGCCAGGGCGCTCCCCCGGGCGATACGTTCCTTTGGTAGGGGGATGATGGGGAAAAGGACCCTGGGAACAATAGGGACGATAATGATGATCGGAGGGGTCTCGGCGATGGTCTTCGGGGCCCTGTTCAACGAATACTTCGGAGCCGCGCTCCCATGGTACGGGGCTGCGCTGAACGTGGTCGGCCAGCTTCCTATCTTGCTGGTCATCACGATATTCATCGGACTGGGCCACATCACCCTCGGTTACATCTTCGGAATCTACCTTGGGGTCAAGACGGGGCACCTCAAGCATGCGATAGGGAAGATAGGCTGGCTTGGCTTCATGTGGAGCGGAACGGTGGGTCTGGTCGACTTCTTCGACAGGGGGCTCTTCCCGTCTCCCATCATTGCAGCATATGCGAGCATAGCGGCGCTCATAGGCTCGGCCGTCGTCGTCGCGGTCAGCGAGGGTCCAAGGTTCGCCATGGAGATTCCCACTCTCATGAGCCATGTCATGTCATATGCGAGGATTCTGGGGGTCCTTCTTGCTTCGGTCTTGCTCGCTTCGATCGTTGACACGAGCCTAGGGGCGAGCGTCGGCCGGGCGCCCATCACCGCGACGATCTTCGTCGCTGTCATAGCCATCATGGTCCACCTCCTGAACATCGTTCTTGGGATCTTCGAGCCGTCGATCCAGGGGGTCAGGCTCCATTACGTCGAGTTCTACACCAAGTTCTTCGAGGGGAACGGCAAGCCGTTCTCTCCGTTCGCCGTGCGAAAGAAGTACACGAAGTAGCTCCGTGGGCCGCCGGACGACCGACGGCAGAATTCATCCGAGTAACAGTTAAAAGTCCCTCAGAGTCGAGCCGCCTTCGAGTTCGCAAATGGCTTTCACAATGGACCTCCCCACGGCCTTGACATTCATCGCCGCTGCGATTGCGATGGCGGGCGGGCTCATCGCCACTGGCATTGCCCAGTCGGGCATCGGCGCGGCAGGCATGGGCGTAGTCGCCGAGAAGCCGGAGAGGACTGGGACCGTCCTCTTCTTCCTTGTGATCCCGGAGACGCTCTTCATATTCGGCTTCGTCGTAGCGCTGATTATGATGCTGCAGATACTCCATCCGTAGCGGAACAACCTCTTCATCCGCCGGCTGAGTCCGACATTCAGATACGCTAGAATGGCGCGGCGACATCTGTTGCCCGGGAGAGCCGGCGTTCCGGAGTCAGTACTGTCGAAGAATCGAGAAGTCCGATAGGTCAGACAGGAGCAGCGTAGCCTCGTTGCGGGGCAGGTTCATCAGCATGCGTTTCGCTTCTTCAGCATACGACTGCGCCTGAGCGGTCATCTTCCCGACGACTTCGCTCTCGCTATGGGTCTTCAGAAGGCCGACCGACACCTTGTCCTTGGACCTCCAGTCGAGCAGATCGTCCTTCAGCTGATACGCGATCCCCATGCACCTGCCATATTCGGCGAGCGCCTTCACCTCCTTTTCGGTGCCGCCCCCGATCATCGCTCCCAGTTTCGCAGATGTCTCAAAGAGCGAGGCGGTCTTTTCACTCACGATCCTGAGATACTCGTCCCAGGTCAGCTTGTAGATTTCGGGGTCTATTGTGAGCTCTGAGTATTCCCCCTCGGACATCTGCATCGCAGCGTTGCTGATTTCCTCAGAGATCCTCTTGTCGTCGTACCTTGCGGCGATCGCCAGGATCATGGCGAAGACGAAATCCGCGCTGAGAAGCGAAGCGCTGTACCCGTACTTCAGGTGGAACGGGACCCTCCCCCTTCTTAGTTTCTCTCCGTCGATGACGTCGTCATGTATTATAGATTCGGTGTGAAGCAACTCCACTGCGACTGCCGCTCCAAGGACCGAGTCGTCCTTGCTTCCGACGGCTTCCGCGGAGGCCATCAGCATCACAGGGCGGACCCGCTTTCCCCCTTCCGTCATGTACACCAACGGGTCGTGGAACCTAGAGTGGTTGTACAGCTTGAGTTCGCGCGAAAGGGCGGCGTCAACTCTCTTGGAGTAGGACTTCATCCTTTCCTCTAGCGCCTCCAGCGTCATCGCCCTGTCTTCCGCCAACCTCTCCCCCTCCTCCTGAACCAAGTTTCTCTGGTTCTTATTTAATGAGTTCTCCTAAACGCTGAGGCATATGCTCGCTTTCAGGGTGCATCGGCTAGAACTCGCGGGCAGGCACCGGATACTGATGCCAAAGCTCAACAAGGGGCAGATGTCGCTCCTTGCAAGGCGCTTCGATTCCGAGGGGTTCAGGGTGGAATCGGGCCCGGTGTTGAGTGCGAGGAAGGCTTCGCACGCGATCTACGTCGACCCTGCCGGTCTGTGCTGGGGGTCGCCAGACCCTTCCGACTATCTGCTGCCCTCCATCCCTGAAGTCCTCAGCTGCGAGAAGGAGAAGGCCTCACTGGACGAGCTCCTGTCGAAGTACTTCGTTTTTTCATACTGGAGGGCAGAGCATGCTGTCAGAGTCTGCTCCCGCCTGGAGTCTCTAGGAACGTGGGACGCTTTGAGAGCATCTGGCGGCTGTGGGCTAGCTCCTGACGAACGTCTAATGGCCACGGCTCTCCTTCAAGGGTCTGCGGGGCAATGCAGGCTCGTTACCGACTTCGTCGCCGACGAGTCAAGCGCACTGCTGGTGGGAAGGCGGACGTACTATGACTCGAGGTTGCCTGTTAGAGAGGCGTCTGAGACGCTCCGAGAAATGGACGGGGTCGGATCAAGGAACGCATACATCCCTCGAAACGGAGTGCTCTCCATGACCGACGCATGTCGTAAGGAGACCCTTGCGAAAGCTTCCGAGGCCCTGGGAGAATGGTGCTCCTTTGAGACTTCGTAGCGGGAAAGCTCTAATGGGCGACCGGACTGGCCCTGCTCAGCCCCGGTAGTATAGGGCCCATGAGGGCGTATAGCCCGGTCAAGTATGCTGGCCTTTCGAGTCGGCGACCCGGGTTCGAATCCCGGCCGGGGCAATCTTGCACATATGCAGCAGCTCAGGTCGTAGCCAGGGACCTCTTCCGCCTCCGAGTAGCAGGGTTGGGGAGAGTATCTGTGGCTGGCAGCCGATCTCAATTGGTCACGTCAGCAGTGACAGTGGGTGAGAGGGCTGTCTTCCCATCCAACCCGAACAAAGTCAGCGTGACCTCGAAGCTGTTGCCACTGGCAGGATGTCCAATGATGTAACACACAGATGGTCCCCGATAGCCCACGGTGCAACTGGCCGTGGCAAGAGAATTCTGCACCCCGCCCACCATGGTCACATTCTGCCCTGTGGTTGCATTGCGGAGCCATGCAACCGCAACGACTGTTATATTGGAGCCGAGGTGATCAACCAACGTTGCGTTGATGCAGAACGACTGGATAGAGCAGCCCTTTGGGGGTTCGAGGAATGTCACCGGATACTGGGCGTTGGTCGTAGTGACCGTACGTTCATTGGTGGTACCAATCAGATATCCTCCCCCAACGCTGACCAAGACGATGAAGGCAAGAATGAAGGCTACCGCTTCTCGCTTCACACTTCTCCTTGGTCCCTGAGGTTGAATTTACGTCTACAGGTTAGAACAATTCAGCGGCTTGGGTGTGCCCCAGCATCCTTGTGGATGCAAGCCTCCACACCTCACTTCGTGCTGGCCTTCGCCAGTCTAGGAAGCTCCGCCGCGGTCGCCAGCGTCGCATCCTCGGTCATGGCCGCGATAAGGTCGAGCTCGGCCTTCTTTCGCTTCGGGAGTTCCTTCAACCGGATCCTCTTCTCAATCTCTCTTCAGCCCGTTTATACCTTTCCGTGAGTTCTCGGTAAAGATAGGACGCCTCCATCGAACTGCTGAACAGGATTTGGATGACGTTCCCTACCCTCACGAGTCTGATCGAGGTCGTGCCGATGTCGAACTGGCTTGCCTCGACATCCTCAGTCAATACTCAACCAGGCAGTTGGCCAATTTAACCCCCCAATACGCCAGAAAGTACCTGAGCACCCATATGGGTGCACGAATCCCGGCCGGGGCATATCTTTCGAGAAGAGGCAGTGGTATCGATTTGTGGTCTCTGTTCCGGCGGAGCGACCTCCTGGTTGAGTTTAAAGGTAGGGCAGCTTTGACAAGCTCGGCTCCTGTGGACCTCGGTCGCTTCTCAGTCTGCTTGGCGGTCAAGAACCTGGAAGCATCGAAGGCCTTCTATGAAAAACTCGGATTCACCGCCTCTTCCCCTGACCCCTCTCACAAGAACTGGCTGGTCATGAAAAGCGGCGACACCGAGATAGGGATCTTCGAAGGGATTTTTGACAAAAACACCCTCTGTTTCAACCCCGGCGGGGCCTTGGGAAAGCCCACGGCTGTTTTCACCGACGTACGTGAGATACACCGACAGCTGAAGGCGAAGGGAGTGGTCACAAAGGGAGAAGGCGGCTTGGATTCAAAGAGCGGTCCCGGTGGGTTCGTAGTTACCGACCCCGATGGCAACGACATCCTGTTCGATCAGCACGTATAGACGGCCTACATCACCCAGTCGTCAGCGGGGCTGTGGTCGACCATCTGCGCACCCATCTCTGTTGCGCATGAACAGGCCTACGTTGCGTTTTTCTGTGGCGGCCGACCATGCTTTTGAAAATCGCAAGGCAGTTTCTTATATCGGCATAAACGGGCAGGCGAACTCCCCGAGGATTCTGACTTGGAATACAAATGGAAGGCACTGTCGGTAACGTCAGTCGGCGCCCTGATGGCGGCTATCGACAGTACCGTGGTTCTGCTAGCGCTCTTCCCCATGGCCGAAGACCTACACTCCGACTTCGTGACGATGATCTGGGTGATCATCGCTTACCTGGTGGTGAACACGGCCCTCGTGCTCAGCCTCGGAAGGCTGGCAGACATGTACGGCAGGAAGCTGCTCTTCAACATCGGGTTCGTGGTTTTCACCGTCGGGTCGGCCCTGTCCGGGTTCGCACCCACGGGGTTGTCCCTGGTCGCATTCAGGGTCATCCAAGGGACCGGGGCGGCCCTCCTCACCTCGAACTCCTTTGCGATACTCTCCGAGGCGTTTCCACGTAACGAGACCGGCAGGGCGTTCGGCATCCAGTCCATCGTCTGGGGGGTGGGGAACATCCTCGGGGTCGTGCTAGGCGGGGTCATAATCACCTATGTGAGCTGGCGCTGGATCTTCCTGATCAACATCCCCGTCGGCATTTTCGGTACCATCTGGGCTTACAGGACCCTGAAGTCCGTCAAGCCGCAGGGGCAGAGAGGATCCTTCGACATCCCTGCAGCAGTCACGTTCACAGTCGGACTCCTGTCACTGCTCTTGGGCATCACTTGGGGCCTCCTCTACTCGTGGGGGAACACGACCACGCTCACCGCGCTCGCACTTTCTCCGGTATTCTTCCTAGCGTTCGTCACATGGGAGTGGAAGTACAGCAAGGACCCGATCCTCGACTTCGCCTTCTTCAGGGACCGCACATTCTCATTCTCAATAATCGCGGCGCTGTTCCAGTTCCTCGCTGTCTTCAGCGTCAACTTCCTGCTGATATTCTATCTGGAAGGGGTGGCGGGACTCTCACCTCTGACATCTTCGTATCTGATCATCCCCTTCGCTCTCGCGACAGCCGCCCTGGGGCCCGTGGGTGGGACGTTGTCTGACAGGTTCGGCGCGAGGAAGGTATCGGCGTTGGGCGTCGGGGTGATGACCGTTTCACTGCTGCTCTTCAGCCAGCTGACCACCGGGTCCTCCCTCCTCGAGATAGGCATCATAGAAGCGCTGTCAGGGGTCGGCCTCGGATTCTTCTGGCCATCCAACACTTCAGCCATCATGTCTGCGACCCCGCCCGCGAAATATGGAGTCGGCTCCGGCACCATGAACACATTCAGGAACACGGGCATGATACTCAGCTTCGCACTTTCCCTGACGGCGGCCACCGCGGTGATTCCTCCCAGGGTCGTCTATCAGCTGTTCATCGGGAACATTTCCGGGAAGCTCCCGCCGGCGCTAGCTAGCTCCTATCTGTCCGGCCAAAGCTTCGCCTTCGAGATGTCAGCCGCACTGCTGGTGTTGGCCTTCGTCTTCATCGTTTTCAGCGGCAGAAAGGTCGAGGTCAGCAAGGCGGAGCGGTCCTTAGCTGCGGAACCTCACGTCGGAGACAGTTAAATCGCCAGGCCCCCCCGCCCGGGGCGTGGTAGTGGACCTTCACGAAGACGTTGGTTACCACTTCATGATGGGCGGAGCCACCGACATCCGGCCCTTCAGCGAAGACGTCAAGGGGAGGCAGGCGGACATCCCGAAGTACCGAAAGGCAGGGATGAAGCTGGTCCTTGGCTCGATATTCCCTCTTATCGGGAGCCTGAACCTGAGGAAGATGGCTGCGATGCAGCGGATGTACGGCCATTGGTCGCCCTCGTCCGCGCTCGTTTCACCCAGGGACGTAGCAATCGAACTCGTCAAGATCTACTACGCGCTCGAAGAGATGCACCCGAAGGACCTCAAAATCGTCAGGAATCGCGATGATATCGAGAGCTTGGGGGACCGTGTGGGCATCGTCCTCCATATCGAGGGATGCGAAGCTCTCGGTGAGCCAGAGGACCTCAGAGTGTTCTACAATCTCGGCGTCCGCTCCATCGGACTAACTTGGAACTATGACAACAAGTTCGCTGCCTCGTGCCTCTCTGAGAAGGACTACGGGCTCACGGGGGAAGGCGAGGCTCTGGTCGCGGCCGCAGACAGGCTTGGCGTAATGGTCGACCTCTCACATTCGTCCCCAAAGACGTCCTCCGAGACGCTCGCAGTTTCGGAACTGGCTCCGTTCTTCAGCCACTCGGACTCGTCCTCCGAGCAGACGAACAGGCGGAACATCTCAGACAAGCTCATCAGAGAGACTGCGCGACGAGGGGGCATCATGGGGTTGACGTTCATCAGGAGCTGCATCGGGAAACCCTTCACTCTCGAAAGGCTCGCCGAGCACGCTAAACACGTAATCAAGGTTGGCGGGGAATCCTTGCCCGCGCTCGGCACTGATTTCCTTGGCATGTCCACCGCACCCGAGGGCGTTAGAGACGTCTCTGACGTAGGGAAGTTCAGGCAGGCCCTGATCCGTTCAGGCATAAGGCCCGGAGTGGCAGACGCCATCCTGAATGACAATGCATACAGGTTCATACTCGAGCGCTCCCGGCATTGGTAAGGAGCGGCCTAACCCGGAACCGCTTTATCGCCCAATAGGTCAGTGGGACGCGCATTGAGTAACTTCGACCCGCGCAAATTCGACGACTTGGTCTTCGCAAAGATGAGCGAGACGAAGATGCCAAGCGTGGCCGCTTGCATCATCGAGGATGGGAAGGTCATCCACTCGCGCGGCTATGGATACAAGGATGTCAGCGGAGCGCTACCGGCTACCGCCCAAACACTCTACGGGGTAGGGTCCATAACAAAGTCGTTCGTGGCACTGTCGATCGCAAAACTCGTGGAAGCGGGAAAGATGGACTTCCACGATCCGGTGACCAAATTCATTCCTCTGAGGCAGAGAGCCTTCGAACAGGTCGAAGTCCACCACCTGCTCAGCCATACGAGCGGGGTGCCCGGACTGGGGTCTCTCGAAGTCATCCTGTTCCAAGCATTCGGTGACTACCACCAGTGGCTTCCGATCTCGAGCACGGACGACATGATGTCGTTCCTGAGCGAAGTGGACGACTGGGTCGAGACGAAGCCAGGGGAGAAGTACATGTATCTGAACGAAGGATTCGTGCTCCTCGGCGAGGTGGTCTCTCGTGTCAGCGGCAAGCCGTGGGAACGCTACCTGAAGGACGAGATATTCGACCCACTTGAGATGACCAGGACCTTCATCCAGAAGCAGGACATCTCCGCTGACAGGGACGTGGCGACGCCGTACGCGGTGAGGGGAACGAAGGTCACGCCTGTGCCCATCCCATACGGGAGCAGCGCTGCAGGGGGCGTTGTGAGCAACGTGGTCGACCTTTCGCGCTTTGTGAGAATGCTCATCAACGGGGGCGAGCTGGATGGAAAGAGGGTCGTATCCTCTGACTCCCTAGCCAAAATGGAGACTCCACACATCAAATGCGGCGTAGAGTACTACGGAGAGGACTCCTACGGCTACGGTCTGAGGATACTTCCGAACTTCCTTGGACACAAGGTAGTAGGTCACGGCGGCTCCGTCGACGTGTACACAGCCAACATGGAATACGTCAGGGACACGAAATCCGGCGTAATCCTTCTTTCGAACGGGACCGGGTATAGCCTGGGGAGGTTGGCAATGAGGGCGGTCACAGCGATGCTGGGTGGAAATCCTTCGGAGCTCAGGCCGGTCAAGCTCGAGGGCCTACTCGCGAAACTTGAGGGGCAGTACAGGGCGTACAAGGGCACAATCTATGCGGAGGTGAAGAGAAACGGAAGCTTCCTCGTCCTCTCGGGCGAGGACATCGGGAACAACATCGTCCTCGTTCCCGAGGGAGAGGCTGACGGCATTGCCAGATTCTTCACGCTTGACGCGGGCGCCAAGATGGAGGTGTCGTTCCGGTTCAACGAACACGGTGTTGAGCTGTTGTTCGAGCGTTACAGGTACAGACGGTCTGGGCCGCTCCCACCGAAGCCCGAGTCCCAGTGGCCGAGCTGAGCCATGCCGAAAATCGTAGTGACCGGAGGGACAGGAAAGGCGGGTCGGGCCTGCATCAGAGAGTTCATCTCTCGAGGTTACGAGGTCTTCAACGTCGACAGAGCCAGGCCGGCGGAGGGGCTCTGCCCTTCGATTCAGGCGGACCTTACGGACTTCGGCCAGGCGGTAGACGCAATCGCGGCGGTTGAACGCGGCGAGCATGGGACGGACGCGGTGGTCCACCTGGCGGCGATCCCTGACTCGCGGCTCTCCCCCAACTCGGTAACCTTCGAAAACAACATCATGAGCACTTACAACGTCTTCGAAGCGTCCGCACGACTAGGCATCAAGAACGTCGTCTGGGCTTCTAGTGAGACCGTCCTCGGCCTCCCATTCGATTCTCCTCCGCCGTACGCTCCATTGGATGAAGAGTATCGCGGCAGGCCGGAGAGCGCGTACTCGCTCAGCAAGTTGTTAGGGGAAGAGATGGCGGAACAATACTGCCGCTGGGACCCTGAGCTGAAGATCGTGGGCCTGCGTTTCTCGAACATAATGGAGCCGCACGACTATCAGAGCTTCAAGGACTTTCAGGACGACCCGACCCTACGCAAGTGGAACCTATGGGGATACATCGACGCCAGAGACGCGGCCCAGGCGGTCAGAAAAGCGGTGGAAGCCAGGTTCAAGGGCGCCCAGGTCTTCATCATCGCTAACGCAGACACCGTGATGCTCAGGAAGAGCGAGGACCTCATGAAGGCAGTCTTCCCAAACGTCCAAGTGAAGAAGAAACTTGGAGACAATGAAACTCTCCTCTCGATAGACAAAGCGCGAAGGCTCCTGGGCTTCGAGCCTGTCCATAGCTGGCGCAGCTAGCTGCTCCTCCCCGGCTGAGCCCCTTCACTTCGACAATTGAGGAATCTTCTCGGATTTCCGTCGAGGGTTTTAAGAGACCTAAAAACGGCCGGCGGCTTCTCGATGTCCGACTCGGAGTTCCATAACTATCTCACTCAGTCCCGTGCTAGGGTGAAGGGGAACAAGGCCACCCCGGTCCCGGAGTTCCAGCGTCTGCTTGCCCTCGCCAAGCAAAGACTTGCCGTTGCAGACCCGGTGACACTGAAGGCAGACATCAACGGGGTCGTCATCGAGTTGGTCACCAACAGCGTCCACCAGGCGGAGTTCTGGTCACGGAACTGGTGGGAAGCTGCGTCTGGGTCGCCAGCCAAGGCGACGATATATTCTGCTACCGGGGTGGAAGGCGTCGAGCCTTCGGCTTACTATTGCCCCCAGCTGCGTTCTGCGCTGTTCCTGAATACAGAATACTATGGCCAGTGCAAATCCTGGGCGCTGGGTATGGCCGCAGCAATCCTCGAGAAAGAAGCGAGCACCCTTTCCATACATGGCGCCACCGCCCTGTACAAGGAGAAGGGCGTGGTGATAGTCGCGCCGACGGGGACCGGTAAGACCACTCAGGCGTTCAGGATTTTCTTGAGCGACGAGGGGAAGATTTGCGGCGACGACTGGGCATACGTAAGGTTCCCAGAAGATGGCGCCGTCAGGAGAAAGCTGGTGGCGAGGCAACCTGAAAGAGCACTCTATATGAGGTCCGAGTCCCAAAAGGAGCAAGACTGGCTGAGGGACGTCTTCGACAGGTCGTTCAGCGAGAATGTCACAACCAGGAAGGCTGACTGCGAGTACCCCGAGGGAGAGCACGGCTGTGCTCTTACCCGCGGAAAGTGCGTCTTTGACGAGGGCAAAGGCTGGTGCTACTATGCCTTCGGCAATTCGAGGGTGCTCGTCAATAGAGAGGCGATACTCGGTCCAGCAAAGGTCGTTGACGAGGTTCCGGTCGACTTGGTGGTCCTCCTTCGCCGAGACGACCATAGTCCCGCCGAAGTGAGACTCTCGCCAGATGAAGCGATAGCGGTACTTCAGAAGGGAGAGTACATGGTCCTGCCAGGCGCGGGGCCAAAGGAGAAGTGGGGGACGACCTCGTTCGAGCCATGGTACAACCCCTATCTCCTCGAACTGGATGACGGCGCGCAGGTCAGGTTCTTCAGAAAGATGTTCGAAGAGTGGAAGGTCCCCTGCATCATTCTGAACACCGGGGTGGAAGGCATTCAAGAGAGCAACCGCAGGATAATAACCGCGCTAGACCAATAGAAGGGTGTATAACGTCGCAAACCGAGACACCTAATTAGCGTCAAAACTGGCGGCAATAATCGATGATCGTTATCGAGTTCCTAGTCATCCTGTTCTTCTCATCAATCTTCGCTGGGGTATTCGGGTCGATCGTCGGACTAGGAGGAGGAGTGGTAATCGTACCTGTGCTCACC
Organism: Nitrososphaerota archaeon; assembly: GCA_027320425.1. GTDB lineage: Archaea > Thermoproteota > Nitrososphaeria > Nitrososphaerales > Gagatemarchaeaceae > UBA183. The sequence goes on from DAHVLJ010000008.1 coordinate 13,436, forward strand.
CTGCTCTTGGGCGTGGACATACACTTCGCAATCGGGGCGAGCATCGTCGCCATCATAGGGACTTCAAGCGGCGCTGCTTCAACCTATGTGAAAGACAAGTTGACCAACCTGAGGGTCGGCATGTTCCTCGAATTGGCCACGACTTCTGGCGCCATAGCCGGAGCTGCCATCGCCGCCTATGTGAACTCGGGTGCCTTGGCCTTGGTCTTCGGAATCATCCTTCTGATCGCGCTGGCGCCCACGGCGATGAAGCTGGGTGAGGACATACCGAAGTCCCCTGAGCTCAAGGGCCTCTCCAAGCGCCTCAACCTGAAAGGGTCTTACACGGAACCAGACGGCAGGCACATCGAGTACAACGCAACGAGGCCAGGGGCGGGGCTGTTCGGGATGGTTGTCGCAGGGATGCTCTCAGGTCTCCTTGGGATAGGTTCGGGCGCGTTCAAGGTCCTGTCCATGGATTACGCGATGAAGCTTCCCATGAAGGTCTCCACCACGACGTCGAACTTCATGATCGGGGTCACGGCTGCCGCTAGCGCAGGGATCTACTACGCAAGGGGGGATGTGAACCCTCTGATAGTGGCGCCCGTCGCCGTAGGCATCCTCATCGGGGCTGCCATAGGTGCGCGGCTCCTCGTGAAGGCGCGCAACCCCACCATCAGGAAGATATTCGCGATAGTCCTCGCGCTGGCTGCCATCGAGATGATCCTTACCTCTCTGGGGGTTGCGGCATGAATCTCCGCGACCCAGACTCCATGAACACGGTCATCGGCAACGTCCTCAGGTTTGGGGTAGTCATTTCCGCTGCAGTGGTGGTCTTGGGACTGGCGAGGCTCGCATCCTTGAGCGGCTCTGCGGACACAACATCTTTCCTCTACTACAGCGCTTCTTCGGTCCCCCATGGCAACTTCCCCATCAGTCTTACTGCACTGATTTCCGGCCTTCGCTCGTTCAACCCGTTCTCTCTAATCGAGCTCGGGGTGATAATCCTCATCGCCACCCCCGTGACTCGTGTCGCCATCTCCGTCTTCCTTTTCGCCGCCGAGAAAGACGACCTCTATGTCCTCGTGACGGCCATCGTCCTTGCACTGCTGCTTTTCAGCATGCTAGTGACGCCGTTCATCCCTATCTTCCACGCGTAAGTGCCGTACGCAGTCGAATCTAAATCACTGGCGCCTAGACGTGAAGTGGTTGGCAACGCGCGCCGTGTTCTTCGACCTCGGAGGGACGCTGCTGGTGATGCGCAGAGACAGGATATTTCAGAAGGTCGTCAGAGATGAAGGGCGTGACGCGTCAGAAGACGAAATCCACGGAGCGTACATGGGGCTCGAACCGTGGTGGCTGTCAGCCTACTCAGACAGCTCCATGACCTCTGAACAGACTGAGGAAGCCTACCGTCACCTTGACCAGAGGGTCTTCAGCTCCCTGTTTCCCGACGCCTCAGAGTCAGAGGCGCTAAGGGTGTCGCGGCTGGTCCGGGTCCGCTGGCCCGAGGTGGGGAAGACTATCCCTCTCGAGCTCTATCCTGATGTGCAGCCGACCCTCGCCAATCTGAAACGCCGCGGATACTCCATGGGGCTGATATCGAACGCTACAGCGGACACGGAGAGATTGGTCAAGCCACTCGGCCTGGACAGATTCATGTCAACTGTAGTCTTCTCAGGCGCCGTAGGGTACACGAAGCCGAACCCGCGAATCTTCGAGATCGCCATGGAGAAGATAGGGTGCGGACCTGGTGAGAGCGTGCATGTCGGTGATATCTACGAGGCTGACGTTGTGGGTGCGAAAAACGCCGGGATGAAAGGGGTCCTCATCGACAGGCTCGGCGCGCAGTCGGGCCCCGACTGCCCCCGGATATCCAGCTTGGACCAGCTTTACGGCCATCTCTGACCCAGCAGGGTTGGCTCAGTGGGGCGCAGGACGATAGCTGGCGCAGAGCATGCCGTAGTAGGTGGGCGCCTGGTATGACAGCAGTCTCCCTTCCATGCGGACTACAGCCAACACTCCTGCGAGCATCGTCATCTGCCAGAGGCTGTCCGGCTTCGCCCTGTCGACGAAGTCGGGCTTCAGGTGAAGTATGTAGTCGAGCTTTCCTTCGTTCACCGCTTTCACAACTAGCCTGTCATACTTCTTCGCGTCGGGGCTGTACCCGTAGGGCCCGCTCTCCTTGTGAGCATGGGCCTGGTCTGCGCTCGCTACGAAGACCACTCGCTTCTTCTCTCCTTCTGCCACTTCTGCAACCACCTTGCCGAACTCGTAGTTTTGGGCGAGCGGAATCCCCCTGGACGGGGTGACTATCACAATCTTGCACTTGAGCCTGTTGCCCTTCAGAAAGAACCAGAGCGGAATGAGCGTCCCCCAGTCCATCGCCAGGTCGGACAGGGGTCCCTCATACACCCCATACGTGGCGCCCGCTACAGGGATGCCCTCATGTTCCGCCGCTTCCACGAGCTTCTGAGCCAGAGCCATGTCGCACTTCGCCCTATACCTGATCTCCTTCCTCCCCTCTCTTGCGCTTCCGCTCGAGTTTTCTGCGGTGACCACCCCGATGTGTCTGTGCAGCCGCAGATTGTGTGGACTGGCGATTACTATCGTGTCGGGTCTGGCTCGCTTGACATCTGCCGCCAGGGCCTTCATCCCATTCCTAGTCTCCATGAACGCACGTAGCTTCTTGCCTGCGAGCGCGGGGACTATCTCGCCCCCATGCGGCGCGATGCACGCGTAGACCAGCGGCACGGAAGTCACTAGCCCTGCCTGTTATTTCAATGGTTCTTGTCGAGATAGTGCATGATTCCTTTGACCGACGTCCTCACCGAAATTCTCGCGTAGATCGGCAGCTCCCCGAGCCCCGAGTCCTTTTTCACGCTCTTCTCCATCTCCTCAGCGACAGATTCCAGAGTGGCCTTCTTCTTCCACATGGGCTCAACCCGTTCGACCCAATCAATGACCAACTCCGCAGTCCTGTCGAAGACCCAGTCGACGTCTTTTCTCGTCCCGAAATGCGGGGTCAAGAGCTCCCTTGGTCTCATTTGTCTTAGCTGGCCCACCGTCGAGACGAGCAGATCCGGGTAGAAGCTCGGCGGCGGGGTGGTGGGTATCAGCGCCTTCATGCCGGGATAGACTATTCCGACCGCGTCGGCGGTCAACATGGCCTTGGTTTCGTCGAGCATGACCGAGATCTGATGCGGTGCGTGCCCGGGGGCGTGCATGAGGGTCATGCTCAGGCCCTCTCCTAGATCGATGTGCGCTTCCTTGCCAACTGCGGTGACCCGTTCCGAGGGGATGGGCTCGGGGAGCCCGTAGAGCTCCATCACGTCCTTCCCGAACACCATCGTCGAGCTTTCGATGAGCCGCGTGGGGTCCACGAGGTGGGGGACTCCTCTTTCATGGGCTACCACTTCGGCGTTGGGCATGTGCTTGATGAGCTGCCCTGCTGCTCCCGCGTGATCCAGATGGACGTGCGTAGGGATGAGATATCTGACATCGGAGGGCATCACGCCCGCTTCTGCCAGCCCAGCCAATACGCTCTCATAGGATGTCGCGTATCCGCAGTCCACAAGGGTAGGTTTCGGCCCCTTGATCAGGTACGCACTGACGGTCCCAGGGACCCCCAGCGCATAAGTGTCCAAGAGATAGACGCGGTCAGAGACCCTGGTCGCGTACAGTCTACCTCGCCTCTCTTGGCGTCCCGAAATCTATCGCCAGCATAGCCAAGGAAGCTGACCCGAGCTTGAGGACGTCCTCGTCCACCTTGAACTTGGCGCTGTGGTTTGGATGGACACATCCCTTGACGCGGTTCATCGTCCCAAGGAAGTAGAACGTGCCAGGAGCCTTTCGAAGAAACCGTGAGAAGTCCTCTCCGCCCAAGATGGCGTCCATCTCCTTGACCTTGGCGCCGGGGATGGTCCTGAGAACCCTGGCGACCCTCCCCGTGACCTTTGGGTCGTTGACTGTCACCGGGTAGGCGTCCTCTTCAAACTCGACCTTGGCGTCAGCATTGAATGACCTGCAGACTCCGATAGCCACTTCCCTCACCTTCCTCTTTGCGAGCTTCCGGGTCGCTTCGTCAAGGGTCCTCACAGTCCCTTGAAGCAAAGCAATGTCAGGTATGATGTTCTCCTTTGTCCCGGAGTGAACAGAGCCGACGGTAATCACGAACGGGCGGACCGGGTCTATCATCCTCGAAGAGACTCCCTGCAGCGCCAGTATCACGTGAGCTGCGATGTATACAGGGTCCACCGTCTCGTGGGGCGCGGAGCCGTGACCGCCCTTCCCGAAGATAGTCACCTTGAAGGTGTCGGGCGCGGCCATGACGGCGCCGCCCTTTATCCCGAACTCCCCCGCCTTCTGTGTGCTGCTGATGTGCAGTCCGAACACGTAGTCTACTTTCGGTCCCTCCATCGCGCCGGCCTCGATCATGGGGAGTGCCCCGCCCCTTCCTCCGTGTTCCTCGGCTGGCTGGAAGAGGAACTTTACCGTCCCGCATAACTCGCTCTTGTGGTCAGAAAGAAGCCTGGCCGCCCCGAGGAGCATTGCCATGTGCGTGTCATGGCCGCAGGCGTGCATCACGCCGTCCACCTCCGACCTGAATTCTACGTCTGAAAGCTCCTGGACCGGCAGAGCGTCCATGTCCGCCCTGAGTGCTATCACCTTCCCTCCCTTCCCTCCCTTCAGGATCCCGACAACGCCCGTCCCTCCGACTCCCCTCTTGACCTCGATTCCCAACCTCTTCAGCTCACCAGCGACGAAGTCCGACGTCCACTCCTCGCCGTAGGAGAGTTCCGGGTGGCGATGCAGCGCCCTGCGGGTCTTCACTATGTCAGGCTCGATGCGTTTCGCTTCAGCGAGAAGATCCAACGATAGAGTCGGAACCGAACCCGATTTTAACGGTTCTGAAGCTCGCGACGTATCCCTTTAGGGCTTAGCCTTTTAGACAGACGCGTCCAAGCATCCGCGTTGGGACTTTCCAACGCAGCGAAGTCAGGCATAGTCATATTCGCGGGTGCAGTCCAGTTTAGCTTGGCGCTCATACTCTCTGAAATCGTCTATTCGACCAGCGGACCCTTGAACACATCAGGATCTGGCAACACCACTGGATACATCTACAGCGTCGCTAACAACTACGTGAGCGACCTGGGCGCGAACTGTCGGACTACGTGTACGGCCGTTCCTTCCGGATACCTGTTCGACACGTCCATCGCCATCTTGGGGCTGTGCATCATCGTAGGAGGATATTTCCTCCAGAAAGGCTTCCACGACAGGCCAGCCACCGCCATGATCGTCCTTGCGGGCGTCGGGGCCCTGGGGGTAGGGCTCTTTCCTGAGACGACGGGGATCTGGCACAGCATCTTTTCACTGATCGTCTTCCTCTTCGCCGGGCTTGCCGCCCTGGTAACCGCGAGGCTGCAGCGGAAGCCGCTGTTCTACTTCTCGATAATCCTCGGGGTGTTCACGCTTGCTGCGCTGGTCCTCTATATCGGAGGGGACTATCTCGGACTGGGTGCCGGGGGAATGGAGCGCATGGTGGTGTACCCCGTGCTTGTCTGGTCTCTCGGTTTCGGGGGACACATGATGGCCCTCGACGACCCCGTAAAATCATGACCTGGCAGAGCCTAGCACAATCCGACTCGGCCTAACTGACCTGGCGGAGCCCTCCGCTGACGGGACTACTCGGCCTGGACTTGCCTGCGGATGGTTTCGACGATGTCGGGGTTCGCAAGCGTGGTGACGTCCCCGTAATCCGTCCTGTCGGATATAGAAGCCAGGAGCCGCCTCATGATCTTCCCTGACCTGGTCTTCGGTAGGTCTGGGACGATATGGACGAGCCTAGGCCTCGCCACGGGGCCGAGCTCTTTGACGACGTTCTCCTTTATCCTCTCTTCCAGTTCCTTTGAAGATGAGGTGCCAGGCTTTAGGGCCACGTAGATCACCGGGACGTGCCCTCTGAGCTCGTCCGCCATCGCTATGGCCGCTGCCTCAGCGACCTCCGGCGTCGCGAGCACGGCGTTCTCAAGTTCTTTCGTCCCCAGTCTATGCCCAGCGACCTTGATCACGTCGTCTATCCTTCCAAGGATTCTGAAGTAGCCGTCTGCCGCAAGGACGGCCCCGTCCCCGGCAAAATACGGCCAGTCGTGCCAGTCTTTGCTCTCCTTGTTCCTGTTGTACTTCGAGTAGTATGTCCTTACGAACCTGTCGGGGTCGCCCCAGATGGTCTGCATGATCCCTGGCCAGGGGTTCCTGATGCAGATGTTTCCCGCCCTGTTCTGCCCGGCCGGAACCTCGACCCCGTCTTCATCGTAGATTATCGGATAGATGCCCGGCATTCCAGGGCCGGCGCTCCCCGCTTTCATCGGCGAGAGCGCGGGGATGGTGCTGCACATGAACCCCCCTGTCTCGGTCTGCCACCAAGTGTCGGTGATCACCGCCTGCTTCTTCCCGACGGTTTCGTAGAACCACCTCCACGCCTCTGGTTCTATGGGTTCGCCTACCGTCGTCATCGCCTTGAATCGGAACGTGTATTTTGAAGGTTCATCCGGTCCAGCCTTCCTCAACATCCGGATTGTCGTTGGTGCCGTGTGGAAGATGTTGACCCCCAACCTTTCGGCGATTCTCCATGGTCTCCCTGCGTCAGGATAGAGCGGGACCCCTTCATACATGACCGAGGTAGCCGCCAGGGCGAGGGGGCCATAGACTATGTATGAGTGTCCGGTGATCCACCCGATGTCAGCGAAGCACCAGTAGACGTCCTCCGGATGGATGTCCTGGACGTACTTGGACGTGCCAGCGACATAGGCGAGGTATCCTCCGGTCCTGTGCTGGACTCCCTTGGGCATCCCCGTGGACCCGCTCGTATACATCAGGAAAAGGGGAGCTTCGGCGTCCATAGATACCGGACCGATCGTCTTCCCAGAGAACGGCTTCATCGCTTCGTCCACGAAGTAATCCCGTCCCTTGACCATGGGCGCTTCGGAAACATACTGGCCGGGAAAGCGCCTCCAGACTAGGACCTTCTCGACCTTGGTGCCGAGCCTTTCAGCTTCCGTTACCGTGACATCGGCTTCTTTCTTCTTGTCGATGAGCTTCCCATTCCTGTAGTATCCGTCAATGGTGACGAGGACGGTGCTCTTCGAGTCCTCCATGCGCTCAGCACAAGCTTTCGCGCTGAACCCGCCAAACACCTGATTGTGTATTATCCCGAGCCTAGCAGCTGCGAGCATCGAGACCGGGAGCTCGGGGATCATGGGCAGATGGAACGTGACCCTGTCCCCCGCATGCAGCCTGGCGAACTCCGAAAGAAGCAGGGCGAACTCGTTCACACGGTCGTACAGCTGTCTGTAGGTGATGATTCGGGTAGGCTCGTCTTCAGGTTCAGGGACCCAGATCAGTGCCGCCTTGCTCCCATGGCTAGTCAGATGCCGGTCTACGCAGTTGTATGACGCGTTGAGCTTCCCCCCGACGAACCATTTCCAAAACGGGGGGTTTCCCGCGTCTAGGATGGTGTGCCACTTACTGTCCCAAGTCAGAAGATCAGCATACTCTTCGAAGCACTTTGGAAAGTTCTTCTCGGAGAACCGCTCAAAGACTGACGGGTCACTCATGTTTGCCTGTGATACGAAGCTACCGGGGGGCTCAGTGAGGGGCTCTTCTCTCCAATGGACGCCAATCTGAGACTCTGAGGTTCCGGCTTTCGCTTCTGTGGGCATCCGTCAGGCCAAACAATCTCCTATTCATTTAAGACTGGCTGCCCACGCAAACTACTTAGTCAACATGCGAAGTGGCTGGGTAGGTTCCAGACAATCATCGGCATCATAGCGCTCGTCATCGGCATCTTGGGACTAGTCTAGACTGCACTTGAGGAGCTCTAGGATGGAGGCCCTCGAACCCTTCTTTGTGAGGGTCGGATCGGCCTTGCCGTAAAGAGAGGTTCATCTGCTCGGTCGCCGGGAGTTCATTCCGCGATTCCTTTTACGCCAGGCCAGGAACATGCAGAACAGGAGTTTCCACGAGGGAGGACGCTTTCTCCTCATATGCGTGTGTCCTCTTTGTCTCTCAGGGGCTCTCTCGGTCTGCCTCGCACGCGCACACATGGGCATGACAGGCAGGAATGCACGTCCTATCACACAGAAACCGAATCGAGAGCAAGGGCGAAGAGGAGAGAGTATTGGTGCGGGGGGTGGGATTCGAACCCACGAACCCCTAAGGGACGGGATGTCTCAGGTTTCTCTTAAGTCCCGCGCTTCCAACGCCGCCTGCGATTTTGACCAGGCTCAGCAACCCCCGCGAACCACGAACTCAGAGAGGAGTCTAAAGACCTTGTCTATCGCGAGTTGATCATATGTTTTCCAGTAACTTTACCCAAGTTTCGAACCTTGCCTGGTGTGAGTCGCAGATTGAGCCTATCTCCATCATCCATCTCAAGACATTCTCACGTCCACCCAAGTATGCTGTATGGAGTGGAGCACGGTTGTGACCGCCATGGTGGACATACGAATAACTACGAAACTCGAAACCAAGCTGTCTTGCTAAGATGACAAACCCATCACGAAGTCGGGCGCTTGCTACTTCGAATCTGCACTGTCCGACTCTGCCGCTATGATGAAAGCATCCATCTGCACTGAAAAGTCCCTTTAGGTAAGATCGCTTGACTTCAAGATTGGCAGTGAGGATTGCGAGAGGTATTCCAACGGTCCTAGACTTCGGACCTTTCGGGAGGCCGTACCGGAGGAAGAACTCGATCGCTTGACTTTTTGCCGAACAGACCACAGTCGTATTCTCCTTCTTGTTCAGAACCGCGGGTTCGAGGCCCAATACCTCTTTGGTGACCTCAACGGTTCGGGCAATCATATCATGGTCGCTCGAGTGGAGAGAAATGCCCCATGCCTCGCCAAGCCAACCGTCTCCCGTGTGAAGTCCGAGAAGCAGGCCGACACTCTCACACATCTCAGCCAGTGGTTCGCGGTAGATCGGGTGACTGTGCCTCATCCGAACATTCATCGCATGCAAACCAAGACGGAGTGTTTCCCGAGGAATACCTGTTCTTAGTTGCATCTCTCGCAAGCTTAATCCTGATTCGTACAATCCGAGGATATTCAGGTTGGACAACATTAGCCCAAATCTTGACCACGTTAACCTACAAAAGTTCGACTAATGTTTCCAACTTCTCGCGGAGGAGGGCTAGTGAAAGTACTTGACTATCAACCAGGCTTGAGTACCCCCGCGATGTCCGAGGCCTATCGTTCCGTTATTAACATTGGAGCGGGTCACCCGATGAGTCTCAGAAGTTTGGCGAGGCCAAGCGTGTTCGCGACATCCTCTGACCGAAGCCAGGCCCTTCTCGCCACCCCTACGCCGTAGCTCATGTTGTCCAGCTCTCCCACCGAGTGGGCGTCAGAATTTATCACCAGAGTGACCCCCTCCTCCATGGCCTTCCTCGCCCAGACCTCGTCCAGGTCGAGCCTCTTGGGTTGCCCGTCGATTTCAAGCATCTTCCCATGCTCCCTAGCTGCCTTCGTCACCTTCGCAAGGTCGATCGGATTCCCCTCCCTCTTCCCGATGAGCCTGTTGGTCGGGTGGCAGATGAAGTCCACCGAAGGGTGAGCGATGGCTTTGAGGATCCTGTCCGTGAGCTTCTCAGGATCCTGTTTGAAGTTCTGGTGCAGGGATGCTCCCACTATGTCGAACTCGTCGAGGAACTTCCTCTCAAAATCCAGGGAACCGTCGCTCTTTATCTCGACTTCGACCCCCCTCAATATCCTGAACGGGGACAGCTCGTCGTTGAGCTTCTCGATATCTTTCCACTGCCTCCTAAACCGTTCCTCGGTCAGCCCGTTTGCGACCCTCACCGACTGAGAATGGTCCGTGATCGCGACGTACCCGTACCCCCTCTCCTTCGCGGCTCTCGCCATCTCTTTCAGCTCAACCGAGCCGTCGCTCCAGGTCGAATGCATCTGCAGGTCTCCCTTGATCGCGTCAAACTCAACAAGATGGGGGAGCTCCCCCCGCTGTGCCGCCTCAACCTCTCCCCTGTTCTCCCGTAGCTCTGGGGGGATGAACTCCATCCCGAGCCTTGAATAGACCTCCTCTTCGGTCTCCCCCGCGAGCCTCTTCCCTGCCTTGTCGAGCATTCCATACTCGTTAAGCTTCCATCCTTTCTCTATTGCCAGGTTTCTGAGGGCGATATTGTGGTCCTTGGACCCCGTGAAATAGATGAGGGCGGCCCCGTACTCTTCCCTCTTGAACAGCCTGACGTCCACCTGAGTCCCTTCCTCCAACTTGACGCTCGCCCTCCTGGGCCCGCTTTCGAGCACCTGTGCGACGCCTGGGCACCCCTTTACGGCGTCGATGACCCTAGTGTCGGTCGAGAGGATGTCGAGATCCCCTATCGTGCTTCTTCCCCTGCGCAGACTCCCTGCCATTCCCACGCTGATGCCGAGCGCGCCGAAGTAAGACGCCATCTTCTGGTAGGCCCCCTCTGCCTCCGGGAGCAGCATCCGCCGCTCGTAGCTCTGGAGCTTCTGGACTCCGAGCCGGAACGACTCTCTGACCGCGGGACCGAATTCCATATCGAGCCTACCGCTGTCGAGTGCGGACTTCAGTTGATCTACGCTCGTTATCCCCATCTCGTGGGACAGGCGGTAGGCGGTCCTCGGCCCGATTCCCTGGACCTTCATCAGGAGCGGCACCCCGGCGGGGGTCCTTTCCCTGAGCCTTTCCAGCAGCTCAAGACGCCCCGTCCTGAGGTACTCGTCTATCTTCTTCGCAATTCCCTCGCCGACGTACTTGATCTCTTCCAGTCTCTTCTCCCGCCAGATCTGCTCTACGTCTTCGGCCAGATTCCTGATGCTGGTGGCCGCCCTATGGTACGCGATGACCTTGAACCTGTCTTCTCCGTTCGCCTCGACCAGCTCTCCCAGGTCGTCCAGGAGCTGGGCGACCTCGGAATTCTTCATCGGATGCGTTACACACCCCAAGAGTTTTAAAAGCAGTCCGGACTCCCCGTAGTGGTTGCCCGTATTCCAGAAAGCTTTCGTCCTCATCAAGGTGGCACCCGGGCACACGGAGGGAGTCGTCGACTCTCTGATGAAGATTCCAGAAGTGACCGAGGCGCACATCATCCCAGGCGACTGGGACATCATTACCGTGATAAACTCCCAGAAGGAGGTCATCGTTCCGAGCGACGAGAAGGTCTACAGGCTGGTCCTCGACAAGATCGAGAAGATCAAGCACGTCCAGGACACAAGCACCATGGTGTCCCAGTTCTCAAAGACGAAGTAGTTACTTCCACCAACCGTATTCTTTCGGCGGATCCGTGATCTCGATTCCTTTTCTCCCGACCATGAGCACGTCGTCTTCTATCCTCACGCCCAGCTTTCCCCTGAAGTAGGCGCCAGGCTCGACGGTAAAGCACATCCCAGTTCCTAGCCTCTCGCTCCCTCGCTCGACTATGTATGGTGCCTCGTGGATCTCCAACCCTAGGCCATGCCCCGTTCTGTGGAAGAAGTTGTCCCCCATGCCCGCTTTCTTGAGCACCCCTCTCGCTGCCAGGTCCACTTCTCCAACCCTGACGCCCGGAGCTGTCGCGCTGATTGCCGCCTCCTGCGCCTCCAGCACCCTGCCATAGACCCTTTCCATCTCAGGAGAGTTTCCCACGCAGAACGTCCGGGTCACATCCGCATAGTATCCTTTGAAGGTGGCTCCGACGTCTATGACCACGCTGTCCCCGCGCTCAAGCTTCTTCCCAGTCGGCAGGTGATGGGGGTCCGCTGACATGGCTCCCGCTTGGACGAGCATGTCGTCCACTTTCGTCGCCCCCTTCGCGTAAATCAACTCCGAAGCAGATTTCGCGACCTCCGACTCAGTAGACCCTTCCGCGACGAGCGAGGGGAACTCCTCGAAGGCGCGGCTCAGTATCCGGCCAGCCTTCTTGAGCAACGCTGCTTCTTCCGCGTCCTTTGCTTCACGCAGGCTTTGGAGGACCGGCTCTGCGTCCTCAGGGCTGAACGGAGTCCTCTTGGCGAGCTTCTGAAGGTAGATGAACGGAACTCTGCCCTCGACCCCCCAGCGCCCTACGATGCCGGCACCCCTCGCAGCTTCCTCGATGGCAGATTCCGGCCCCTCGGAGTCCGTCCAGGAGTGGACTTCGATGCTCAGGGGAGACCGCAGGTAGGGTCCGGACTCTAGCGTCGGGGCCACTAGGTGGATGTCTCCCTCTGTCGGCACGAAGAGCATGAACGGCCTTTCCAGCATCAACGAATCGACTCCAGTAAGATACTTCATGTTCGGCCCAGGCACAACGACGGCACCCGACAACCCCTCCGAGCGGAGCCTGTCGCGGAGTTTTCGTGCTCTTCTCTCTTGGATAGGCGCGCCCATTCCCGCCCCTGGCTTCTGTATACACCGTTAATATGTGGTCTCGGGTCCCCGGCACCAGCTTGGTGCTGAAGGAGCGGTTCGTGCTGCCGCTGGCGAAGAAGTGGATTGCAGGCGCAGACCTGAAGTCCGCACTGGAGGACGCCGAAAAAGCGAACTCAAGGGGGGCGGGGGTCGTTGTCAACTTCCTCGGCGAAGAGATCACGGATCCGGGGATGGCTGACGATTCCATGGCCGAGTATCTGCGCCTCCAACAGGCGCTCTATGACAAGGGGATCAAAGGCTACGCTTCTGTGAAACTGACCCAGCTGGGCCTCGGGGCCGACGGCGAGGGGATGAGGAACAGGCTGGAAAAGATCGCCACAAACGCCGACCGCCTGTCACAGTCGCTATGGATCGATATGGAGGGGTCGGCATTCACCGAAAAGACCGTCGCTGCATACCTTGATGTCCATCGGGCTCACCCCGACGTGGGGGTCGCTCTCCAGGCATACGCCAGGAGGAGCGAGTCCGACCTAGACTCGATTCTGAAGGAAGGGGGGAAGGTCAGACTCGTCAAAGGGGCGTACAAGGAGAGCCCCGGGTTCGTCTATCCCACCAAGGCTGAGGTCAGCAAGAACTTCGAGCGGCTTATGGTCTCTCTCTTCGAAAGGGGCGGCGGGTTCGCGATAGCGACCCACGACCACGCCCTCGTGGACCGGGCAAAGTCACTGGCCGCGGACAGCCATGCAGACTTCCACTTCGAACTCCTGAAGGGGATTAGGGACGACCTCAAGGCAGAGCTGGTGGAAGGCGGGTTCAAGGTCTACGAATATCTCCCCTATGGAGACAGTTGGTGGGCTTACTCGAAGCGCAGGATCAATGAGCACCCAAGCAACATCTGGCTCCTTCTCAGATCTTTCATCTGATAGCTGCGGTAGCCTCCTTTGATTACTGAATCAACTAACATAGACTCCGCTCGCAAAATACCCGCCAGGCTCTGAAAGGGCTCAGGTCTAAACAAATGGCCGAATACCAGAAAGGGCAAGTCTGGGGAGCCCTCCGGAAGGCATGGAAGGGCTACCGCATAGCGAAGGTCCAGGGCGACAACGCCCGAATGAGGGAGTATGCCACGCGCATAAAGACTCTCCAGGGCCAGCTTGGCGTTCCTCAGGCAAGCTTTCCAAATCTAGGAATGTAGAGGAGCACCGCTCCTCTATCCCTTTTTAGTCGGAACCTGTCAGTCCGCTTTCTATCTCTTCCAGGATGTCGCCGACCACTTGCTTCTGGACACCCAGGGACGAACAAATCGTATCGAGGTTGTCTCCATCCTCGCGCATCAGGTACCTGAGCACCCTTCTCCTGTCTCCCAAAGGAAGCGAGGTCGTGATCCTGGCTGCCTCTCTGAGCGCAAGGCTCCTGATGTATAGAAGCACAGCCCTCTCCTCCTCCATCTCTGTGAGCTTCTTGTCGACCTCAGCCACGACCCTGGTGAGTGGCCTGATCCTGGACGCGTCGTCCTGATACTTTAGGACCTCGCTGATCTGCGTCATCATCTGGGCGTGCTCGTCTGTCTCCTCGACCCCCGGCACTGCGCCGAACGAAAAGATGCGCGTCCTGAACAGGTTCGGCGCCAGGTCCACGGTCACCGAGAAGCTGTTCTTCAGCAGGTATTCCCTCCTCTTCGGCCCTCGGGGGCTGTCTTGGGAAACGCTGCTTACTAGCCCCGCCTTCTCCATCGTGACCAAGTGCTTTGCGACGAGCTGCTGGCTGATCTTGAGCTCCTTGGACAGTTGGAGCTGATAGTTCGGTTCTTCGCTTATCTTCGAGATGATGCGCCTTCGTATGGGGTTCTCAACAGTACCCAGGACAGCGTCAAGCTCCGATTGGCTCAATCCAGTACGAGTTTTGACCTCTCCGCTCTATAAATAGATTCCCGAGCTTAATCCGATCTTCTTCGCTTGGTTTCGCTCGATTTTCTTAAAAAAGCCCGAAAAGAGCGTTAACGGAGCTTGGGCCTTAGCAAGACGCTCATCGGGGAACACGCGGCCGTCGCGAGCGAGCAGCCTCTCGCGTCCATGGCAGGCTACGACGCGCTGCGGAAAGGAGGCAACGCGTTCGACGCAGCTGTAGCGACCAGCTTCGCCCTGGCCGTGACCTTCCACCCTGCGGGTGGCGTCGGGGGGGACTTCTTCGGAATGTTCTACGAGGCGAAGACCGGGAAAGTACACTGCCTGAACTCGAGCGGCTGGGCTCCCTCCGGGCTGACGGAAGAGCTAATCATGGAGAAAGCAGGCGGGAAAGTCCCGCTCTTCGGCCCCCTGACCTGCGTCGTCCCTGGGTTCGCCGCCGGCGTGTGGGCCATGCACAAGAAGTTCGGTTCCGCGGAGTTCAGCGACCTGCTCCGGCCCTCGGTCACACTCGCCCACGGCTTTCCTGCGGGACCCAACATCTGCAGGTCCACCGCAGGTGCCTTCGCAGAACTGTCCGACGAGGCCAGGAAGGTATTCGCTCCTTCTGGTAAACCGCCCCGTCCGGGGGAGTGGATAAGGCAGGAAGCTCTGGGAAAGGTCATCGCAGGCATAGCCGAGTCGGGCCCAGGATTCTTCTACTCAGGGTGGCCTGCTGAAAAGATCGCTTCCCATCTCACCTCCATGGGAGTTCCATGCGACCCGAAAGACTTCTCTGATTTCAAGCCCGAGTGGCCAGCGCCCCTTTCAATCGATTACAAAGGCACGTCCGTCTACGAGGTGCCCCCGAACAGCATGGGGGCCACCAGCCTTCTCATTCTCAAGCAGCTCCTGAACACCGACCTGTCCTCCATGGGCGCGCTGTCCAAGGAACGAATCACGCACACCATGAAGGCGGCGCTGTACGCCTACGCGCGCCGTGACGAACTGCTCGGCGACCCGAGGTTCGGCCGGTTCGACATCGACACCTTCATGTCGACAGAAGGCAAAGTCGAGGCACCACATTCACGCGTCCGGTCGGGGGACACGACCGCTTTCTCGGTAGCAGACTCGGAAGGGAACCTCGTTTCCGGGATCCAGAGCCTCTTCCACCACTACGGGTCCAGGGTGTTCGTCCCTGAGTGCGGCGTCGCACTGAACAACAGGGCATCCGCTTTCGTCCTCGCGGGTCCAAACAAAGTCGAACCGCGTAAGAGGCCTTTGCACACGTTGTCTTCTCTCATCCTCGAACGGGGCGGGCGGCCATGGCTCGCCATCGGAGCGAGCGGCGGCGACTATCGGCCACTGCAGCATGCTCTCTTCGTGACGAACGCGGTGGACTTCTCCATGCCTGCGGAAGACAACGTCACCCACCAGAGATTCCTCTGGACTGGCGGGCGCAACCTCATTGTCGAGGATGGATACGACGTTCCAGAGGCAGGTTACAGCATAGAGCGCCTCCCGATGCCGGGTCGTACAGGCGTATGCCAGGCCGTGGAGATGGGCGACCGCTACAGGAAAGCAGTCTGTGACGTGCGCGGCGACGGGGCTCCCGCGGGATTCTGAGCGAAAGCGGGTTTAGCCAAAAAGAAGGGGTCTGAGGGTCTGTTGACCCTCTGACTACGCCGAGCTCGTGCTCGAGCTACTAGACGTCGTACTGGACGCGCTTGTCGTCGAGGTCTCTGTCGCGGAAGAGCCGTTCTTGGACACGGAGACCAAGAGGACCGGCCTGAGCACACCTCCCTGGCTGACGTGCACCGACGCCGGGGTGATGCTGATGTTCATATTGGAGCTCCCGCCAGACTGGATCGCGAACTGGACGTGCACCATCAGCTTCCCGTTGGCGACGACCGTCAGCTGCGTGGACGTACCGTCCGCCCAGAACGCTCTCGCCCCGGTGATGTTCAGGATTATCCCGGTGACGTTGCCTGTAGGCACGCTAGGTGTCCCTAGCAGCAAGGCAGACCCCTGGTACTTGGTGATGTTGACGTTCGTCCCAATGCTCGACGAGACGTTGTAGACGAACACGTTCGAGAGGTTACCCTGGGTGGTACTCGCGGACGAAGTCGCCGAAGTAGACTGGGTAGTGGTGCTCCCGGTGCTTGTTTCCGTTGAGCTTGTGGTTGAGGAGCCCGTTGAAACAGACGAGCTCGTGGTTGTGGTGGATGGCCCGTTGGATGAGTACTGCAGTGTGACGCTTGTGACGTTCACGAGCAGGTACTTCATGGTGTTGTTCGCAGCTGGAGGGTCAGACAGATAGATGCTGAGCGACCCGCTCCCTGGAGCGGCTGTGCCGATGCTTGGAAGATACACGCTGTAAGTATAAGCCGCCAAGCCAGCGACTCCCAACAAGACGAGCAACGACAGCGCTACTGCTCTTCGCATTTTCATGATACCCTGACGACAGGCATGACTTAATCCAATTGTATTGAAAGGAACTGTGTGCCAGTACAGCGAGCCTCGAACAACGTCATGCGCGGAAATGTAGGAGCTGGGGCGGCTCAACCGGGGCTTATGTGGCGGAACGGGGGCTTCCTCAGGCTGATTGAAAGCGGGCCCGGTGCGATTTGAACGCACGACCTACAGCTCGCTCCACATTCGTGTAGGAGGCTGCCGCGCTGTCCGTACTGCGCTACGGGCCCAGTCACGGCCCGAAAAGAACCAGGATATTACCTGTTCCCGCTCATCCCGCGAGGTCGAACTCGATCTCTAGCTCTCTCTTCGAGTTCCTGAACCTTGCCTTGCCCAGCCTGACCGTGCCTATCTGCGAAGTGCTGTCCACATGGCTCTCGTTGCAGCAGTTGATGTTCCAGTCAGGGATTCTGACGATCCTCAGCAGGGTTACTTCGGCGGGGACCGGGAAAAGGTCATAGATCGCGTCGCCGAAATGTCCCTCTGCCTCCTTCCTCTCCATCTCGAACTCTAGCACCTCCGCCCCCTCCGACACCTTGGCGTTGGCGGCCTGCTCCACCCTTCGCAGCTCGTCGTCGGTCGGTTTCCTGTCGTATTGCACCGTCAGCCTCCCATGCCGCCCGGAGACGAAAACAGACGCGGTCCACTTCGCCCCCAGAACCTTCTGGACCGCCCCCTTGACGACGTGCACCGCGGAATGGGTCCGGTGCTCTTCTTCGCTCAACTAGAGCCTCGTCACGATCTTGTAGAACTCTGGGAGCCTTGTCTGAAGACCGTAGCGCTCTTCGTTCCCCCTCATGTACAAGTATATCGAGAGCAAAGTCGGGAGCATCCTGGCGAAGCTGAACTTGTCTTCCACCTTCGCCTTGATGAACTTGTAGACTTTGGCGTAGACGGCGTAGTGCTCGAGCACCGCGCGCCTGTAGCCTTCTCTGTCCCCCATGTGGTCGACGAAAAGGTTGACGCACTGCATGCTCGGGATGATCCCCTCCCCGAGCATGGGATACACCGTCCCGATGGACTCGCCCACCCCGGTGACTTTCCCGTCGAAGAATGGCTCCATGTATTTCGGCGGCGTGACCCTCACTGGCCTCCCTATCCTCCTGACCACCTCGCAGTGGTACTTCTTGACGAACTCGTCGAGCTCGTAGCGATATCTCCCGCGAACGTCTCCGGCGCCTACATGGGCCAGACCGTCTCCCAGCGGGAAGTACCACCAATACCCCGTCAGTCCGGGGTAAGGTCTGATCACAAAGTCGTCGTATGGCAGCTCTTTTGACTTGACCTGGTATTCTAACGACGGGATCAACAGGTCGTCATTCACCTTCGGAAGCAACGTCCTATGCATGCCGGTCGCGTCGACCACCGTGTCGAAACCCGCGAGGTTCCCGTTTGCTTCCTTGATCTGCGCTCCCCAGTGCACTTTCTTCCCCTTCAGCATGTCTTCAGTTAGCCTGTGCTTGTCGTACGTCACCAGACCTCTGAGCGGGATGTTGACCTCCTCGTCGCCGAGGTCCACTATCATGTTCTTTCCCTTGTGCAGCACGTAGTCTTCGAAGTTGAAGCCTGCCTTCTTTACCAGGTCCGAGATGAACGGCTGGCTCGTCCCCCAGGCGCAAACCGTGTACCAGTTCTTCTCGCTACGCATCTCGAATGCCTCGGCCTCCACGTCCGACGGGAGGCGGTTGAGAAGATACGCGCCTGCCACGCCAGTTCCGACCACCGCGAGCCTAGTGACCATCGACCCTCGTTGTTCCCCAGCAGGTGGCCCTCTTTTTACATGTCGCCCAAGCCACTCCGCTTCACGCAACCCTAATATACGTAGTATACGGGATATACGCCGTAAGCATGTCAAAGTCCAAAGGTAACGACCCAGATTACACCACCGTCAAGGTGTCAAAAGACACCCAGGCGAAACTCGCTTCCTTAGGCAAGTACGGCGAGACGATGGACCAGATCGTCCAGCGCCTTACGACGCAGGCAAGGGGGCTCGAAGACGTCGTCGCCGGCAAGAGCTCTGTCTGTTTCATCGACGGCAGGGAGGGTCGCCTTCTCTATCGTGGGTACGACATAGCGGACCTGGCCGCCCATTCCAGCTACGAGGAGACGACATATCTCCTCTGGAACGGCCATCTTCCGACGACCATCGAGCTGAAGGCCTTCTCCGAGGAGCTGGCGTCGAAGCGACCCATTCCGAGAGAGGTCGTCTCCATACTCACGACCCTTCCACAGAACTGCGACACAATGGACGCCCTCCGCGTGGGGGTGTCGGCCTTGGGCGTCTTTGACGACCCCATGTACACCCAGCAGGAGAAAGCAGAGTCCATTGCGTCAAAGATCGGAACCGTCGTCGCAGCCATCCACAGGCACAAGCACGATCAGGATATCATCGCCCCAAGGGAAGACCTGTCGTTCGCCTCTAACTTCCTCTACATGATCACGGGCAAGGTTCCCTCCGAGGCAGACTCCCACCTGATGGACGTCCTCCTCATCCTGCACGCAGACCACGAGTTCAACGCGTCGACTTTCACCGCGAGGGTCATTGCCTCGACCCTCTCCGACATTTATTCGGCCGTCACTGGGGCCGTAGGCGCACTGAAGGGACCCCTCCATGGCGGGGCGAACGAGAAGGTGGTCGAGATGACCTCCGAAATCGGTTCCCCTCAGAAGGTGGACGCCTATGTCAAGGCGAAGCTGGCGAGCAAAGCGAAAATCAACGGGTTCGGACACCGAGTGTACAAGACCATGGACCCGAGGGCGAGGATCCTGAAGGACATGGCCGAGCGGTTTGTCCGCACAGAAAAGGAGAAGCAATCCCTTGAAATCATCGAACGGACTGAGGCGATACTCCTCAAAGAGAAGAACCTCTATCCCAACGTGGACCTCTTTTCGGGACTTACCTTCACACACATCGGGGTCCCGAGCTATCTCTTCACTCCGGTCTTCGCGGTCGGCCGCTCTCCGGGGTGGCTCGCGCACGTGCTGGAGCAGTACTCCGACAACCGGATAATCAGGCCCATCGCCGACTACGTGGGCCCTCAGCTCACCCCATACGTGCCCATCGAGAAGCGCGCCACGTCTGGTGTCGGACGTTGAGGGTCGAGGCCCTCATCAAGCGCACCCCAGTGACCATCAGTCCGAGCGCGACAATCCGTCAGGCGGCCGAGGTCTTCACACGTGAGAAGATCGGCCTGCTGGTGGTCGCCTCTTCAGTGAGCCCGGTCAAGGCCCAGGCCGTGATATCGGAAAGGGACGTGGTCAGGGCCGTCGCGCGAGGGATGCCGTTGACCGGCCAGCTCGACGCCGTCGCCACGAAGAAGCTGGTAAGCATCAAGAGGTCGGACATGCCTTCCAAGGCGATCCGATTCATGATGGACAACGGTATAAGGCACCTCGTGGTAGAGAACGACGACGGGACCCTTTTCGGCGTGCTTTCCATCCGCGACTTCTTCAGGGAGGGGAAGCTGCTGCAGTCGCTCCTCAAAGACGAAGCCGAAGACGTACATGGGGTAGATTAGGCCGGCACGCTTCCGCGGGCACGTCTGCGCTATCTTCCTTCACATTTCGCGCAGGCAGTAGGTTATCTTAAATAGCGTGAGACGGTCGCTTTTCTGAATGCCACTTTTCGGGGACATCGGGACAGTGTTCGTCATGGGGCTGGTCGGGATGATGTTCACGACCCCCGTGGTCATTCTACCGCGACTTTTCGCCCCCCGGCGCCCCAACCCCATCAAGAACGCGCCCTTCGAGTGCGGGCAGGTACCGCAAGGGGCAGGGAAGATGCACTTCATGATGCAATACTACGCATATCTCCTGATCTTCATCGTGTTCGACGTGCTGGGGATGTTTCTCTACGCGTGGGCCGCAGCATATCAGCCCATGGCCCTCGGCCTATCTTCTGACTGGATGGTGACACTTTTCATGGCCCTACTCTTCGTCCCGATGGGCTTCGCGCTCGTGCTCGCAGGGAAGAGAGAGCTTTGGTAGTCGCACAGCAGCAGAAGAGCGGGGCTTTCCAGGTCCTGGTCGGGAAGATCGACGACGTCCTACAATACGCCATCGGCGACCCCATGAGATACCTTGCCAACTGGGGGAGGCTTTACTCCCTATGGCCGGTCCATCTCGAGACCGCCTGTTGCTCCGTGGAGATCGGGGCCGCAGCGGGTTCGCGCTTCGACATGGAGAGGTTCGGCGCGCTTGAGGCATTCGGCTCCCTGAGGCAGTGTGACCTCCTTATCGTCATGGGCACCGTGACCCGCAAGCTTGCTCCCAGGCTAAAGCTAGTCTACGACCAGATGGCGGAGCCCAAATGGGTCATAGCCATGGGTGCGTGCAGCATAACCGGCGGGCTCTATTTCGACTCATACAACGTGTTGAGAGGTATAGACGACGTCATCCCCGTTGACGTCTACGTCCCCGGGTGCCCGCCGCGTGCCGAGGCCTTCCTCCAGGGGCTCGTCCTGCTTCAGGAGAAGATCCGCAGAGCTCCGTCGCTCAGCGGCCGGTGAAAGACATGAGCAACGTGCAGGCGCCCACTTCGCCGCCCCCATCTAAACCGACGTCTGTCGCTCCACAGGTTGCCACGACCCCGCAGGCTCCCCCCGCCAAGCTCGAGCCTGTGCGAGCGAAGGCTTTCGCCGCCCAGATCACCTCGGCGTTTCCCGACGTCAAGGTCGACTGGATGAAGGAAAGGAGGCTGAAGGTCTCCACAACCCCTGCGAGGATCGAGGAGGTCGGGATCTTCGTCAGAGGCACTCTCGGCTTCGACCACATCAGCACAGTGAGCGGTGTCGACTGGATAGCTCGTAACGAGCTCGAAGTGGTCTATTTCCTAGGCTCTTCCACACCGGGCCAGGAGGACTTCATTGTAGCCCTCTCCGAGCACGTGGCACGGGACAACCCCGTTGTCCCGACCATGGTGGACGTCTGGAAGGGGGTAGAGTACCACGAAAGAGAGACACACGAGATGTTCGGGATCAACTTCCAGGGGCATCCGAACCAGAGCCATCTTTTCCTCCCCGAGGACTGGAACGACCTCCCGCCGCTCCGCAAGGACTACGTTTCACCTGGGAGATGAAGACTTGACCCTAGAGACCGAGTACATGCCCGACGCCGACAGGATAATGTCAGTATCGCTGGGCCCGCAGCACCCAGGGGCGGGCCATTTCCGCATCAAGCTCTGGCTCGACGGCGACTACGTCGTAAGAGCGGAGCCAGACGCAGGGTACGTCCACCGCGGGGAGGAGAAGATGGGAGAATACAGGAACTACACGCAGAACGTCCCCCACCTCGAGCGACCGGTGATACTAGACAGTTCGAACATACTGCTGCCGTACGCCCTCGGCGTCGACGAGCTCATGAGCAACAAGATCCCGGCGAGAGCCCAGTATCTCCGCGTCATCATGTCCGAGACCAACCGGATCATCTCCCACATGTACTTCCTTGCGATTCAGGGGCTCTTCCTTGGCCACACGACCCTGATCACCTGGTGCATGGGAGACAGAGACTTTTGGATCGACTTCGCAGAACGGATAGCTGGGGCCAGGGTCACTTTCGCCTACATAATCCCGGGCGGTGTCAGGAACGACATCCCTTCCTTCGCCATCGACAAAGGTCTCAAGCTTTGCGACTGGTTCGATAAGCGGATGGACGAGTATGAGAAGATCTTCTTCCAGAACCCCATGGTGCACCAGAGGTCGGACGGCATCGGGGTGCTCTCCCGGGAGGACGCCATCGCGTACGGCGCCACAGGAACGGTGGCCCGCGCTTCCGGTCTCGCGGTAGACGTCAGGAAAGACGAGCCCTACAGCTCCTACGATGACTTCGAGTTCAAGACTCCTGTAATGACGCAGGGGGACGTCTACGCCCGGTCCTATGTGGCTCTCCTTGACATGCGAGAAGCGGTCAAGATAATCAGGCAGGCGCTGAAGAGGCTCCCGCCTGGACCGGTCCGCCTCAAGCTCGGGCCGCAGCCTCGCGTCCCGGCAGGGGAAGTCTACTCTCGCACCGAAGGGGCAAGAGGAGAGATGTCGTACTATATCGTCAGCGACGGCTCTCCTAGGCCTTACCGGCTGAAAATCGGGGTACCGTCAGCCAAGAACCTCCGGGTCTTGCCTGTCCTGCTGAAGAACGTCCACATCGCCGACATACCGCCCATATACTGGGGGCTGAACTACTGGCCTGTCGAGGCGGACAGGTAGGCCCCGACAAAGCCTCCAGTCTCTAGCTGGCATGCAAGGAAGCTGAACCGGATGCCTTGGTCTCCCCCTCGCTGACCTCCCGCGAGGCTAGCGCCCCGCCTCCACGACGGGCGGTGCAAACGGCTCTGCGTCGGGCACCTTCTCCCCCTTGTGGAACACGTATACCCCGGCGATGATAAGGACGCCGCCGAGAACCTGGGCCGGCGAGATCTGCTCGCCTAGGAAGACGAGCGCGAAGACCGCCCCGAAGACGGTCGAGCTCGACCATACCAACAGCATCCGAATCGCCCCGAGGCGCTTGACCGCGGCGATGAACAGGTAGGTGCCACCTGCGACCGCCAGCGCGAGCATCCCCATGGCTGCGCCACCCGCTTCATTGAAGCTCAGCGGGACCAGTGCCGCGAGAAAGGCCGCCGTCAGCACGCCCCCTCCGATCATGTTCCTGAACTTGCTGATCAGCATGGTGTCGAACTTCCTCGACGCAATGACCATGACGTTGTTCTCCACCCCCCAAAGAAGGGTGCCGCCGAGCACGAGTAGACTCCCTGTGAAGTTCTGGAAGAACGACATCCTCGAGAGGTCTAGGTTGGTAGAGACGATCACCAGACCAGCGACGATCAGCAGCGCCCTTGCAGCCAACCCGCGGCTCAGCCTCTCCCGGAACGCTGTGTAGGCGATCACCGTGGTGAACAGGACTTCGCCGTTCGCGAGCAAAGACGCGTTGACCGCCGTGGTCTCGCTCAGCCCCTCGAAATACATCAGCGGAGCCAGTCCTGCCCCTATCAGTCCGAAGAAGATCAGGTAGCGGAGGCTCCCATGGTCGGGTCTCTTCTTCGGCTGATAAGCCAGAAGGACGAAGCTGGAAAGCAACAGGGAGAGACCCGTTACCACGATGGGGCTGTTGTAGTTCAACGAATACTTCGCGAGCGTAGAGACTGAGCCGGCGCATATCGATCCCACGACGGCGTAGACGTAACCTTTCGTCGTCTCTGTCTTCGGCGCCCCCGACGGCCGTTTCACCGAGCGACTCCC
Organism: Nitrososphaerota archaeon; assembly: GCA_027320425.1. Lineage (GTDB taxonomy): Archaea > Thermoproteota > Nitrososphaeria > Nitrososphaerales > Gagatemarchaeaceae > UBA183. Next base: position 37,374 of record DAHVLJ010000008.1, read on the forward strand.
GCCAACCCTTGACCGGTACGCTATGAAGTCTTAAATCACGTCATCCGCTCTGGGCGCTGTGTCCGCAAACGCGGAAGTTCTCGAAGAACTCAGAAAAATAAGAGAGCTCCTGACTCCAAAACCTGCCCCACCTGCGCCTCCGGAGCCGAAGGGGATGAGCGCGGAATTCACGGCGTTCCTGAAAAACTACAAGGTCCTCGGCCTAGCCGTCGCCTTCATCCTAGGCTTGTACCTGGGACTGTTGGTGCAGGCGCTAGTCAAAGACCTCATCTTGCCGATCATAGGCATACCCCTGAGCAGCATGGGGAATCTGACGTCGCTCACAGAAGAGTTCGCAGGCCAGACCTTCGCAGTAGGTGACTTCCTGAACGCTGTAATCACCTTCATCATCGTCGCCTTCGTCATCTTCCTCGTCGTCAAGATCGCCAAGCGATACAAGATCGAATAGGGGCTCTCTCCCTTTTTCTCTTGGGCCAGAGTGTGTTTCGTTAAGCATACTGTCAATGCTAATTGCCTCAGCGAGTATTCTCCGGCTTCTCTGATATCAACGAGGACATCACGATGAGCAGCAAGTTCGAAAAGGGATGGAAGACCCAGGAGACGGAGCCTTTCGGAAAGATGGTCCGCGAGACGGTTCGCGGGCCTCAGCCGATGCGCCCCCAGATCCAGAAGGCGACCCAGCAGTTGACTGGGGAGATCAACCGACTGGACCAGGCTATGGGCAGGCTGAAGCAGCGAGAGAACTCCATCTTCAAGAAGACCGTGACCGCAGTCCAAGCACACGACCAGGAATCAAGCAAGGCGTACTCCAACGAGCTCGCCGAAGTCCGCAAGATGGAGAAGATCGTCACCCAGTCGAAGATCGCCCTTGAGCAGATCACGACCAGGCTTCAGACGGTCACCGACATCGGAGACTTCGCGTCGACAATCGCCCCGGCAATCGGGGTGATCAAGAACGTACGCGCAACCCTTGGCGAAGCTATGCCCGACGCCCAGGGGGCCCTCGGGGAGATTGGCGCCCAGCTGAACTCGATCATGGTGGATGTCGGCCAGATAACTGGGACGACATTCTACCAAGCCGAGAACAGTGACGAGGCGAACAAGATCCTGGCAGAGGCGTCAGCCATCGCGGAGAAGCGCATGGCCGAAAGCCTCCCCGAAGTGCCGAACTCGGCGGGTCAGTCCATCTTCACGTCCGAATAGAAAACCCAAGGCAGCTCGGCGAAAGCCGGGCGGCCCCCTCTTTGTGTATATGGTTCGGTGTCTCCCTACCCTGAAGGTGATGAGGTGTTCCAGAGGAGCTCGAGGAACTCTTTCAGATGGCCCGCCACCGCGGGGCTGTCGACCCACCCGCACGCAGAGTGGTCAGGGAGGCCTATCAGCGCCACGTCCGAGTCGACCAAAAGGTCGAAAGCGACATGGTTTCCAGTTCTTGTCTCGACCCCCGGCGGGAGGAGGCCCACCCCTTCGTCGTCGCAGATGGCGCGCACTCTTACGTTCCTAGCTACTGACTCCGCGAGCAGCTCCATGATCTTCGCGTCCTCCAAACCCATGCTCGGCGCCACCAGCACCACGCTTTCCTTCGCCCCCCTGAGCATCTCGTAGATCTTCCCCAGGACCTTCTCGCGTCCCCTAAGCGTGTAGACAAGCTCGGCGTCCTCCGCTGGCTCGGCCTTGTAGATCTTCTCGAGCTCTGCAAACGTGTCTTCCACATCCGACGTCACCATCGCCTTCACGCTCCCTGGCTTCTTCGCCCTGTATGTCACAGGCTTCTTGACGACCTGCTCTACCCACCCCTTCCCTTCCAGGGACTTCAGAGCCGTGTAGGCGCTGGGATAGGGTATCCTTGCGTCTGACGCGACGTTCTTCGGCTCCGACGGGCCCAGCCCTGCGAGCGCGATGTAGGCTTTCGCCTCGTAGCTTGTCAGCCCGACGTCTTTCAACTGCTCGACGACGTCGGCTCTGTTCATCGTCAGGACGACGGCGAAGCTCTTATATAGTATTTTCGTAGCGTTCGCAATTAATGGCTAAACCTGACTACGACGTCGTCATTGCAGGAGGGGGGATGTCGGGCCTGATAACTGCCGCTTCAATCGGACACTACTCAAAAGGCAAGGCAACAGTCCTGGTCGTCGACAGGAACAAGGAAAACGAGCCAGGGAGGAAGACAAACAACGGCTGGACGTGCGGCGACGCGACGAGCAAAAGGTCTCTCGACTATCTCGCTGAGCACATCGGAGTCAGGTACGGCTCCCCGGAGCTCGAGCACCCTGTAAAGGGGGTCTACGTCTATTCGCCCGACAGGAAGTCAAAGGTCCTCTTCGAAGGCGAAGGGTATCTCTTCAACAGGAAGCTCGCACCGAGGCGGCAGGTCAACGACGCCAAGAAGCATGGGGCCGAGTTCATGTTCGGCGCTACCGCCGAGAGGCTCATCTCGGAAGAAGGAAAGATAACCGGGATAACGGGGAGGAAATCTGACGGCACCAGCTTCAGTGTGACTGCCAAGATGGTGATCGACGCGACAGGGTCGTCCTCAACCCTCAGGCGCTTCATGCCCATTCCTTCGATGATCGAGAAGGAAATCGACCCCGACGACGTGGTCGGGACAGGACGCTACATCCTCGACTTCGAGCCGGCCAAGGAGGACTCTTCCTTCTTCTCGCCGGACTACTGCATCATCCACCTGGACCAGTACATCGCCCCCGCGGGTTACGCGTGGGTCTTCCCCAAGGGGAAGAAGAAGGTGAACATCGGCCTTGGGGTGTCACACTCCGGGCTGGCGAGGAGGAACAGGCGGTTCGGGCTCAACGACAACCTGCAGAGCCTGATCGACAAGTATCTGGCAGACAACCCCGTAATCAAGAACTACTCGCAGCCGGCCGACGACGCCAACGCGGGGAACACGAAAGGGAACTGGCAGGTCCCCGTCAGGCGCCACAACGACTGCATGGTCGCGAACGGTTTCGCGGTGGTCGGGGATGCCGCCTGGATGCCCAGGCCCATTGACGCCGGGGGGATCAGCCCTTCTATCTACGGGGGGACCATCCTCGGAAAGGTGGTCGCCGAGGCGCTCGAGTCTGGGGACACCAGCGAAGCGGGGCTCTGGAAGTACAACGTGGAGTACATGAACACTCACGGGTATCCGATGGCGAGCTTCGAAGTGCTCAGGCGATACCTGCAGACTGTCACTGATGACCAGATCAACTACGGGATGAAGCACTTCCTTTCAGAGGAGGATGTCGCAGCGATCACAGAGAGGAAACACCCCGAGTTCAACCAGGCTCGTTTCATGAACCCCACGATGTGGTTCAGAGTCCTCGGCAAGTTCTCCCTCGCCAGAGGGCTGAGATACACCGTGAAAAAGAGCGCCTCCCTTGTGGACATCAATCTGGGTTACCCTGACTCTCCCAAGGGCTTCGCCGACTGGCAGAAGAGACTGGCGAAAGAGCTCGCAGAGACCGTTGAGAAGTTCAAACCTCTGGACGTAGCGAACTAGAAATACCACTCCCTCAAAGAAGCGGGCATGGCAAAACTGACGCCTAAGGTTTCCAAGTTCCTGAAGGGGAAACACTTCGGGAAGCTCGCGACCGTCATGAAGGATGGGTCTCCCCACGTGACTCCCATATGGTACATGATGGACCGCGGCAAGGTGGTCATCAACACCACCAAGGACCGGGTCAAGTATCACAACATCAAAAGAGACGGACGGGTCTGCTTTCTCATCGACGACGGCTATCCCTACGTGATCCTCTTCGGAAGTGCCCGCATAGCCAAGGAACGCGACGAGAAGAAGGACATAGAGACGCTCGCCATAAGGTACACTGGCCTCGCCCAGGGGAGGAAGTCGGCAAGGGAGAGGTTCTGGAAAGAGCCGCGCGCCTCCATCGAGATAACGCCTGAAAGGGTAGTCGACGGCCTGTAGTCACTTCATCGCCCGGAAGAAGAAGTCCGTCACGAATCTGCTGTACGACTCCCTGTCGGAGCTCTTCGCGAAGTGGATGTGCTGGAAGATCACCCGGTTGAGCATCCCCAGCAGGCAGTCCACGGCCAGCTTGGGGTCGGTCTTGCGGAACACCCCTTTGGAAATGGCCCTGCTCACCAGCCCCTCAGCGATCGCCGATATCCTCTCGAGGTCCTCTGAGACCATCTGGGCGCTGTGCTTGTCCAGGGTGGCCGAGTCGCGCATGTACAGCCCTATGTCGAACGTGTGTTCCGGGAACGACGTCAGGTAGGTCGAGGTGAACGACTCGAGCCCGGACCTGGGGTCGGCGGGCTTGGCGGCGGTCGCCAGCTTCTGGATGAAATCCGCCATTGAAATCTGCCTTCGAGCCACCGCCTCGAACAGGCCCTTCTTGTTGCCGAAGTAGTAGTAGATGACCGGAGCCGTAGTGGACGTCTCTTTGCAGATGTCCCTTACTGAGACGTTCGCAAACCCCTTCTCGGCGAACATGCGCGATGCGACCTGGAGAATCTTCTCCGAGGTAGCCCGCTGTTCCTGAGCTTCCATCGTGGAACGAACTGCGTTCCAGCTTATTTAACGGTTGAAGCGTCGGGAAACTTCGTCCCTGGCCCGTTGCCGACGTCGCCTACCTCACGGTAGGGTGTCCTTTGCTCGCTCAGCTCTGGCCCGTTGTGCTAGCTAGGCTAGTCGAAGTCTCCGCCTTCGCCGCCCATCCCGCCTGCCCCTCCAGGGGGTCCGGCGGGCGCCTTGGACTTGCCCGCGGCGATGACGTCGTCAATCCTCAGTATCATCGAGGCGGCTTCGGTGGCCGACCTGATGATCTGGATCTTGACCGCGAGCGGCTCGAAGACCTGACGCTGGTACATGTCCTTGACCTTGCCGTCGGCGGCCTCGATTCCGAACCACTTCCCGTTCTCGGTGGCGTGCTTGGCCCTGAACTCGACTTGCGCGTCGATCGGGTCCATCCCCGCGTTGAGAGCGAGGGCGATCGGAATCGCTTCCAGCGCTTCCGCGAACTTCTGCGCAGCTAGCTGCTCTCTGCCCGAGAGCTTGTCGGCCCACTTCAGCACCCTTGCCGCAGCCTCTGCCTCCGCGGCGCCTCCGCCGGCGACGATCGCAGGCTTCTCGATGACGTCCTTCGTCACCATGAGCGCGTCATGGAGCGACCTCTCTCCTTCATCCACTATGCGCTGTGTCCCGCCCCTGACCAGTATCGTCACCGCCTTCGGGTTCTTGCACCCTTCGACGAAGACCCACTTGTCTTCCTCTACCTTCCTTTCTTCGACGTGGGCGGCGAAACCAAGGTCTGACGGAGAAAGGTCTTCGAAGTTGTTGACCACCCGGCCGCCCGTCGCCTTCGCCAGCTTGGTCATGTCAGACTCCTTCGCCCTCCTGACTGCGAGGACCCCGGCCTTAGCCAGGTAATGCTGTGCGATGTCGTCGATGCCCTTCTGGCACACGACTACGTTCGCACCCACTTCGACCGCCTTGTCGACCATCCCTTTCAGCATCTTCGTCTCCTCATCCAGGAACTTCTTCATCATGGACGGGTCGTTGATGTTGAGTTTCGCATCGAACTCGGTCTTCTCTATCTCGAAGGGTGCGCTGATGAGCGCGATCTTGGCCTTCTCGACCACCTTCGGCATTCCAGAGTGGACTACCTCCTTGTCCAGCACTATGCCCTGGATGAGCTTGGTGTCCTTGAGCGCGCCTCCTGGCTTCTTCTCCACCTTGACGTTGTCGATGTCGACCCTGAATTCCTTCCCGGACTCCTCGGCCACAGCGAGAGTGGCGTCGACCACAAGTTTGGCGAGCTCCTCTGCCTCCTTGAATACGAGCTTCGTCTGCATGCTCGTCCTAGCGACCTTGACCAGCCAGTCCTTGTCCTCGGGACCGACGCTCTCTGCGACCTCTTCGAGCGCCTCCATGGCCTTCCTCGAAGCCTTCGTGTAGCCATCGACGATCACAGTCGGGTGGACGTCCTTGTCGAGTAGCTCCTCTGCCTTCTCCAGAAGGGCGCCTGCGAGCACGACGGCGGAGGTAGTCCCGTCTCCGACCTCGTTGTCGGTGGTCTTCGAGACCTCTACGAGCATCTTCGCAGCCGGGTGCTGGACGTCAATCTCCTTCAACATGGTCGCTCCGTCGTTGGTTATCGTCACGTCACCTAGCGAGTCGACGAGCATCTTGTCCATCCCGCGCGGACCGATCGAGCTCTTGACGATCTCTGAAATCAGCTTCGCCGCGGCGATGTTGTTCCTCTGGGCTTCCTTGCCCCTGCTTTGGCTCGACCCTTCCTTAAGAATCAGGACGGGCTGTCCGGATGACGTTACTGCCGGTATAGCGGTTGTCGACATGATATCACTTATCGGTATACAACCAATTGGGGTTTATTAGTATTACGCGGCCGTGTGCTCCTTTGGGGTCCGGGGGTCGCGAAGATTGGTTGAGACCAGCCTATCGGGGCGGCTTCGCTTTCCCTGGCTTTTCCAGGGCCCTTTCTATCTTCTCGGCGAGCCCGAAATCCCAGTCGGTGACCCCGCCCTCAGAGTGGGTCTGGAGAGACAGCTTGATGGTGGTGTACCTCAAGTTGATGTCAGGGTGGTGTTCTTCCTTCTCGGCGATCGACGCGACTGCGTTGAGGAAAGAAATCCCGTCCATGAAGTTCTTGAACTCATAGGTCTTGACTATGAAAGGGCCTTCGCGCTTCCACCCTTTGAGATTCTTCAGCCTGTTTCCGACTTCCAGGTCGCTAAGGAGGGCAGGCACGGGGTCGGTTGTCACATGGTTTCGTATATAATTTAGCGAACAGGCAACTGCAATTGACAGAGCCCGTTTACCAACTGGATGCTGGTGATGATGACGGTTGCAGGAAAAGAGGATCATCCATTCGGCTGTCTCATCCGCCGCAAGGGTCGCCGATGCGAAATCGGGGGTGGCCACGAGCCTCGACTCTGGAATCACGAAGTCCAAAGTGAATGACGTGATCAAGCCCAGATCGCCTAGCTCGGCGATGAAGAAAGCAGGCATCGCGTTGATCGTCGGCGTTCCCGATCCGATCACCGCCGTCCCTGGCGTGGCCCTGGTCGCGGCTTCGTATGCGTCGAAGCGCAAGGAGCCAGCGAGTCTCGCAGACCTCGCCGCGGAAACAAGGAAGTTACTTCGTGACTTACAGAGTTTGAGCCTTTAAGTATCTGGGTGGCCTCCGCGGCGTTCAATGGAACTGAAGCCGGCGAAAGGCATCAAGGTCAAGGTCAACGCCATGCGCGAGGCTATCTTCGGCGAAGAGTCAGTCGGCGTGCAAAAGATAACGATAAGCGACGGTTCGAGGTCAGGCGTGATGACGGGGCGCACACTGGTGGGTTTCTGCGAGGTGGAGATGCCGAAACTTGATGGGCACAGCCACTGGTATCCTGTCGAAGACCTGGCAGGCGAGCACGGCGAAAAGATAGTGGAAGAAGAGATCCCGATAGAGCTGGACGAAGACGAAGGACCAGAAGAGGACTCCTAGCGTGCCGACGGCCACCGCGGCCGAGCTAGTGTTCGTGGTGGACGTCTCTTCCCTAACGAAGAAAGGGTTCGTGGGCTCATCCACATATCAAGGCAAGAGGGTGGACTTTTCGTTCGACGACGGGGCAGACGGAGTATACCTGACGCCTCAGATGACTGCACGGATGCATGTCAGGAAAGGGTCGAAGGTCATGGTCGCGCTGGAGGACGGTGCGGCTCTTTTCGTTGAGCTTTCAGTCGCGGGGACATCGAAGGCGCCCCGGATTTCCGACCAGAGGGTGTACTACGCGATCGGCCATGAAGGCGGGGCGATACTGCGCATCCGAAAGTCTTAGTGGAACACGGCGTCGCTGTCCGAGTCAGGCAGTTCGTACCATCGGGTCCTCTCGCCCACCCTGGCCCGCATCTTCCAACCGAAGCTCTTAGGAGCAGTCTCCATGGCCGACATCAGCTTCTGCACCCGCTCGAGGACTATCTCCCGCTCCGGGACTTCGTTCGCTTCCGTCCAAGCCTTCAGTGCTTCGAGGCTTTTCCAGAACGTCGTGTAGACGCCCCAGTCCTTTGAGCACAAGTCCGCGATCTCGTCCCCTTTGATGCCTGCTCCTCCGGACGTCACGTCGTAATCGTGAAACGCAACCACCAAGTCCTTGTATTCCTTCTCGGTCTTCTCGACGACCTGAAGCTTGGTCATGAGCAACTGGGTGATGGGCAGGGTGTACGTTCCAGCCAGGATGTTCTCCTTGAAGTCGAACTTGTGGCACATCACGAACTCGTCTAGGAAGAGGTCGACCCGTCGACTGTTCTCCATGTCGTAATAGATGAGCCGTTGGCCCATGTTCAGTTTGTTGAAGAGCTCCCTCGGCTTGTAACCCAGCGTTTCCATGATTTTCACGATGTTACGGGAGTCCTGCCTCCTCCCCATCAAGTCGATGTCCTTGTTCTCCCTGTAGTATCTCGCGTCCATGGAGCTTGGGCAGAGCCTCTTGAAGGCCAGCCCGCCAAGAAGGCGCAGCCTCACTCCTCGAGCTTCTGCCGCGTCTATGATCTGTGTGGCAGCGTCAAGCGCGTTAGCGGGGACCAAGACCAGGCTCTCCATGGCAGCCCCGAACTACTTGCTTTTGGATTTAAGACGTGCTTAGCACCGGCGTGTTGAACAGCGGAATTTGTGCGAAGCCGCACTAGTCCTTCAGTTCTACCGACAGGACGCTGAAGTCGGCCCCGAGGTTCTCCACTCCAAGAGACTCTCCTGCGTCAGTCCATGATGCCTCTCCCTTCTTCATCTTGACCACGGTCGAGCTACCGTCTGTCTCCGTCGCGCGGATCTTGGCTGGGTCGAGGTTGAATGTTATCCCCTTGAGGTATGAATGGGGGCCGATCTTCCCGCCCTTCTTCGTCGTTATCATAATGACTCTCACTTCGGGGTTCTCGAACAGGATTTTTGCAAGCTTGGGCGCGGCCCTAGTGATGTGGGGCTTCAACCGCTAGTCGCGCTTCTTTCTGGCTCTCTCAAGGACCCATCTTGGCTTGCGCCAGAGCTCTTCGAAACCCGCCGCGTCCCTTATCAGCACCATCCCGCCTTCTTCATCCAGCATCTCGACCGCGGGGACCTCGGCCCTGAACCTGGCGTATTCCGCGTCTGTCATGGTCGCCTGCCTCCTCCTGCCGATGGAAGCGTGCCAGTCAGCGCTCGTACCGTCCAACGAAAAGAGGACGGATGCGGGCCCGGCCTCAAAGTAGACTCTGGCGTACCTGACTCTCTTCGGGAACTTGTGCTCTAACGAGAACTTCATCACTTTCGCAGGAGCCCGCCCTTGTTATTAACCGGTGTGGCTCACTCATTTAAGTCGCCGGAGAAGGGGAGGGCAGAGTGAAAATCGAAGGACCTTCAGCCGATGTCTTCTGAGATAGCAGAGGACCTCTCCAAGCAGACTTGGGAGCTGCTGGGCCGATTCGAAGGAAGGGCAGGCGCCTTCTCACAGAGGAAAGACCTCGTCGCCTTCACTCTCCCGTGCGACAAGGATTCCGCAGCGAAAACCGCGATGGAGTTCTTCGGCGAGGGCGAACACACGGCCACCGGGGTAGACGGTTCCATGGACTTCGACGAGCGACTCCAGATGATACTCTTCTATGCCAACGCGACTGCCTACAGCTGTCCCTTCTCAGTCGGGGACCGCATAATCTTCGACCTTCATTCCGCATACAGGGAGTCCAAGATGGCAGCGACCGCTGCAATCCCCCTGTGGGCTGAAGACCTCTCCAATGTGCTGAGCAACGAACCGGAAGTCGACCTCGAGCTCGAGCACTCCATGGAGCGGATACCCAACTCTTTCATGACGCTCGGAGAGCTCTATCTGGCATACCTGGCCTCCGAAAGGTCGAGGGTTCTGTTCATGGACCGTCCTCTTTCCGGCACCTATTCGTCGCTCTCGCACAGCGCGAGGTACCTGCTTAGGCGCGGGGTGAGCAGACTGACGGAGTGGTCGCAGGAGTCCCCAGTTTCCATGCTCGACCTAAGGCTCGCCGTATACCTCGGATCCCCGAGCATGCAGATACCGACGAGGCCGCGGTTCCTACCCTTCGCCATTCTCAAATCTCTCCTTTCGGCCCCCTCCAGCGTCTCACAGCTTTCTGCGGCGCTGAAAGTAAGCGATGCGGAAGCGTCCAGGGCGGTTAGGCGGCTCTCCAAGCTCGACAAGGAACTCGACGGCGCCCTGCTCGCCGACGCTTCCGAGTCACACCTGGAGGCGAGGGGTACGGTCCATGATTACTGGCGGAGGGCGCTCGCGCTCTCTCTCGACTACGTGGGCAAAGTGTTCTCTCGTTCAAAGCACCCACTGGCGATGAAGGGGGACGAGTATCTGACGATACTGGACGTAGACACGGTCTCTCTTTTCCTTCTCCAGGGACTCCTCGACAGGGCCTCCCAGAATGGAGTCCTGCTCATCGGCATAGCCAAGGACACGTCGGCGACGGACGTCGCCAGATCTGTCCTCCCGTACGCTTCCGCGCACGGCTTCGTCAGGCTAGAGGCGCCGGCGCCCATGATCAAAAACGACAGGGCCTTCCTGGCCATACTGAGTTCGGAGAACCCCGAGCTGCTCACCCCGTGGAGGACGATGGGATATGATTCGGCTTTCTCTACGATATCAAGCCTCGGCGGCGAGCTCAGGAGCGCGAGGAAACTCGTCTCCAGGGAGCAGCTCTTCATCCGTTCTTACTTCCAGCTCCGCACCCTGAAGAACGACAAGAGAGTGCGTTCCCAGGTCTTCCTGTTCGACAGACCATACGCCTCCACAGACTCGGGCTCAAGGAGGGAGTTCGAGGTGAAGGAGAAGTCTGGGACGGCGAAGATAGCCGCTTACTTCGAAGGCAGTCCTTCCAGCCCGATCTCTAACCTGGTGCTCCACATCCTGTCGATGAACGACAACCCAGAAGTCTTCGAAGCATACGGGCATAATCAGCTCCTCTACCTGGCGGACAAGGCGGTGAAGTCCGAGGTCAGGATGCTCAGGAGCTCCCTCCGCGGCGTCGCGGACCTTACGATCGGAGGCGTCACCAGCAGGCGGAAGATATTCGGGCTCGTGACTCCTTATAGACAGCAGCGCGCTGAGGCGGAACACGCGAGGATGAAGCAGTAAAGATGTTGGAGAGCCAGGAGAAGGATTTCTTTGACTCGTTGGAAGGGGAGTTCGAAGCGCGCCTCAAAATGGTCACAAGGACCACGAGGACTTCGAAGAGCGACGGGAGAGAGCTCACCGTCTCCAACCCCCTGGCCATAATAGAAGCTCGGTTCAGCTACAAGGTCCTGGATCGGCTCCTCTCCCCCAATTTCGTCGCCATCGAAAGGAGCGTCGACGGGGAGAAGCGATATGTGATGTACGAGGTCGTCGCCGTGAACCCCACTCACTACCAGCTCCCCGGAATCGACTCGTCCATGCCTACTCTGCTGAGGAAGGAGTATCTCGACACCATCAACGAAAGCTGGGGCAAGTCCCAGGAGACCTGGATCGATCTGGCCGCCGTGCCGACGAGTTACTGTGCCAAGCTTGAGAACGGAAGTTTCGAGTTCGCCCGTGCGTCATACGCTCCTCTTCCAGGCGCCAAGGCTTGGCTCCTGTCGAAGCCTGCAGTAGAGAAGTTTCTCTGCGTCGGAGGGGGGGTGGAGATAGGTTCCATGGTCGGGTTTGACATCCCGTTCACCGTCGACATGGACAGCATGATACGATATCACATGGGCGCCTTCGGCTTCACAGGCGCGGGGAAATCAAACCTTACGAGCGGACTGCTGAGGACCGCCCTCGCCCGCGACCCTCAGCTCGCCGCCGTGGTCTTCGACATAGCTGGCGAGTATGCCGTCAACCTGCTCGACCTGATCAAGGGCGGAGCTAAGGTCTACACCACCGAGATCATCGACAGCGCCCAGGAGTTCGTGAGCTCTCAGGCGATCCCCGAGACTCTCGAAGCCACCCTAGGGCGGGACAGGATCGAGCGGGAGCTGACCACCCTATACAAAGCCGGGGTGGAGCGCCTTTCCCTCCAGGACACCGGAGGGATCGACCTGGCGTGGATACAGTCGCTGCTCCAAGGGACGGTAGACTCCGGGAGGACTGGAGGAACGTCTGCTAAGATCGGCCTCACGCGCCTGACCATGTCGTTCTACGAAAGGAGGGGGTACAGGCCGAGCACCAGGCTAACCGACCTCGACGACGGAGCCAAAGGCGAGCTTTCTGTGCTCCTGAAGGACATCAACCAGAGCGTCAACGAGCGCGCAGGGCTCAGGGCTGACCTCGACCTGATAGTCAAGATGCTTGAGGCGACGGAGGCCCTTCCCTCAGGTCCGACGAGGGTCACCCCGGAGGTACTCGCAGAACAACTGGTCAGGGGAACCGCGCCCAGGCTCAACATCCTGTACATGCCGGACCCGCACAATGCGCGGTCTGTGGCCACGAGACTGATCCGCCGCCTGCTCTTCCTGAAGAAGAAGGTGGGGAACAAGCAGAGGTTGCTCGTCCTGCTCGACGAAGCCCAGGAGTACATCCCAGACGAGCCGACCGACAGGGACTTCACAAGGGAGTCGAACCTCGCTGTAGAGCAGCTATTGAGGCAGGGGAGGAAGTACAGGCTCCACTGCTGGATGGCGACCCAGAGGGTTGCCAGGCTGAACGTGAACGCCCTGCAGCAGCTCCACAGCTACTTCGTGAGCACGCTCCCGCGCATGTACGACAGGATGGTCATCGCAGACGCGTTCGCGCTCCCTTACGAGGTGCTGGAAAAGTCGGCCGAGCTCGGCACCGGGGAGTGGCTGTTCGTCTCGTTCAAGGCCGCCAAGCAGAGGAACGTCCCTGTGTTCCTGAAGACGGAGAACAACGAGAAGTCGGTGGCTGACAGTCTGAAGTCCTAGCCCGGCCTACTCGAGGGGGCCTGCCATGGCGGCTTGATAGTCTGCCTTCTGCCTCTTCGTCATGTACGCGGGTACCGCAGCGAAGAGCGCGATGAAGCCCATTATCAGGAACAGCCCATGGATCGACCCGATGAACCTGCTCTCGATGACCGGGCTTATCCCCCCGGCCGCGCCGGAGAAGATGGACTGGAGCACCGTCGTGGGGACGCTCGCGGCCATCACGGCGAAAGCCAGGCCCAGGCTGAGAAGGAACCCGGTGTTGACGAGGGTTGACGACATCCCTGACGCTATCCCCCTCCTGGGGGCCGGGGTGGCGTTCATTATCGATGCGACATTGGGTGCCACGAACAAACCTCCTCCCGCTCCGGAGAGGACCATCGGCCCCAGGAGGGATGCGTAGCTGACCCCGCTCTGCGGGAGAGGAGTCACCCCGAACCAGAATAGAGCGACGGCGGTGACAAGGAGCCCGGCCGTCGAAAGCCCCCTCGACCCCAGTTTGTCCGACAGGTAACCGCTGAGCGGGCCGAAGGTCACGAACGCGACCGAGAACGGTATCAGCCAGATCCCTGCCGTGAAGGCGTCGAGCAGGAGGACTCCCTGCAGGTAGAACACAAGGACGAGCGAGACCCCTCCTCTGGCCACAGAAGAGAGAAGGTTGCTCGCCATCCCGGTGGCGAAGGCCCTGATCCTGAACAAAGAAAGGTCCATCATCGGGAACCGCACCTTCGACTCGACGAACGCGAACCCCCCGACCATCCCCAAGCCGAGGACCATCAGTCCCAGGAACTCGGGCGCCCAGCTGACCAGCGCGCCGAGCATCAGCCCGACCAGGAATACTGTCAGCCCCCCTGAAAAGAGCAGATTCCCCAAGGGGTCCAGCCTGTCTCCCCTCCTGGGTTGGGATGTCTCTTTGAGCTTGAAGTAAGCCCACGCGGTCGCGAACGTCCCCACCGGGATGTTGATCCAGAAGATCGACCTCCAACCGAGGAACGAGCCGGCGAGTATCCCTCCAAGGGCTAGACCGAGCACTGACCCCACCGTCCCTGCCACCTGGTTCAGCCCGAGGGCGCGCCCTCTTTCCGTGGGAGGGAAGACGTCGGTCAAAAGGGCCGCCGCGTTAGAGAATATCAGGGCTCCCCCCGACCCCTGCACCAGCCTGAACAGCACGAGGGAGCTACCGTTTGGCGCGATGCTGCAGAGCGCCGAACCGACCGTGAACAGAGCGAACCCAAGGTTGTACAGCTTGACCCTCCCCAGTATGTCGGAGAGCCTGCCAAAGCTCATCAGCAGCGAAGCGGTCACCAGGATGTACCCCATTATGATCCAGACGGCCTCGAAGGCCGTGGCATGGAGGTCGGAGGTGATCTTGGGGAGCGCGATGAGCACGATGTTTGAGTCTAGGATCGCCATGAATGCGCCGATGGTCGTGTTGATGAGCACTACGTACTTGTATTCCAATTTGTATGGTTCCTGATGCCTTTCCTGACTCGTGCCGATAAGATTTCGCTTGGCTTCGACGGGCGGCTCTACGGCCTGCCCATGAATCGGTGTTCTATTCTCATGCACTTGTCCATGACGTAGTCGACCTTCGCGTCCGCCAGGACTTTCTTTGCTTCCTCGTTTTCCAGCCCGAGCTGGCCCCAGAAGACGTACGGACGTCCGGTCCTCCTCTTCATCTCTGCGACCTGCTTTGCAACCTGAGGGAACTCCTCAGACGGCCTGAAGACGTCGACCACATCCACCTTCCGGGCAAGCTCGTCGGGGATGTCGGAGAGGGTGGGGAACACCCTCGCCCCGTTGATGACGTCGGCCGTCGGGTTCACCGGTATGATGGTGTATCCCTGTTCCTGCAGGTATGCGGGTACCGTGTACGCCTCTTTCTCCGGGTTCTTCGACGCGCCGACCACGGCGATCACCCTGTACCTCCTCATCACGTCCTTCGGGTCGACGGTGAACTTTGGCAAGACCGACGCGACTTTCCTTCCTGTTAATACGGCTGTCGGGGCTCTGGCGAAGGCTCTAAATCCCGACGCCTGGGACGGTTGCTATGGCGTCCTTGATCAGCGCGTTTCTCTCGGTCGTGCCACTTGCGACTGCGGACCTGCTTGCCTACGTCATGCTGGTACTTGTCGCCTTCTTCCTAGTCTTTGGCGTCTCGACCGCCTACTACTTCTGGAGGCAGAACAAGAAGGCTCACGCCGAGACGCCTAGCTCGCAGGGTTAGGTTCTTTCTTTCGGCTCGACCGCCTCTGTAGTGGTATCCCAACTGCCGCGCCAACCGCGGCGATGGGGAGGACCACTACTGCCACCTCGGCTATCCCCTCGACCACGCTGACGAACAGTCCCGAGACCGTCCCGATGAACCCACCGAGGCCCGACAGCCCCGATGCTGCGGACACATGAACGAGAACAGACTGCTCGACGGCGGTCCCGTTCTGGTCGGTAGCGGTTACTGTGACGTTGTAGTTCCCGGGCTGGGTGAAGGTGTGGATCACAATCTCCCCCTGGCTCGCTGAGCCGTCCCCGAAGTTGTAGTTCACCACGTAGGGCTGCTCACCGCCTTTGACCACAGCGTTGAGTGTGACGCTGAGAGGCGCCTCCCCATCCTTCGGCGTCGCGGTCAAAGCCACAGAGAGAGGAGCGGCCACAGACGTCTGAGATATTGTGACGTCGATGGTCGCGAAGTCGATAAGGGTCTTCGTCTGCATGATCTGGCTCACCGCCTCGTTGATCTGCTGGTCCACCCCCTGCAGTTGGGACTCGATGGCCAGGGTCGAGTTGACCGACGTCGAGGAGTTTAACAGCCTTAGGAGAGCGCCCTGTTCGGTCTGTAGCGACTCGAGCGTCGCGTTCAGGTCGGTGTACTGTACGCTCACGTCGTTCGAGTTCGATATCAAACCTTCAACGGTGCCGAACGCCTCGACTTTGGCGAGAGTCTCCTGATACTGGGATGAAGGGACTCGGATGACGACGTTCGCCGATGAGCTGTAGGTTGACTGGTATGCCACATACCCTCCCACCGCATAAGCCAGGGCCACGACTCCCGAGGCGGTCTGCTGTGGCGAGACATCCTGGAGCTGGACTTGGCTGGAGAACTCGATCAAGCCCCCGTTCCCAGACGGGGTGCCTTGTGTCGCGTTTCCGTTAGCGCCTGCCACGGTGGGCCCCGGGCTGATGGTCGTCGTGGTCGTCGCAGTGGTAACGGTAAGGCTCGTCCCGCCGTTGCCTATCACCTGAGTGCCTCCGTAGACGTTCGACCCGCCCACGCCAAACAGCGCATTAGCCGATGAAAAGCCTCCAGACGGAACGTATTGGGAGGACGCCCCCGCGGACAAGTACGAACCCGAACCAGCGAAATCTGAAAACACACCGACTGCTATACCGACAGCCACCACCACGACCGCAATCCCCCACAGGGTTTTCTTCACCGTGACTTTTCCGCTCAAGTCCATGGCCTAGGGTAGCATCAGACACGATTTAGTCCCAGCCCGGAGAACAGGCCGTTCGCTCCTGGCGAACAGAGCACTTATGAAATCAGCCCTCTCAAACCCCTGACATGCCCGACGACCTTCCGACGCGCGAGAAGATCGACTACGCGCTACGCGGGAAGACCCTGACTGTCTATCTCTACCTCCTCAAGCACGGGAAGGCCATCGGCGTGCGGGAGACGCAGAAGGAACTGGGTTTCTCGAGCCCTTCTGTAGCGTTCCATCACTTGGACAAGCTCGTAGAGCTGGGTCTGGTCGAGAAGGACCAGTACGAAAGGTACGTGCTTGCCAAGAAGGTCGATACGGGTATCCTGCATTCATTTGTGAGCGTCGCGGGACTTACCCTCCCACGGCTAGGTTTCTACGCCGCGTTCTTCACCACGATGGCGGTCGCCTACCTGCTCCTGGACAGGTCGGCGCTCAACCTCTACGCGGTGATCGGGACCGCTGGAGGCTCGGCTGTCTTCTGGTATGAGACGTGGCGAGTCTGGAGGCGGAAGCCGTTCTGAGAAGTAGAACTAACTACAACCCGGGGCCAAAGCCTTGAACATGGAAAGTAGGCGCTTCGGGGCTGGCTTGGTTGCCGGCATCCTGGTGGGAGTGGCGGTGGTTGCGCTCGCAGGGGGGCTCGGGTCGACGTTGTCCACCCTATCCCTTACATTCGCTGCGCCTAGGATTACCGAGACTACAACCGCAGCTACGGCGACCACCACGTCGGGGACCAGCGTTCTATACGTGGTCACAGCTGGGACTTCTAGCCAAAGCAAAAGCGCGGCGTCCAACTATACGAACCTGTCTTCCTCATCGAGCTCCTTTTCTTTTACCGGAGTAAGCGGTGGCCTCTCCTCGTTGCTGCCATCCTCGCAGTTCGCAGCGGTGGCGACGCAGGGCCCCGTTGCCAACGCCATCCTGTCCGTCCCGGTCATTATTGCGCTCGCGCTGGGTGGCCTACTGTACAGGGTTGCTTCAAAGAGAAGCCCGGTCGCGAAAGACGACGATTAGCACGTTCTAAAGATCTACTTCTGCACTAAGAATTCTCTGCTGTTGGGTTCCTTACCCTCCCAACGCTTAGACCACCCCGCCAGTTCACAGAGGATCTTGTAAACCTCGTGCCCCTTGACCGTCAGGGAATACTCGATCCTGGGCTTCTCCTCGGCGTACACCTTCCTCTGCACGACCCCGAACTTTTCGAGCTGGGTGAGGCGTTCGGCTAGCGAAGTGGCGCTGATGCCCTTGATGTGCCTCTTCAGTTCGTTGAACCTCGTAGGCTCGATCTGGCCGAGCATGTGGATCGTGGGGAACGTCCAGGTCCTGGTTATCTCGTTCCAAGTCTGGTGGACCACCGAGCACGAAGCAACCACCTTGGCGTCAAGTAGCTCTGACTTGGGAACGTTGGCCATTGCTAGTTAGTCCTGAAAGACTACTGGTTTTAAAATCTAGCTGACCGCCGCCAGTTTGGATGATTGGCAGGGGTAAGGAAGTCCGCCACAGAAGGGTGTTCTCTGAAAACGAAGCGTCATATCTCGCGGAGAGCTTCCTTGGACGGCTCGCCACCGCTTCTCCTGAAGGAGAGCCACACGTC
Source organism: Nitrososphaerota archaeon (assembly GCA_027320425.1). Taxonomy (GTDB): domain Archaea; phylum Thermoproteota; class Nitrososphaeria; order Nitrososphaerales; family Gagatemarchaeaceae; genus UBA183. Next base: position 55,313 of record DAHVLJ010000008.1, read on the forward strand.
GTCCCGGTTAGCTACCGTTTCGATGGGAGGACCATCACTTTCGGGGGGTGGAACCTCACTTCCAGCCTGAAGTACAGGCATCTGACGGCGAACGACAGAGTGGCCTTCGTCGTCGACGACGTGCTTTCCGTTGACCCCTGGCGCGTCAGGGGAGTGGAGGTAAGGGGAAGGGCGGAGCCAATGACCGTCGACGGTGTGAGCATGGTTAGGATAATCCCGCTCGAAGTTAGAAGCTTCAGTGGAATAATCACCCCTACAGGCGAGCTGGTGTTCGCTGACAACTGGGACGAAGCCGGATCTGGGTCACAGAACGAGGAAATGACGTAGCAGTCCCTAGAAACAGTACTGTTTTAGGGGTCCCAACACTTGACACTCTCACTTCTCACGTTTCGGTGACGGACGCCACAGGAGAATATGTTGAACAACTCTCACCCCGTAGTAAACGAACCCAGCCTTCACTAAGCTTATACGGCGGGGCTCGAAGACCTGCCCGAGTGGTATGTAAGTAGTCGACCGCACCGACCCAGCATCCTTATGAAGAGTCGGGGCAACCCTCGTGAGACGACAAAATGTCTTATGACGAGGTCCTGATAGACCCCGATGTCTTAGAGGAGTCCAAAGTCCACTCGACTATCATCAAAAGGGTCGTCGAAAAATGGAAGTCCAATTCCTCAAAAGCGAAGAAACGGGGTGAGAACGACAAATGGGTGGATACAGAGGAGTGGGAAGGAACGCGGTACGTAATCACCTTCCGGAACGAGTCAGACCTATGCGTCGTGACTGGTTTCAGGATAGCAATGCATTCCAAAGTTCATTGGGACACGAAGAAGAAATAGAGTGAAAATAGAAATGAGTCAAGGAGCGTGGAAGGAGACGAGGACTGGAGTGGCTACGGTGAGTTGGGACAACAAAACAATCCATCTAGATGTGCCTGCAATCAAGAATACAAAGACAGGGAAGATACGAGTCAGACTCGAAGACGTCGCTCGGGTTGAACTAGAAACACTCGCAAGAGAGGCTGGAATTGAGCCTCGGGATTTCCCCATTCTGCTAGTGCTCAAGGCTCAGATGGGAGGGTTCCACAACAAGGAAGAAGTCCAATTTCAGTATCACCTAAATAAGATGCTCTTCTATCAATGGAAGGAAATGGAGAAGCTTGGCCTAGGGGAGAGCTTCCCCCACGACGAGTTCAAGAAAGCAGATAGGGGCCCTGTGCCAGCGAACATAGAAAGTGACTTGGCAAGGCTATCTGGGCTCGGCCTGATATCAGTCGAGCGCCATCGCTGGGGTGAAAGGCCTCGCGATGAGTCGAAACAAATCAAGTTGACAACAAAAGGATCGGAGTTGGCGAATAAGTTTCTCAGAAGAACCCCTGAAGACCTCATGGCAACGACGGCCGAGGTAAAGGCGATGATTGGCACATTACCTCCCCCTTCGGTAAAAGAGAAGGTGCACAGGGAATACCCCGAATTCCGGACTACCTACAAGGTCGAAGATTCCGATTAGCCACTCAGCTCCCCTTTTTCAGCAAGTCTGCCGTGTAAAGACCTTGCAGAATCGCGTCTAGGAACAGTCTTCTGGCTAGGAAGGCAACCAGACCTTCTTAACAAGGCCGACCTAGATGCAACAGGAATTCATTCGCTACCCCAATTTCTCTTAGAAGTACTTGCTAGCGCCAGAGGAAGGACAAAGGACGTTTGACGGGCTGACCGAAGGCCAAAAGTCCCTTGTGGCAGTGATAAAATGAATTGCCTGGAAACACTTAATGCCTTTGGAGAATGAAACCTTGGTCAGTTGTCAGACGAGTACGGTGACCAACCGCCTAGCGCTACCGAGTCTCTCGCTGATGAGAAAGTCGCTATCAAAGATAAACTCGAAGCGAGTCAATCCGAAGCTAACAAGCATGCCGCTGATACAAAAATGGAGATTGACAATGTTTCAGCGCAATTAGCGGCAGATGGTCAGACTATCAAGGAATATCACGCCCAAATCTCGCGTGAGACGGCAGCTGGTCTCGCTAACCTCCGGATTCGGATTAGGAGTACCCTGTACAAGTCAACTTATTCACTTAGAGTATACATGTTAATCCAGATATCCCTACTGGTACTTGTCGGGCTGCTTGGTAGCTATTTCACCTATCCTATTAACTTCGGTCTATTCTGTGGTTTTGTTGCTGCCTGGGGCATAATCAGTACGGTTACAGTTGCCGAGGTCCGAGGTCAGCTTAGGAGCATATCACGCAATTCATCGAGTGCAGAATCCGATATAGACGGATTCAACGAGAGGCTCGTAACCACCTCATCGAAGTTTCCAACCCCAAGGAATGACACAACGGTCGTAGGAAGATTGTTCGCCACGCTCCAGGCAGACCTGGGCCAGATCGCTACTAACGCCAGTTCATTCTTCCCCTTCATGTCGAAGTTCGAAAGGGCGCTTGAAGTGGACCAATTCATGGATAGGTTTTCTTTTGCATTGAAGAGATACGACTTCGATTCCTATTCACTCGACGCCAAGCGAGCCTTCCTGGGCCGAGTCAAACTCACCACCAATAAAACGGCATGGCTTGGTGGACTCTCAGAAGCTGCTTCATCAATCTACGGAGAAATCCCCAGCGTCTTGTTCCGACTGATGTATTACGAGACTTGGGATAGAGAGAACATCAAGGCGACGTGGGCGGAAGTCAAGGGAGATTCAAAGGAGGACTCTGGCGTTAGAGATGCCTTTGCGATGCTGCTTATATCCAAAAACTTGGTGGATAGCCAGGGACTGGACGAGGGGGCACGCGCCACTCTCTCCGATATTCTATTCGGCATGGAAGACTACACCCTGCTAGATTTCAAAACTAGGGCAACGGAATTCTACCACAACCTCCGCTTGTTAAAGGAGGAATGTCTCAAGGTATTGGACTCATATGACCTAAGCATTGCAATCAATAGGGAATCGATTACTGGACTTTCACCACCTTCTTCCGATCCGACGGAGTGGCAAGAAGGTGTCATAAAATACATTGCAGATCAGGTTCACCAGAAGATTCGCGGAGAGAACCTGGTGGACTTATCGACCAAGACAGGTGGTGGTGAGTTGCCGTCTACGGCTGCCGTAGAGACACTAATTCTGGTAGAGGGCGTGGGCGATGTGACGCGCGAACAGATCTGGAAGTCGATATTCAATTCAGAGACCTCGAATGTCCAAATCAGGTATCTGGCGAGCCTCATTGCCAAGAAGCGAGTATTTCGCCTCCACAAGGAGTTTTCGAGAGAGGCATTCATTGAGCATTTGACACTTGTACTAAGGTCATCCCCTGACGATTTCCGTTTAGGAAGAGTCGAAGAAGGCGTCGAGAGCCTTGAACAGGAAATCTTGCGTGTGAAGCGTGGCGTTGCGAGGACAAATGAGCGTATGCGCTTCGGGTTGAGTGATGTTTCCTTTGTGGATTCCTTCGTTCCAAAGAAGATATCAGAAGTTGAGGAAGAAGTAGTTCGAGAATTCGCCAAAGTGGCCAGAGACGTAAACCCTGATGTCACTAGATTGCTCTACTTCTACGTGATAGGTTCCGACAAAGGTCTGGAGTCTTTTTCCGCGATGGTAAATTCCAAGAACTTGGGGCCCCTGGCGGATTTTCTCGTGGTCAAAGGGTTCGTACCCAAACGGCGATTCAACGAGTATCTTGTGCTCCTACTTGCCCAGTTGCCAAGCTTCGATCTGGCCTCATTCAGCGATTCGTACAATATCTACGAAAAGCTGTTCAGTAAGATTTCTACATTTCACGCTTTTCTTGAACGTCATCAGATAGCAGTAGATGCGAATCTCCCATCGTTCAGCAATATCTTAAGCGACTCCGGACCAAAGAGGGGGCTAGACTTTCCACTGTTGTTCTTTGAGGTAGGTCTCACTATGGTCAGTAAGAAACTTGACCAGATTACTTTGTCCGACGAACAGCATTCTGAGTTGGCCAAGGCTGCATCAGCACTCTCTTTGAGTCTTGAAAATGACCGAGCCTCGGAGAAGCTGGCTGAGGACCTCTTTTGGGAGCTATTTGGTGCCAAGGTTCTGTTCAATTACAGCAAACTCTATGTAGCAAATATCTCAAGGGACAAAGCGACCCTGAAAGAAGCGGCCCTCGAAACAGTCGCAAACCCAAACCCTGACCCGAGCTTTCCATTTTACCGGGAAAAGCTCCATTCCGGAATCGTTGTGTTGGGTGAGGACACACTCCTGGCGATGAGACGAACGGAATTCGAGTCGATTTTGAAGAGAGACGAGAAGCTAGGTCTGCAAAATGAGGTACTCCAGAACTACGCGGAATCCATCAAGGAATTCATGAGCAAAATTGATGTAAATGTAGCGAGAGAGTTCCTTTCCGCTGGCGTACTCACCGCATACATTCTGACGATCCCCCACAGTACTGCCCTCATCGAGTTCATGCGGACGCAGGAGAACGCCATTGAAGCTGCTGAGGAAGATCTAGCCGGAATAGACTCTGGGTACCTTAGGCTAAGGCAGTTCGAAAGTGGCAGTGGAGCTGGGACGAGGATTGGTCTTGTTCCTTATGGGATGACATTCGAGGACTTTGCGGCCATGTTCGAAGACTTGTTCGTGCGGGCGAAGCAGATAACTAAAACGACGAAGCCATTGAATTTCTACATAACTCGTGTCTTTCCATCTAATGATGCGCTTCGGGAAGTAATGCAGGGTGGTTCCAAAGCGAACCCGCTCGAGGTGATAAGGGACTTGGTACGGAGGTATATTGTTGGCTCCGATGCCCTCTCGGTTCTCTCACTGCTAGAGCCGTCCGAAAACAGTCCTACGGCCTTCAATACTGTAATCTCTGGTCTTATCAACAACAAATCCAATAACCTCTTTACATTGACTAGTGATTTGATTTCGGACATCCTAGAGAAGGACAGCGCCATGAGGACCAAGTTTGAGAGCGGTATGGTAGACGAGTCGCTTCGGGCTGCTTATGGTTCCCAAAGCCTCACTGAGCTTTGCAAGAAGGTCGAAACTCTTACCAGAGTTTCGACGGTCGATTTGGTCAAGCAAGAATTCATAGACCGATTGTATAGCATAATTCCCGACATAGGGGACCTACCACAGGAGTCTGGAACCCGGTTGACTGATGCCCTTTTCAAGAGAATCTACGTGGTCGGAACGGTTCTCAATTCCTGATCCTCTAGCGAGAGGGGTAGTTGGGTTGTGGCCGAAGGAGAAGATTTCGCAGTCAAGCATCCAGGACTAGTGAGATCCCCCAACAACTGGGTGTAAGAGAAGCGGGGAAAGTTGTAAAAGTCAGAGCCTGCTAAAGTCAGGGTGTGCAATAAACTGACTAGGTTTGCGGTATTCCCGCTCAACATAAGGAGCTGGGGGCTGGGGAGCTGACCATGGCGCTTTCAGGATTCGAGGGTCAAGTAACAGCAGCAGTCGAGAAGCTCGGCGAGAGCATCGTCAGCGTGAGCAGCATGAGGCTCGAGAGACGATTCTTCGGCATCGTCCCGCTGGAGGGCCAGGGTTCGGGAATCATCCTCGACAGGGACGGGCTAGTAGTCACCAACAACCATGTCATCGACGGCGCGAACCAGGTCCACGTGAGCCTCAAGGATGGCAGGACGTTCACCGGCGAAGTGGTGGGTTCGGATGAAGCAACCGACGTGGCAGTGATTCGAGTCAACGCTTCTGACCTCCCTGCAGCAGAGCTCGGCGACTCCGAGGCCGTCAGGGTGGGCCAGTTCGTGCTCGCCATAGGCAACGCGCTCGCGCTTCCAGGGGGTCCCACCGTGTCTATGGGGGTGTTGAGCGCCAAAGGAAGGCCCCTTCCGGGTTCGGACTTCATTTTCGAAGGACTGCTGCAGACCGACGCCGCAGTGAACCCAGGCAACAGCGGAGGGCCGTTGGCAGACCTTGACGGCAAAATCATAGGGATCACCACCCTGATGATACCCTACGCGCAGGGGATGGGGTTCGCGATACCGATCAACACTGTGAAGAGGATCGCCCAGGAGATACTCCAGAACGGGAGGGTGAGCCGAAGATGGATCGGGATCTCGGGAATCGACGTCACCCCACAGCTCGCCCGAAGGTACAGCCTGCAGACCGACACAGGTTTCCTTGTGGCAGAAGTGGTCCCCCGAAGCCCGGCCGAGTTCGCAGGGCTGCGCAACGGGGACGTCGTCGTGGGGGCTGACGGGGCTGGGGTGAAGCACACCAAAGACCTGCTCATGGCCATTTCGAAGGCGGAGTCGGGAGGGAAGGTGAGATTGGAGATCAACCGGGCAGGAAGGAAGGGCGAGCTTGACGTCAGCCCGGCCGAGGCGCCCCCCATCCAGACCTACGACGGGAGATAAGGGCCGCCTCCTTTATCTCGCGCCTTTGACATGGCGGCCCGTTGGCCTTCACGACCACCGTGGTCGGCAGCTTTCCCCGTTCCAGGGAGCTCATCGACGCCACCAAACGGCACGCCAAAGGCGAGGTGAAACAGGCAGAGCTCGACAGACTCCTCGAGGGGGCGACGAAGTCGATTATCGCGCAGGAGGAAGAAGCCGGGGTAGAAGTCATCACCGACGGTGAGCAGAGGCGCAGCAGCTTCGTGAGCTTCGTCGGGGACAAGATTCCGGGTTTCAAGGTGATGCACATAACCCAGCTCAACGCGGATGCGATGGAGATACTGAAGAGGAACAAGGTACAGCTAACATACATGAGAGCAGTGATCGCCGAAGAGCTCGAGGACTCCGTCATCGCCGCTGACGAGTTCAAGGCGGCGCGGAAGTACTCCAAGAGGCCGTTCAAGGTCACGCTCCCGGCACCGTACCTCGTCATGTGGGAGAGTTGGCACAGCAAGCTTTCGAAGGCGGCCTATCCCACCCCCGAGGACTTCGCCTACGCTTACGCAAAGCTGCTGAGGAAGGAAGTGCTCAGGCTCAAGGAAGCGGGGGTCTCCTTCATCCAGATAGACGAGCCCATGCTCGGCGACCTGACCGAAGCGGGGGACAAGCCCGACAGGTACAGACGAGTCTTCAACGAGCTATACGGCCAGGAATACAGGGGGTTCAAACAGGAGCTGAAGCTCGCGGTCGACCTCCTCAACGAGGTGACCAAGGGAGTGGACGGGGTCAGGCTGGGGGTCCACATGGACAGGTGGCCGAACAAAGACTCCCCATACTTCGACCTCGGCTACGAAAGGTTCCTTCCGGAGCTCCTAGAGACCAAGGCCGACCAGTTCGTCCTCGAATATACCTCGCCTGGTACAGGAGACCCAGCCAAGCTGGTGAAAGAGTTCCCCGAAAAGATGGAGATAGGGCTCGGGGTCGTAAGCGTCCAGGACTATGAGGTCGAGTCCCCCGGCACCATCGTCTCCAGGGTGAAACGGGTCATCGGGTCCATCGAGCCGGAGCGGATCTGGCTGAACCCGGACTGCGGCTTCGCGCCTGGGATGTTCAGGACTTTCCCCACCGACGTGGCGTTCGCCAAGCTGAAGTCGATGACGAAGGCGGCGGAAATGCTTAGGAAAGAGTACGCCTGAAACGACCTCAGTTGGCACTGAAGGCGTCCCTGGGAAGCCGTCCTGTCATCTACGAAATCGTGCCTCCGCGGAAGGACACTTCCAGATTCGGCACAGACTTGCGGGTGCTCGATGACGTTCTCAACGACGGCAGAATAGCAGCCATCAATATCCCAGAGCTGATCAGAAGGCGGTCTGAGCGGGGCGAAGTGGTGTATTCCCCGGCCACGATACCCCCAGAGGAGTATGCGTTGATGATCAGGGACCACAAGGAGCCCATCGTCAACCTGATCGCACCGAGGCTGGAGAAGGAAGCGCTCCTCCGACGCGTCCGGAAGGTGCTCGCGGATTACATGATCCCCAACCTCATCCTCGTGGGGAGGGAGAGGCGAGAGGACAGGCTCCCGGGGCCTGACGTCGTCCAGGCGCTCAGCCTGGTCAGGGGGATGAAGACCCAGTCTACCACGCTAGGCGGGATATGCATCTTCTCCCGGAGTTCATCCGGGACAGACGAAAAGGGGGCCAGTCTGGGGAAGATCTCCGAAGCGGAGCGCCTGTGGAACAAGGCATCCGCAGGATGCGACTTCGTCACGGGCCAAATTACCTTCGAGTCTGGTCCGGTCATTGGTCTCCTCAGGGACTACCAGGAACTCTGCGATAGGAGAGGGACCAGGCCTGTAACTGTGTTTGTCAGCCTCACCACGGTGCCCACCGAGGGCATCCTCCGCCTGCTCGAGTCGCTTGACGTCGTGGTGCCTCCCGACATCAGGAAGAAACTCCTTCGCAGCGAGGCCATGGGCGAGGAGTCGGTAAGGATAGCATCCGAGGTCTTTGGCGAAGTCGTCGACGGTGTCGAGAGAGAAGGAACGAGCGTGCCGCTCGGACTTCAAATCGAACAGGTCGGTGTCAACAACGGAGCGCTTTCTCTGGAGCTGCTCGATTCTGTGTACCCGATCCTGAAGGGAGCCCGACCTCGGTCTCCCAACAATTAATAGCGATGTGCCGCCTGGTCGGCCCATGAAGCGGAGCACCCAGGCGGCCGTCCTCTGCGGCGGGAGGGGAGAGCGCCTGAAGCCGCTCACAGACTACTTCCAGAAGGTGATGATACCGATCGGCCCTAAGAAGCTCCCTCTCCTGGCCTACATCATCGCGTTGATGCGCCACCATGGCATCACCAGGGTGACCCTCCTCACAGGATACAGGTCAGAGGACATCAGGAGATACTTCGGAGACGGGGGAACGCAACGGATGAAGATCTCATATTCAGAAGACAGGCCTGGATCGAGCGGCAGCCTTAACGCGGTGGCGAATGCCATCAAAGGGGGTTCCCTCGAGGGGTGCGACGAGCTCCTCATCTACTATGGGGACATACTAACCGACCTCAACATCACCGAGCTGCTCAGGGTCCATCGGGAGTCGGGCGCTGACGTGACCCTCGTATTGGACAAGGGATACACCCTCCCAGTAGGGGTGGCGGAGGTCAGCGGCGGCGTAGTCACGTCTTTCAAGGAAAAGCCCAAGATAGACATGAGTGTCACCACGGGGCCCATGGTCGCAGGACCCGACGCCATGGAGCTGATAGCGAAGACGGCCAGCAAGAAGAGGACCGACCTCATGACCGATTTCATCCCGGAGCTGCTGAGGAGAGGGGGCAAAGTCGCTGCCTACTACACCCCCGACGAGTGGTTTGATGTCGGTACAGTTTCGAGCTTCGTCAAGCTGAACGAAGAACTGTCCCGGCATCCGCCCAGGTACCCGGTGTAGCTTCGCGGGCCGCTATCTGTGGCCGCTTCGCTGTGGCTCCCGTTAGGGGCCGGATATTCTTCCCCGGGGCTCACTCTGAGCGGGGTGAATTGCACCGCTGCCTGCACGCCTCCCATCGCGGCGCGAAGCGCTGGTCGCTTACTACGTCCGCGCACCTTGCGGATCTCTCAGCCTAGGCGGTCTTTGCTTCTTGCAGCTCTTCCACGGGGAACCGCGTCGGGCCGAAGAACATGTCGAACACCCGTTCCAGGCTCCCATTGAGCGCCCTCCAGTATATCATGGCGAAAGACCGCTTTTCGATGTACTTGATGGTAGAAGGAGACTGATCCTCGGGAGGGGAAGCGTAGGTCGCCGACACGAAGATCGCCCTGTGTGCTCCGACCTCCATAGGGCAGTTGATCCTCCCATTGTAGGCGAGCTCGTCGTGGGTGCCCCGCGCCTCGTTGACGATGTTGTGGGCCACCACCACCGACTGGAGATGAGCGACCACGCCAGACTTCGAAACAGGGATGTTGGTGGCGTCTCCGATCGCATAGACTCCGGGCTGGCCGAGGACCTTCATGGTCCCCTTGTCCGTCGGAACATATCCGTCGCTGTCTCCGATGCCTGACCTTACGACCACATCTGCCCCGTGGTGAGGTGGGATCGCGATCAGCAGGTCGTAGTCGAACGACTCCCCTTCCATCGACGTAATTTTCTTGTGTTCGGGATCAACCTTGTCGACGTTGAAGAAAGTGGTCACCTCGATCCCCTTCTCGTCGAACATGGGAGCCACCACCTCGGAGACCCTCTCTGCGGGATAGGCCCTCGGATACGGGGTGAGGAACCGTATCCTGACCTTCTCCCTGATGCCTTTCTTCCTGAAGAACTCGTCCAGCATGAACGCCGCCTCATTGGGAGACGGCGGGCACTTGTGCGGGGCGCTGGCGATCGCCACCACCACCGTCCCCTCCTTGAAATCTTGGAGCGCCTTCCAGATCTTGCTGGAGTCCTCGGGGCCCGTGTGGAAGTTCAGCGCCCCCTGAGCAAGCCCTGGGATGATCGTAGGGTCTGCGACGGCGCCAGTCGCGATCACCAGGTGGTCAAAGGGTAGTATCTTCCCTCCCTTCGTGCTGACCATCCTCTGCCGAAAATCGATCAACGCCGCGGGGTCATGGAGGAACTCAACCCCCTTCCGGAGGAGCCGCGATTCGTCGCGGAGGTACTTGCGAGGTGCGGCTCCCTTGAACGCAATATCCAGGTTTCCGGGCTGGAACGGGTGCTCGAGGTGCTCCCCAACCAGTTGCAAGGAAACTAACCCATCCCGGATCTCCTTGCCGAGCTCAGAAGCCAGCAGGTTGGCTGTGAACGTCCCCCCGTCCCCCGACCCAACCACCACGATGTGCTCCAACTCACTCAGCTCCTCTTCTTCGTCACTTTGACGAGTATCCGGACGTACCCCTGCTCCTCCGAGACATTCTGGAGCTCGTTCCCGCTCTTCTGAGCCCACGCTGCGATGTCCGCCTTGGCGGCAGGGTCGGTGGCCCACAGTTCGATTACGTCCCCGAGCTGGGCGCTTCGGTATGCCTTGAAGAGCTCAGTGATCGGTCCAGGGCAGAAGCTGCCCCGGCAGTCCAATACTTTGTGTTGCTCTAGTGCTGACAACCCACTCACCTAGATGAAGATGATCTGTCCACCCTCGCCTAAGGACAACATGGTGGCCGCTCCCACGACGTCGTCTACTTCGCGTATGAGGTCATCTTTGGGGGTCCCCATCACCTCCATGGTGGTCGAGCAGGCGTGCAGCTTCACCCCGAGGTCCTTCGCCATGCGGAACATCTCTGGTATCGATGGTACCTTCGCCTTGGCCATCTTCCCCTCCATCATCCTGGTGGCCATGGCGGTCATGCCGGGGATCATCCCCAGTATGTTCGGCATAGGCATCCCCGGGTTCCCCACTGCTGCTACCTTCATCGAGTTGACTTTCTTCTTGTTCACGGCGTCCAACCCCCAGAATGTGAAGAACATGTGGACCTCCTTCCCCATCGTGGCCCCCGTGGTCGCTATCATCAGCGCCGGGTAGACCATGTCCATCGTCCCCTTCGAGAGAATGATGAGCAGCCTGGAGGTCTGCTCCCCCTTCTCTTCAGTTCTCATCTGCGACATCTGGGCCATGCTAACTCGCGAGCGTCTGAAGAGTACCTTGCGATAATAAACCGGGGAGCCGTTTCTCATGTTAGAGAATTGTAGCTTCCCCGTCAGAGCGGGGACGGATCTGGCTTATGGGGCCTGTTTCCTGAATACGTAGTTCTTCGTCGCGAGGGAAAGGACTACCGCGAAGAGCATCGCGGCAATCCCCAGGTAGAAGACGTAATCGAAGGCCGTGCCGTTGGGGAAGGCCACCGGCACTAGGATTACCCCCTGAGGGGTCTGGTGAGGGATCTTGACGATGGTGGTGTAAGTGCTCATTATCGTCGTGGCAACCACCGGCCCGACGGCGCCCCCGATGTTCCTCAGCATGGTGTTGAGCCCGAGCCCCGTGGCCACGGTGTCCCTAGGGAGCGACACGCTGATCATGTTCACTATGGGGATGATGAGCGATACCGCCCCGATCATCGACACCGCCGTGTCTATGACGAGGTCTGTCGTGGTGCCTTTGTTGAATATGAAGAGCCCGAATCCGACGATGGCTATCGTCCCGCCCAGGATCATGGCAGGCTTCGGACCGTAGCGGGTGACCATCCTTCCTACGCCGGGACCGGCTACGAGCATCGCTATCGCGGCGGGGCCTATGGTAAGGCCGGCGCTCAGCACGTCAAGGCCAAGCCCCAGAGGCGATGGGTCTTCGGCAAAATAGACCACCGCGTAGAAGAGCATGAACATCCCGATTCCGGAGATGACGCCGATGCCGTTCGCGACCAGCACGTTCCGGATCCTCAGCAGGCTGAGCTGGATGAGCGGGTTTTCCTTGCGGGCTTCCGCCACGAAGAACGCGACGGTGAGACCCAGCCCGGCTACGAGCGCCGCAAGGCCATATGCCGAGTACCACCCCTCGTACGGTCCCTCGCTGAGATAGAACAGCACCAGGGATACTCCAGCCATGAGGAGCACGACCGTCTCATAGTCTACTTTTCGCCCGGTTCCGGTGTGCCCCTGAGGGAGGAACCGCCAGATCACCGCGAAGAGTAACACACTGAGTATGAAGGCGGAGTGGAAGGCCCACTGCCACCCCAGGTCCTGGATTATGTACGCCCCCAAGATCAGCCCTGCTGCGGCCCCGATGGCGAAAGTCGCGCTGACGACCCCCTGGGCAGTCGCAATCCGCTCCTTTGGGAATGTCTCAGCGATGATAGCCAGCGAGAGGGGGACTATGGCAAAGCCGATGCCTTGGACGGCCCTGGCTGCTATCAAAAAGTAGATTGACGGGGAAAACCCCGCCGCCCCAACACCGATGGTGTAGAACACAAGAGCGATCAGAAACATCTTCTTCTTTCCGTAGCTATCCCCTAGCTTCCCAAAGAGGGGCGAAACCGCGCTCCCGACTATGAGGAAGGCAGAGGTTATCCAAGAAACAGCACTGACGGTCGTCGAGAAGTACGTCTGGATTGTGAGTATCCCTGGGAGGATCATGGTCTCCACATAATTGAGGAGGAGGGCCACGCCCACCATCGCGAGCAATGCCCGCAGCTGGTGGCTGGACGTCCCAGTGGGGATGACTTGAGGCTCGGCTGCTGGCTGAGTCTGCATCTTTCGCACGCCCTTCGACTCGCCATTATAAACAACCCGTAGGCTCTCGCACGAAACACGGCATACGTCGCGCCCTGGAAATCCGAGCGCAGCGGAGGCGAGACGCCGAGCCAGGGAGTCCGCGAGCCCCGCTATGCGCGCTCGATTATCTTCTTCCCGAAAAGGGACAGGGCGAGTTCGACCGCGAGCTCCGCGGTGTGGTTGGACACGTCGAGTATCGGGTTAACTTCGACGAACTCGGCAGAAGTCACCTTTCGCGAGTCAGAGAGCATCTCCATCGCCAGTTGCGCCTCGCGATACGTGAGCCCGCCCTTGACAGGCGTCCCTGTTCCCGGCGCCTCCCTTGGGTCGATCGAGTCGACGTCGGCGCTCAGGTGGACTTGGTCCACTCCGGCGGCCGCGATGTCGAGCGCCTTTTGCATCACCCTCTTCATCCCAAGCTCGTCTATCTCTCTCATGGTGAACACAGTGACCTTCGAACGCGACAGCGCCTTCGACTCCTGAGGGTCGAGGTCTCTTATGCCAACCAGGACCGTGTTCTTTTCCGAAGCTTTCGGAGCCCTCCCTCCCAGCTTCGCGAGGTCCGGGTGCCCGTATCCGAGGACCGCCGCCAGCGCCATCCCGTGGATGTTTCCGCTTGGGGTCGTGGTCGGGGTGTTGAAGTCTCCATGAGCGTCCAGCCAGATGACCCCCCTGCCGGTACCGGGACCTGGAAGGCCAGCTAGCGTCCCTATTGAGACGCTCTGGTCGCCGCCGAGGACCAGGGGAAACAGCCCCTTGCTCGCACATTCGGAGACCTTCCTCGCTATCATCTCGCACTGTTTGACGACGTCTTTGAGGTATCTCACCTTCTCGTCTCCGACCGCAGCGGTGGCCATGTCTGAGGTAGGGATGTTCCCAAAATCTTTCACAGTATGGCCGAGAGACTCCAGCCGCTCCTCCAACCTCGCGATCCTGATGGCGCTCGGGCCCATGTCCACTCCACGACGCTGCTGGCCCAGGTCCACCGGCGCGCCCACGATTCCGATCTTCATCTTCATCATGACCGGAAGCCCTGACTATAAACCACTTCTGGGCGTTAAACCTTAACACCAGGGCGGACGCCTTGTTTGACATTGAAGACCATAGGCAAGGATGAGGTCGCGTCCAAGCTCGGTTCACCGCGGCTCGTGGTTGTCAACGTCCTTGCTGCGAGCGCATATGAGAAGATACACATCAAAGGCTCAATCTCTGTCCCTCGTAACGAACTAGAGCAGGGGAGGTGGACGGAGCTTGACCGGTCCAAAGAGATCGTGGTCCACTGTTCCAGCTATGAGTGCGGGGCCTCTAGGGCTGCTGCGGCGTTCCTCGAGGAGAAGGGGTTCGACGTGAAGGCATACGAAGGCGGCATGAAGGAATGGGCGGAAGCAGGGCTCCCCGCCGAAGGTACCATCTCGGCGAAGAAATTCATCGAAGAGAGATACGGCAGGCCGGCGCCAGTGACTCGATAGGATAAATAGCGCGCCCTTTCATCTGACATCATGCACAGGTCCCAGATAGTCGGGGGGCTGATGATCGTCGTCGGCGCGGTGATACTGGCGTTGCTTGCCAGTTTCGTCGTGGACATCATAGTGCTCATACTGCAGCTCTTGGCGGTGATAATCGGGATCATCCTCGTGCTCGGAGGCATCGCGATGCTACTCTTCGGAGGGTGGTTCTGGGGCCGTGGTTCCCTCAAGTGGGGACGCGACGTGACTACAACGGCGTAAATATCCAACTCCAAAGGCCCGTGTCAATTGTCTGCCATCGAAGTCAGTGGCCTGAAGAAGAAGTACGGCTCCCTGCAGGCGGTAGACGGCATCAGCTTCTCGGTAAAGAAGGGGGAAGTGTTCTCGCTTCTCGGACCCAACGGAGCGGGCAAGACCACCACTATCGAGATACTCGAAGGGCTACGAGACAAGGACGAGGGGACGGCGTCGGTGCTAGGCCTCGACCCCTGGAAATCGGGCTACGACCTCCACAAGCAGATAGGCGTCATTCCTCAGGGTTTCAAGTTCCTGGACTATCCTACTCCCAAAGAAGCGGTGAATTACTACGCCACCCTGTTCGGAACGAAGGTCGACGCCGACCAGATGCTGAAGAGGGTCATCCTCGACGAAGCCAAGAACATCTGGTTCCAGAACCTCTCGGGCGGGCAGAAGCAGAAGCTGGGGATGGCGCTGTCGCTCGTCAACGACCCTCAGGTGGTCTTCCTCGACGAACCTACGACGGGCCTAGACCCCCAGGCAAGGAGGGCGGTCTGGGAGGTCATCAGGAAACTGAAAGCAGAAGGTCGTACAGTCATGCTCACCACTCACTACCTCGAAGAGGCAGAGGTGCTTGCCGACAGGGTGGCCATAATGAACCACGGCAAGATAGTGGCTATGGGGACCACCGACGAAATCGAGTCCAAGTACGGCTCCGGCCAGAGGATGGTCGTGAAGGCGAAGGATGACCTGCTCAGATATCTGAAGGAGAACACCAAATTGGAAGTCGATGGCGACGGGTCTACAGTGACCGTCTTTCTGAGGGACAAGAACGACGCGATGGTTGCGTTAGGCGCAATAGAGGAGTCGGGCGCGGGGTGGGACGATCTCACCGTCAGGAAGGACAGGCTGGAGGACGTCTTCCTCAGGCTCGTCGGTGAAACGGGTGATGAGGAGGCAGGCGCCAGATAGCCATGGCCTTCAGTTTAGGCAGGATGCTGGCTGAGCTCAAGATCTACGCAAGGGGGAATGTCAGGAGCAGGGAGGGCTTCTTCTTCACCCTCGTCTTCCCCATCATCCTCATACTGCTTTTCGGCGCGATATTCTCCGGGGGGAGTTCGGGGCCAAGCACCGTCTACGTCCAGAACCTAGACGGGGGGCAGGTCAGCACCGCGTTCGTAAGCGCCCTGAACAGCACCACCGCCGTGGTCCTCAGGCCGGCCCCTGCCGGCGTCAACTTCTCACAGTACCTATCATCTCACTCGTCCACAGACGGGATAGTGATACCCCAGGGGTTCACCACGGACTTCCTCTCTAACCACGCGGTGAACGTCACCGTCTACGGGAACCCCGCCTCCACGACCAGCGCAGTGGTGTTCGGCATCACAAGCGAGATTGTGAACTCTTTCAACCTCCACGGGAGCACCGGGGTAATCGGTGTTTCTCAGAAGACCGCCGTCTCCTCGTCTTACAAGTACATCGACTTCCTCGTTCCGGGCTTGATCGGGTTCGCCGCGCTGACGAGCCCGATGTTTGCCATCACGAACCTCAGCTCCACCTACAGGAGAGACAAGGTGTTCAAGCTCTTGTCGTTGACACCTCTGACTAAGACCGAGTGGCTGATGTCCAAGATAATCTGGTACATCGGCACCACCACGCTGTCGTTCATCCTCATGAGCTTGGTGGGCATCTATGTCTTCGGCGCGCACATAACGCTCAACTGGGGAATAGGAGTGTTCCTTGTGCTCGGTCCCTTCTTCTTCGTGTCGCTGGGGATGCTGGTCGGGACCATCTCCAACACGCCTGAGTCTGCCGCGGTAGTGGGGAACCTGGTGACGTTCCCCATGATGTTCCTCTCTGGCACCTTCTTCCCTGTCCAGTCCATGCCGATGTACCTCCAGGCCATCGCGCACGTGCTGCCGCTGTACTATGTGATAGACGGGCTCACGCAAGTAATGATCTATGGCAACTTCGGAGCTGCATACTTCGACATGGGTTTGGTCCTTGCGATATCCTTGGTCACCTTCGCGCTAGCCGTCAAGTTCTTCCGCTGGCGAGAAGACTAGGCCCTGTCCGTTCCGCGGACCTCGCATCCTGATGAAGAACCGTGACGCCCCTCGCTTTTTGAAGACGGCCGGGATCCTGTCCTGTAGGCTAAGCGTCTCCAGATCCGAGGCCGTACTTCTCGGCGGCCCTCGCCTGCATGGCTCTGATCTCTCTGATACGCTTCGACATCTTCCTTCCGAACATGATGTCTCTGATCCCAGCGTAGAGCCAGAGCAAGGACACCGCAAGGCTCAGCGCTCCGACGGCGACCAGGCCCGGATCGACCAGGTTCACCCTCTGGCTCGTTATCCCAAGCACATAGGGGAAGACGACCAATTGGGCGAAGTAGTTTACAGCGAAGTAGGCTCCCGCGACGGTCGCGATTACTGCGAGGAGAGTGATCTTCCTCCCCCCGCTTTCCACGTGCTGGATGAACTCCTCGTGCATCTCTATCGTCGACACGCCTGGGTCATCGTCTTCGGGCATGGCGGTCCTCAGACCTCCTTTTCCTTATAACAGATGCTCACAACTTGTTCACCGCGTCGCCGAGAAAAGCATCTTCAACCCCGTGTCAAGGTGATGCAGCGCTTCCATCCCCTGGGGGGTGATGGCGTACCGCTCGTGCTCTTCCGAAGAGTCGACCTTCACGAGGCCGCCCGACGTGAGGACCTGCACATAATCTCCGAACCTGTCATACGGGACGTTGACAACCCGCGACAACCTTGTTGGAAGCTGGGGGCCGCCGGCGAGCGCCCGCAGGATCTCCCAACAGATCACGGTCGTGTCGCGGTGCTTCAACCCCCTTCTTCATGGAAGGGGATGATATGAACAAGTTGAGCTCACAAGTTGTGTGCTCAAGATGTGCGTCAGTGACTTAAGCGAACAGAGCGCACTTTCTCTCGTTGATTTCAAACGCCAGAGACTGGCTCGGATATCCTCTGGACAGGTCTCGGACGCCAGTCGGGGTCCGCGGGCTGGGAGACAGGGTCCTCCTACTTGGAAGACAGGCTGGGGCCCTGGCGTCTCTGTTCGCGTTCGCCAGCGCTCAGGCCGGGTTGAACCTCGCCATCCTAGACCTCGATGGCTCGATAGCGCCTCAGTTGCACGGATACTTCGAAGCATTCGACTACCGGTCCATGCTCTATGAGGCGTTCCACCTCGAAGGAGACGACGCTATACACGGGCAGCTCGTCGCTTCGGCCTACGCAGCCGCCTTAGACCTTACCCCAGAGGAGGAGGCGATACTCTCGGCAGCGCTGCAGAAGCTGTCCGAGCAGAACGACGTGGCCGCTCCCGCCGCGCTTTACGATGTAGTCGGGGCGACCGAAGGTTTCAGAGGCTTCTATGTGGACAAGCTGAAGGGAAGGATAGGCGCTCTCAAACATCTCGATTCCACGCGCGTCGAAGACTTCGCCCCGCTGATGCGCGGGGGTGCCCTCGTGAGCTTCGCTTCGGCCCCATACCCACAGGCCGCCGACCTGGCGGCAGGCCTGTACGTGGCGAAGATCCTCCATCTCCTCTCGGCTCCGGGACCACGTCCATACGCAATGATGGTCACCGGGGCCCATCGGCTGTTCAGGAATCTTTCCAGGTACCAGCACGCCGGGAGGCTGATGTCTCATCTCCTGGAGGCTAGCGCCCCTCTCGTCCTCTCCACCCCTCTCCCGGCCCTCCTGAACGACAAGCTGACGGAGTCGATGGCTGTCCGGGTCTACTCTAGCGAGGCCTGGAACGCCAGGAGGAGTTGGAGGCAGGAGGCCGCCCTCGCGTGCTCTTTCACAGTCTGCGACGACAGGTCGGGTTCTTCGACCGCGTTCGTCCCCCGCTTCATCAGGCCGAGAAGTCCCTCTTCGCGCCTACCATCCGCGCCCCAGCGCAGCGCCGACCCCAGACTGACAAGGACCATACTGGAGGAGATATCGAGCTACGACTCCGCGAACCGGCAGTCGATAGTCTCGTTCCTCTCCCCTCAGTTTCTTTCCGCCGACGTCGGGGCCGAAGTAGACAGGCTCCACTCCGAAGGGTTCCTCGTCCTAGAGCCCAAAGGGAGCGGAGGAGGACAAAAGGTCCTTTCGTACACCGTGACCGAGTCCGGGATGCGCCTGCTGCAGGAGCTGAGCAAGTGATGGACCACCTGCGAACCAACTGCGCGGCCGTAGACGCGCTTACCGATGGGGGCCTCGCCACAGGTACGATTACTCAAATCTTCGGCGAGAAGGCCCTCGGGAAGAGCATCATCTCCTTCCAGGCGGCGTGCTCGGTCGCCGCGGCTGGTGGGAGCACCGTAATCCTCGACACGGAACAGTCCTACTCGAGCTATCTGGTCCCATATTGGAAGGACAGGATGACCAAGCGGTTCGAAAAGGAATTCAACGTAGCGGAAGTAAAGCTGGACCGGGCGCCGAAGACCTCTCCCCGCAGGAAGCCTGTCACCCGCGGCCAGCTGATTAACGCGATTGATTCGGCCCTAAACCACCTGGGAGTGTCATATACCGACGCCCATCTTGGCGCGGCCGCTGACATCTTCTCCCCAGATTATTCGGTCGAGCTCCCACCCAAGGGGCCATCGGTGCTGATCTTCCAGACCCCGGAGGTGGTAGATCTGCTCAACCTCCATGGCGTCGATGCCGCGAGGGAGGTGTCGAGCGGGGGGAGGGTCGAGCTCAAGATGAGGCAGACCCCGACGTACCAGTCTGCCCTCCACCACATCATACGCGAGACAGGGGCGCGGCTCTTGGTCTACGACTCCATCTCGGCTCCCTTCAAATCGGCGTTCCCCAGCACTCAGGACCTCCCCGCCAGGAGCTCGGGCCTGGCCATGATCCTCGCCCACGCCCAGCGTCTCTGCGTGGAGTTCGGCATAGCCGTCCTTGTGACCAGCCACGTCTCCATCGACCCGATCAACCCATGGGACAGGGTCCCCTACGGCGGGGTCATCTTGGGTCACGACGCCAAGTTCTCGCTGGAGTTGACCAAGGCCGCTGCGTCCAGGAACAAGGACAGGGACCCAGAGGCGGTCAACCCCGAAGAGAGGGAGAGGAGCACCAAGGCGTTCTGGGCCGCCCGTCACCCTGCCCTCGAGGAGTACACCAGGTTCGCTTATGCGTGCCAAGACGGGGAAGGGTTCCACTGATGGGATGGGCGACGAAAGCCGCAGCAGCTGTCTTAGGGGTCGGGGCACTGGGAGCTGGCGTCTGGCCTGTCTCCCTGCTGGCGTTCGGATACCTAGCCTTCTGTTTCTTGAGGCCCGGGAGAGCGACGCCGGAGGCTGACGCTCGCTCCAAGACGAGGCTCCCATCGGGCCGCCTTGTCCTAGGTGGCGTTCTGCTCCTCCTCTCCGTCGTAGCGTTCAGAGAGGGTGGGGTCGTCTCTCCAGCTGTCTTCCTGCTGGCTGGACTCGGCATGGTCGCATACCCTTCTGCAAGGGCCAGAGCGGCGGCGAACCGTGTGGTCCCCATGAGGGATTCGATCCTGCTCAGGGAAAGAGCGTTCCCGTTCCGCTGGCACGCTTTGGCAGAGGTCAAGCTCGAGGCCCAGGACCGGGCGAGAGGGCTCAGCCTGGTAGACGGGCGCCTCCTGCTGTTCATCGGGAAGTCTCCACGCGCCTTTCAGGTGGTGACGGTGCTGGCTTTGAACCACCGCGGGGCCGAGCGAAGAGTCATCGAAGCGCTAAGACGAGAGACAAAGGCCATGTCTCAAAGAGGGGTTCATCTCCTTCCGCTCGACAGCATGGAGGCTTCTAGAATGCTCTCGCTGAAGCTCAAGCGTCTTAGGTCGGGGTCCGTGGACTGGAACGTCGTCCCGACAGACTCCTTTGACGTCCTCGCGCTGCAGGCGAGCGACGGAATCTTACTCCGAAAAAGGGCGTTTAGGGCAGGCGTGAAAGGGGGGCCCGCATTCATCCCACCCGTCGACGCAACCCCCATGAGAGAGCCTCTCCTGGCGGAGGTCGTCGAGGCGATATCAGAGCGCCACGGCTGGGCCAACCCTGACGAATTCTCGCCGTTCCTGGCGTCCCTCGATGCATCACGGGCGGAGCCGCTCGCCGAAAGGCTGACAGTGACCGACGGCGCCGACGGCACGGTGTCTGCGGTCTCCCTGGGAGGGGCCCAGGTGAAGCTCACGAGGTCGCAGCTAAGGGCGGTCGCAAGGGTCTACGCGTGAGCGGCCCGGACTCCCAGAAGGGCCGCATCCACGTTAAAATCTCCCTGAATTCAGCCGAACGATAGAACGAATTGAGCGGAGCTGGAATCGACGATTCACTGGAGGTCGCTGTCCCCGAAGAGGGCGCGGAGTCGCCCTTCAAAGTGCGGCCGTCGCCTCCGCCGGACCTGCCCATCTTCTCCATCTTGGGGTCGATCGACTTCCATGAGCACTTCGTGCTCATGGGCGAAGTCGGGACCGGAAAGAGCACCGTGGTGCCCATCCACGAGTTCGAGAAGTCGGGGCGGACCAGGCAGATCCTAATCCGTGAACCTTCCAGGGCTTCATGCAACGCCCTCTACTATTCCCTTGAGGCGCTGCACCCCGAAGTCAAGGAACACCTCGCCATCATAACCAAGGACACCAAGGTCAACGTAGAAGGCAAGATCAAGATCGTGACCGACGGCGTCCTCATCAGGATGCTGGCCGACCGTTCCGTCAACGACTCATCGATCTACTTCGACGAAAGCCACCAGATGTCGTCGCAGCTGGAGCTCTGCATGTCGCTCGCGAAGAACGACGAGGCCGAGACGAGGAACCTGTTCAGAGTGATGAGCGCCACCATCGACCCCAAAGAGTTCCTCAGCTTCCTGGGGATCTCGAACCTCCACTCCGTGAGCGGAAGGAGGTTCCCGGTCAAGGTCGAGGTGGAGCTGGCGCGCAACCTGGACGGGATGTTCGACACCATGTCGAGGTATCTCTACACCCAGCCCAAGGACGAGTCATGGCTGGTCTTCCTTCCAACCAGGCGGCTCGTAGAGAAGTATGCCGGAACTTACGGAGGGGTCTACATCCACGGCGGGCTTGAGGGGACCGAGGTCAACAGGATCCAGCGGAAGGCAGAGAAGGACAGGAACCTGAAGATCTTTGCCACCAACGTCATAGCCTCTTCCGTCAACATCTACGTCGACAACGTCCTGGTCTTCAACGACGTCATCAATAGCAGGGACAGGCTGGGTCAGAAGACCCTAAGGTACGGCAAGCTGGACAACAACTCTCTCTTACAGATGATGGGAAGGGTGGGGAGGTTCAAGCCGGGACGGGCGGTGATCCTCACCGACTCTCCCGTTCCGGTCAGGATCGACCCGGTCCCGGTCCGAAAGGCCCTGGAGACCGAGACCCCGTTCGACCTGGTGCTCCTGATGTCGAAGTACGGCCTCGACCTTTCGAGCCTGGAATTCATGTCCAGGGTGAACCACAAGGAGGTGGCTTTCGCAGCGGGGTGGCTCACCGATATCGGGGCTATCGAGCACATGCCTCGCAGGATAACCCGGAAGGGCCTGCTGATGAGCGAGATACCATACGACCCCGATTTTTCGCACATGATCGCGAACGCCCTGCTGTCTGACGACTACGCCATCGGGAGATTCCTTCTGGCCTGCGGCGCCTTCGGCGACTCCCTCAACCATGCCTACAAGACGGAGTTCGAGCCTCTGGCTAGGGAATTCCTGTACAAGACAGACAGGTCCAACGAGCTCAACATCAAGGCGCACCTGCTGAAGCGGTACTCCGAAGACGACTCCGGCGCTTTCAAGGAGAGGATGGCGGCTAACGGGATCTTCCCCCGTTTCGTGGAAGAGGCATGGAAGAACTATCAGTCTGCCGTCGACTCCTTGAATGACGTCCTAGCCGAATGGAAGTCCGAGCCTATCCCGAAGGGGGTCGTCGTCGACCCTGACCTCTACCGCCTTGAGTCGTATCTTTCTGACTGTCTGTCCTTCGAAAGGTACGAGTTCCATGAGAAGGGGAACTATGACCTTAGAAACATACGCATCGAGGACAGGTTCTTCGCCAGGAGCGTGACGGTCAACCTGAGGAAGATACTGTTCGACGTGGTGGCCATGGAGCCCAGGAGGCACCGGCCGCACGGGCGTCGGTGAGACCCTCCGGGCGCCCTGAAAACGCTTCATCAGAAGAAAAGCTTCTTAACCCGTTCCGGATGGCTCGTTCCAACTCATGCCGCGCTTCAAGACGACCGCAGAGGCTCTCAAGATCGTCCACAACAGGGACCAGATCCGCAACCTCGGCATCATAGCCCACGTCGACCACGGGAAGACGACTACGTCGGACAGCCTGTTGGCCGCTACCGGCATGCTTTCGCCCTCAGTTGCAGGCCAGGCGCTCGCCCTGGACTACATGGAGCTCGAGCAGCAGCGCCAGATGACGATCAAGGCCGCGAACGTGACACTCTACTATGAGAAGGACGGAAAGCCCTACGTCATCAACCTCATCGACACGCCTGGCCACATCGACTTCACCGGCAAGGTGACCAGGTCTCTCAGGGCGGTAGACGGAGCCATAGTCGTCGTGGACGCAGTGGAGGGGATAATGACCCAGACCGAGACCGTGACCCGTCAGGCGCTGGAGGAGAGGGTCCGGCCGGTGGTGTACATCAACAAGATTGACCGCCTGATCAAGGAGCTCCGTCTCACCCCGGAGAAGATGCAGGAATGGCTCTTCAACATCGTCAAGGACTTCAACCGGCTCGTAGAGACCTACGCAGAACCGGAATACAAGCAGAAGTGGAAGGTGTCCGTCCAGGACGCCCAAGTCGCCTTCGGCTCCTCCAAGGACAAGTGGGGGTTCAACTTCGACATGGCGAAGGCCGCGGGGATGTCGTTCAAGGACATCATCAACGCTTACACGAGCTCGACGCCTGAGGAGCTCGGCAAGAAGCTCCCTCTCCACGAGGCGCTTCTCGGGATGGTCGTAAGGCACCATCCGCCCCCCCACGTGGCGCAGGCGTACCGCATCCCCAAGATCTGGCCCCAGGGGGACTTGAACAGCGACATCGGCAAGGCCCTCCTCGCCTGCGACGAGAACGGCCCTGCGGTCATGATGGTCACCAACGTTGTCGTCGACCCTGCGGCGGGGCTCGTGGCCACGGGGAGGCTCTTCTCAGGGAGCGTCAGCAACGGAGACTCGATTTACCTCATCAACTCGAAGAGGGAGGGCAAGATACAGTCAGTACAGATATTCATGGGGTTCCAGAGGGAGATCGTAGACTCTCTTCCAGCAGGGAACATACCCGCACTGCTCGGGCTTGACATCCGCTCCGGTGAGACCATATCCAGCAGGAAGGACGTCGCGCCGTTCGAGTCAATTCACTACGTCAGCGAGCCCGTGGTCACCGTCGCGGTAGAGGCGAAGCACCCGAGGGACCTCCCTAAGCTGGTCGAGGTCATGCGCAGGCTGAACATCGAGGACCCTAACCTCGTGATCACTATCAATCAGGAGTCAGGAGAGACCTTAATGGCCGGGATGGGGGTCCTTCATCTCGAGATCGCCACCACCCAGATCCAGCAGGCCGGGCTCGAGATAATCACCTCCCCGCCCATCATCAACTACAGAGAGACGATCCGCGCCCGCGCGGGACCGATCATGGCCAGGTCCCCCAACAGGCACAATAAGATCTTCATCGAGGTCGAGCCGCTCGAGCCTGAAGTCATCGAGTTGATCCGCAACGGCACCATCGGTGAGAACGTGGAGAAGAAGACAGTGATCAAGACTCTCCGCGACCACGGATGGGACCCCGACCAGGCCC
This sequence comes from Nitrososphaerota archaeon, assembly GCA_027320425.1. GTDB lineage: Archaea > Thermoproteota > Nitrososphaeria > Nitrososphaerales > Gagatemarchaeaceae > UBA183. The sequence continues at coordinate 79,815 of DAHVLJ010000008.1, forward strand.
GCAACTTCCAGGGGATCGACGAGAGAGGGGACGTCCTCACGGAAGTCACCAAGGGTGTCCAGTTCCTCCAGGAGTCCATGGACTCGATACGCGCGGGGTTCGATGACATCATGAAGAACGGCCCTCTGGCGTACGAGTTCACCAGGGGAGTGAAGGTCGCGCTGACGAACTTCGTCCCACACGAGGACCCGGCGCACAGGACCTACGCCCAGCTGATGCCTGCTTCGAGGCGGGCCATATTGGGCGCGCTGCTCTCGGCCAACCCGACGCTGCTCGAGCCGATCCTTGGCATAGAGGTGAAAGGGCCGTCTGACCTCATAGGAGCGGTGACGGGGGTCATCAGCGCGAAGAGAGGGAAGCTCGTCAAGATAGACCAGAAGGAGGTCATGACCGTGGTGGAAGGGGAGATCCCGGCATCCGAGACATTCGACCTGAGCGAGAAGATGAGAGGCGCCACCGCCGGCAAGGCGGTCTGGAACACCCACTTCAAGACCTGGCAGGCAGTGCCTCAGAACATGCTTTGGGGCCTGGTCACGGAGATACGCAAGAGGAAGGGGTTGCCTCCAGACCCACCGAAGGCAGAAGAGTTCATCGACAAAGAGTAGTGCCGTAAACTACCTCTTTAAGCCGCCATCACAGGGCTTTGGCTGGCGAAGCGCTCCTGGAGATCATTTCCTACGATCTGAGCCTAGACGTGGACTTCGGCAAGGCGTTCGTCAAGGGGCATGAGACGGTCACGGTCAAGGGAGCGAGCAGGCCTTTCGCCCTCGACTGCTCTTCGCTGAACATAGCGTCGGCGAAGGTCAACGGCAGGCCCGCGAAATTCAGACTGGACGAGAAGCGGGCGAAGCTCCTCGTCGCGGGGGTGCCCAAGAAGAAATCGTCGGTCGAGATCGAGTACACGAAACAGGTCTCAGACGACGTCATCTTCGGCCTCTACAAGTCGAAGTACGGGAAGGACTACATCCTTTGCACCGACCTCGAACCAGCGGAGGCGAGGACGGTCTTCCCCTGTGTTGACGAGCCTTCCTACAAGGCAGTCTTCAGGGTGCAGATAACCACCGATTCCGCCCAGAAGGTCATATTCAACACCCCGGTCGCTTCATCGGAAGACGTCGGCGGCGGACGCACCCGCCACTCCTTCCTCCAGACTCCCAGGATGTCGACCTACCTCTTCTTCTTCGCGATAGGCAACATGGAGGAGACCAGGTTGATGGCTGGAGACGTCGAAGTCATCACAGCCACCCGCCCGGGGCAGGCCAAGAACTCCGAGCTCGCCCTGAGGATGATAGCCGGCTCGGTGAAGGACTTCTCGGACTACTACGGCGTCCCCTATCCACTGAAGAAGCTCCACATGGTGGCCCTCCCCGAATATCACACCGGTGCGATGGAGAACTGGGGGGCAATCTCGTCCAGAGAGAGCTACGCGCTGGTGACTGAGGCGAGCGCCTTCGGGCAGAGGAACAGAGGAGCCATGTCCATGGTCCACGAGGTGGCCCACCAATGGTTCGGCGACCTCGTGACGATGAAGTGGTGGGACGACCTCTGGCTCAACGAGAGCTTCGCCACCTTCATGGGGTACAAGATGACAGGGCGGATCAGGCCGGAATGGGACATGCCCAGCGTGTTCCTCAGGGACGAGACGTTCGCCGCGCTCAACCTGGACGCTGTCAAGAACACCCATCCTGTCCAGGCGCACGTCAAAAAGGTCGAAGACGTCATGCACAATTTTGACGCGATAAGCTACAACAAAGGAGGGAGCATCCTCAGGATGCTCGAGAACTATGTAGGAGAAGATGCGTTCAGGGAGGGCGTGTCCAACTATCTAAAGAAGTTCAGCTACTCAAACGCCTCGGGCGAGGACCTCTGGAAATCGCTCGGCGCCGCGTCCAGGCTCCCTGTGACCAAGGTCGCGAAGCAGTGGCTCACGCGGCCGGGCTTCCCGGTGGTCCGGGTGAAGAGTTCAGGAAAGAAGGTCCTGCTGAGCCAGAAGAGGTTCATGGTCACCGGTAGCGTCCCTGCCGCTCCATGGCCGCTGCCCACCACGGTGACCAGCGGAGGAAAGACGAAACAGCTGTTCTTCGACAAGAGATCCCTGGCCGTCGAAGCGGACCCGGATGCCGGGGTCCTGCTCAACACAGGGAGGAGCGCCTTCCATGTGACGCTCTACGACAAAAAGGGGTACGACGTGCTGGCCAAGCAGTTCAAGCTCCTGACGCCCCAGGACAGGGCCGGGCTGGTCAACGACCTCTATCTCTTCCTACAGTCTGGAGAGGTAGACGTGTCAACGTATCTCAGTTTCATCGGGCTCTGCGGCGGGACTCCTGACTCGATAACCACGGAGACCGCGGCGGGCCAGCTCTTCCTGCTTAGTTCGATCGCCTGGGACTCGCCCAGGCTCCAGGAGGTATATCCAAAGTTCTTCCCTCCGCTGCTGGCCAAGATCGGGGAGGACCCGCGTCCAGGCGAGCCCGTCTACATCGGGGCCGCAAGGGAGGACCTGACCTCTCAGTACGTCCAGCTCGACGACGCTTACGCGGCGAAGCTCGCCCCGAGGTTCGAACACTACACGGAGGTCAATCCAGACCTCAGAGGGGCCGTCGCAGTGGCATACGCGAGGGTAAACGGGGAGAAGGCCAAGGGCCCGCTCCTTGAAATGGTCAAGACGCTCCAGGGAGAGGTCGACAGGGCGAAGATCTGGGGCGCGCTCTGCTCATTTGACGAGCCCGCCCTCGTCCAGGACGCGCTGGACCTGGGGCTCAGCGGAGAGGTGAGCCGCTCTGACTCGGCATATCCGATGATGTACGCTGCCTACAATCCGAAGGCGAGGGGGGTGTACTGGAAGTGGTTGTCGCACAACTACGACGGCATGCTGGAGATGTACGCCGGCTCACAGCAGTTCTACCTGTACATGGGGAGGGCGCTCCCGGTGTGCGGGGTCGCGCGCGAGTCACAGGTGAAGAGCTTTTTGTCCGGAAGGCGCATGAAGCTGGGGGGCTCGAGCCTCACGAGAGCCATGGAGCACCTCGAGATCAATTCGAAACTCAGGCGCCGCATGCTGGCGAAGTAGCCGCCCGACTAACGTTAAGTGTCAGGATGGATTGGTGTTCATCGGTTGGACCCAGACGATGTTGCCTACAAGAAGAGCGTCAGGAACATGTCCCTGGTGCTCGCCGCGATCGTGATAACCGTCTTCGTTGCCCTTGCGGTGTCCCCCGTCCTCTTCCCGGCTACCAGCACCTTCCAGACCTCAACTTCGCTCGACTCCACCTTCGGCTTCTCGCTCCATCTGGACGTCAATACCACGGCGCCCCTGGCGGGAGGAGGCGTCGAGGTCACGGGCTGGCTCAACAGCACATCGGGAAGCATCATAAACGTCACGGCCGCAAACTCCTGGGGAATCGGGCCGACGGCGGACCTGTGGGGAGAAGCATGCACCACGGGCTGGCCGCTCGGTCTCGGGATAATCCAGGGGCACTACACGCAGGACAACGTCTCTTTCGCCAGCCTCTATCCCATCCCGCTCCCTGCACACCAGTGTTCGACCGCATCGCCCTCTCCTGGGTCGTTCTTGCTCGAGCCTCAGTCTACCAAGGCGCTGGTCACCCTGGACGGGGTCCCTCAATACTGGGTGCTCCGCTCGAGCTACCCCCTTAACACGGCCGGGCTCTCGCCAGGGACCTACACCGCCGTCCTGGCTGACGAGTGGGGAGACGTGGTCACCACGAACTTTGTCGTCTCCTAAGACATCTTAACTATCAGGTTCGCCGTGTCGTCGCCATTGAAAGTGGACCCAGACCTCGTTCATCGCCTCTTCTATCCTCAGGTTCCGCTCGTGATGGCCGCCCGGTCTGGGAAGAGGGTGTCCGCGATGCCTGTGGTCTCCTACCTTTCAACCTCCGGCACCCCCCCTTTGGTCGGAGTAGCCTGCAAACCTGAAAGTTTCACCTGCAAACTCGCCCTCAAAGCGAGGGCGTTCTCCCTCTCGGTGCTTGACCGAAAGCACTTGGCGGAGATGTCGCGCCTGGCGACGCTGAGCGGCGCGGAAGTCAAGGACAAACTCGCCGCTGCCGGTCTTGCGCACTCGGCCGGAACGGATGCGAGGGTGCCCGTCCTGGACGAGGCTGTGGCCACGCTCGAATGCAGACTCTTGTCTGCCCCCAAGTCAGGAGACCACCTGATCCTCATCGGGAGCGTCGCCGCCGCCTACGCTTCAGAAGCGTTCTCTGGGTTCTGGGACTACCAGAAGTACAGTCCCATACTGTACACCGGGTGGAAAGGCGGATTCTCGCTCTACGAGGGTCCTAGGCGTAAGACCTGATCACATCAGCCGAGAACTTGCGCAGGTCTTTCACGATCTCCCCTGCTTCAGGGTGGTTGATGGAAGCGCAATAGTATTGCAGCCCGGCTTCGGCATACGCATCGATGTCCTTCCTGATCTGGGACGCGGTCCCAGACACCGCGACCCTCTTCTCGTTGTCTGCCCCGATGTAGGTCTCCCTCCTCTTCCTGACGTCAGTGGTCATCCTCATGGACATGGTCGCCTCCTTCTTCACCCCGCGGATTTTTGCAACCCCGGCAGAGAACGTCTCGAGGTCGGGCCCAACCGGGTGCCATCCGTCTCCGAGGTTCACCACCCTCCTAATCGACGTCGGCCCGTTCCCCCCCACCCAGACGGGTATGTCGCGATTTACCGGCTTTGGGAGGAATAGCGCATCTCTCACGTCGAAGTATTTCCCTTCGAATCTGATGACATCATCCTTCCAGAGGCTCTTCATCAGAGCTATGCTCTCATCCATCACCTTCCCCCTGTTCCTGAAGTCTGCGTTGAGGTACCCGAACTCCTTCTCCGCCCAGCCTGCCCCGAGCCCGAGCGTCAGCCTCCCTTTGGAGAGCACGTCGAGGGCAGCCGACTGCTTGGCCAGAAGGATAGGGTTCCGCTGAGGAAGGACTATGCACGACGTTCCCAGTCTCAGCTTCTCGCACTTCGATCCAATGAAAGACAGGAGCGTGAGAGGCTCGAGGAGCTGGCCATAGGGCTCCTTCAGCTCCGCGGGCATTATGACGTGGTCGGTGGCCCAGACCGAGTCGAACCCCGACTCTTCACACACCGATGAAATCTCTAACAGCTCCTGGGGAGCGACTTTGTCCCCGTAGTTCGGGAGGATGTACCCGAACTTCACTTGCCGTTCCCCTCTGTCGCGACGAACTTTGTTGCCAGGCTCTTGGTCTTGTTCAGCCGCGAAAGGTTCAGGATGAGAGGGGTTATGCGCTCGACTATGCGTGCCTCAGAGAGAGGCCCAGCATAGAGGGGCCTGAGGTTCGGGATCCCCCGGACCAGGTTTGCCGCTTCTTCATACGTCTCCTTGGAATCTGCCGCCACAAGGATGTCCATCGGGACGACTTCGTCCGTCTTGAAGAACAGGGCGGAGACGTTGTTGAACGCCGTGGCTACCCTCGAACCAGGTAGGAGCGACGCGAGCTCCTCGGCCGCAGACCCGTCTGCCTTTGCGAACTTCAGGAGCCCGCCTTCCAACTTCAGCGGGTTGACCGCCGAGATGACCAGCTTCCCTGTCGCCGGACCAGAGAGGCGAGCGGCTTCGCCGAGCGCGGAGTATGGTATGGCGAAAACTACCACGTCAGCTTTCTGGACTGCCTCAAGGTAGCCGAGTCCCTCCGCACCGGCAATGGAACGGGCGGCTTCACTTGCCCTGGCTGGGTCCCGTGAGCCGATTATCACCTGGTTCGACCTCGAAAGCTGTTTCGCGATGGCGCTCCCCATCTCTCCCGTCCCTCCGAGCACCGCCACTTTCATTCCGACTCGAGCCTCGACTGCGGCGACTTCTCCTGGTACCTGGCGTATTTCGTGTCCAGAACGTTCTTGATCTTCTCAGCCCTCTTCCACCCTATCCCCTGGACCTGCGCGATCTCCCCTGAGGTCAACCCCAAGACCCTCCGGGGGCTCCC
>DAHVLJ010000020.1 GCA_027320425.1 Nitrososphaerota archaeon
GACCCCTCCGAGTTTCATGGCCACCAGGCGCGCGTTCAGCCTCGAAGCATGAATCGCCACGGTGTCCTGCTGATAGGGAGATAGCCCCATCTGCGACGCGGACTTGATGTACTCTCGGGCGATCGCGCCGCCTCCCACGACCACCCCAATGGAATGCCCCTCGTGGTTGAGGTCAGAAATCGCTTCGGCGTAGTCATTCACGGTCTTGGCGGAAGGGGGAGAGCCCAGCACCGAACCCCCTATCCTGAGCACGACTTTCATCTTCCCAATCCCTCTCGGTTAGATAACACCCGGTAGGTTTTATAAATGGGTGAGGGCGATTTTTGAAATCCGGAATGCCTGCTTCATCCGTTCCATCCGCTGTCTCTCCGGCCTGACTCAGGGGTATCTCCGCATTGTCAAAGGCAGATTCCGTCAGACTATACAAGGTAAGGAAGCTCATTTCTGAACTCAGCAACAAGGAAGGGAGGGGGACAGAGCTCGTGTCTCTCTACATCCCGCCCAAGAAACCAATCCATGAAGCGATAGCGAACCTCCGTGAGGAGTGGGGGACGGCAGGTAACATCAAGTCAGACACCACGCGGAACCATGTCCAGGACGCCCTGACCAAAGCGATGCAGCGGCTCAAACTGTACAGGACGCCGCCCGACACCGGGCTCGTGGTCTTCTCCGGGGCTCTGCCCACCAATGGGCCTGGGAGCGAGGTGGTCAATGTTTGGGAGATCATCCCGCCCAAGCCAGTGACCCAATACCTCTACCAGTGCGACGACCACTTCCACGTCGAGTGGCTCAAGGACATGCTCAGGGACGAGAAGGTCTTTGGCCTCATGGTGATAGATTCGAGTGAAGTCGGGCTGGGAATCCTGAGTGGGGGGAGCCTCGAGATAGCTGACCTGATGACTTCGGGAATCTCCGGGAAGACAAGGAAAGGAGGGCAGTCAGCGAGGAGATACGAGCGGGGAAGGGAGATGGAGCTGACCTACTTCTACAACAGGGTCGGGGAGCATGCGACCCGGACCTTCGTGGACAGCAACAAGATCACGGGGCTGATAGTGGGTGGGCCTGGGCCCACAAAAGAAGACTTCCTCAAGGGCGGATACCTTCACTATGAGCTGCAGAAGAAGGTCATCGCTGTCCTTGATCTCGGCTACTCCGGCAGAGAGGGGATAAGGGAGCTGGTAGAGAAGGCAGGAGATGTCCTGAAGGACGTCAGGCTCGTCGAAGAGAAACGCCTTGTCCAGAAGTTCCTGGGAGAGGTAAACCGGCAGGGGGGACTCGCGGTCTACGGCCTCCCGAGGGTCGTAGAGGCGCTCCAGAAAGCGGCGGCTGAGGTGGTGCTCGTGTCTGACGACCTCGATATGATCAGGCTTAGCGCAACCTGCAAGAAATGTGAGACAGAAAAGAGCCAGACGGTTTCGGCTTCGAAGAAGGTCCAGGAGAGGCAGAACATGTCTGCGGCCCCTTGTACCAGCTGTGGGTCGACCGACTATGAATTCGCCGAGACAGACGTCGTAGACGTCCTCGAGGAGATGGCGTTCCAGGGAGGGTCGAAGGTCGAAGTGATATCTTCTGGGACCGAAGAAGGGAGCATGTTCAGGACGTTCGGCGGAGTGGCCGCCCTGCTGCGCTACAGAAGCTAGTCAGGCCTTCCTCGCACAATGGTTTTATCTGGACAGCGTCCCATCCGCTAGGGTGTTCTGCGTTGCCTATCAGAATAGGGCTCATCGGGAAGACCAATGCCGGGAAGACCACGCTCTTCAACTCGATGACGCTTCTGTCAGGTGAGGTCTCCAACTATCCTTTCACCACAAAGTCTCCGGAAACGGGCATCGCCAGTGCGGTGACCCTGTGCGTCCACAAGGAATTCGGGGTCCATGACAGCCCGATTAACTCGAAGTGCGAAGACGGCTGGAGGTTCATCCCCGTCGAGGTGACGGATCTTCCGGGGCTCATCAAGGGGGCGTGGATGGGGAAGGGACTGGGGAATCAATTCCTCAGTGTGGCCGCGCAGTCTGACGCCCTCCTCCACGTAGTAGACGCCTCTGGCAGCGTGGACAAGGATGGGAAGATCTCCGAGCCAGGCACAGGGGACCCCATGGCCGACTTCGCCGACGTGGAGCTCGAACTCGTCCTGTGGTATTCGAAGCTGTTCACCCAGAATCTGCCGAAGATTTCGAAGCTCTCCAAGACGCCTGGCTACGGCGTCCCGACGGCGGTGGAGGAGGTGATGCACGGGATCGGCGTGAGGAAAGAACATGTGATTCTGGCGATGAAAGACGCCATGTTAGAGGCCAAGCCGTTCGACTCGTGGAACGAGAAGGAAACCCAGACCTTCTGCTGGTCGCTGCGGGAGTACTCCAAGCCGACTCTGCTCATAGCGAACAAGATGGACCTGCCGTTTGCCGCCGAGAACTTCAAGAGAATCAGGGAGAAATACAAGGGGCTCATCGTCGTCCCCACCAGCGGGGAAGCGGAACTGACCCTACGGCGCGCAGAGTCGAAGAGTCTCATCAAATATGTCCCCGGGGAGGAGCGGTTCGACATCCTGAAGCCCCAGGATCTGAACGACTCCCAGAGGAACGCCCTCGCTTACATCAGGCGTAAGGTCTTCGGTGAATACCTGAGGACGGGGGTCCAGTTCGCGCTAAACTCCGTCGTCTTCAAGCTGCTCAAGGAGAACGCGGTGTACCCTGTGCACGACCCCCAAAAGCTGTCGGACAAGAACGGGCGGATACTCCCTGACGTCTATCTCCTCCCGAGCGGGTCCACAGTTGAAGACCTCGCAAGGGATGTTCACACAGACCTGGCCAAGGGACTGCTCTATGCCATCGATGTTAGGACGGGCCTCCATCTCCCCACGAACTACGTACTAAGGGACAGGGACGTCCTCTCGATAATCTCTACCACGAAAGAAGGCTGACAAGGCCTTAAAGGCCTGGCAGGGTCCGTGAGGCAGCTTGCCCTACGGAATGCCCCTGCTGTCTGACCTGGAACTCAGATACCCCTTCGCCCCAAGGTCGAGGAAGTTCTTCGACTCCATCCCGGTCGAAGACGGACTGGCCAGCAAGGAGGTCATCGATCAGACGAAGAGCAGGCTGCTCAGCTCTCTGGGCAGGGTGAAATACGAGCCGAGCATGTCGGAGCTGGTCGAGTTCTCGAGCTTCTTCGCGGCCGCCCTGGTGGCGAGTCAGGACCCTGTCCTTTCATCGCGCTTCTCCAAGAAGGAGGGCGAGCGGGCAAGAGCGTTCTTCATCACGGAAGGGCCGTTGAACAAGACCACGATAGTCGCCGAGTGTTTCGGGACCGTGGTTCAGGGGTCGGAGACAGGAGAAGAGAGGCAATCCTACACGTTGCCGTTCGAAGGGTATCTTTCGTTGGTTTCAAAATACGAGCTAAAGGATCCGAAGTGGCGCTTGGCAAGGCAAGAACTGGTCATGGGGGTTGTGCGCATGGGAGACAACCTCCTCAATGACTTCTTCGGCGACTGCGCCTTGGCTGCGATAGCGGACGGGGTGAGGAACCTGAAGAAGGCGCCCCTCCCGAAGCAGCTGGTCGGAGTGAAGGACGAAGTCATCCAGTATGTCCCGTCTCCCAAGCCCAGGACCAACAAAGGGTACCTCTACGTCGAAGACCTCCTGGCACACCCAGTCTCCGACGGGAGGCACCGGCTGACCTGGCTGGTCCTCGCCCCCTATCTGATCAACGTCAAGAAGCTCGATGACGAAGCGGCCATCGAGAAGATCAGGGCGTTTGTGCAGGCAGCGGGGGAGACCAGCGCCATGAGGCGTTTCGTAGAATATAACGTAAGGAGGGCCCGGAGGAACGGCCTCCTCCCTCCGGCCTTCTCCACCCTGAAGAAGGAGCACCCGGACATCTACGGGCTCCTGCCCAAGGAGGTCATCGCGGCGGCGGAAAACACGAAGGGAAAGAACGCCTCATAGCAATCAGTTGTACGCCGGTTCAAGACCGTTGGATTAACTCCGGGCGCGGGGGAGACGTGCTGAAGAAACATGGTATCCACCATGATTGCCGCAGCGCTTGGCGCCGTCGCCGCCACGAGCGCGACCGCCGCAGCGACAGGAGACGCGTCGGCCCTGGCCCACGCCGCTCATGCAGCGCCAATAGGACTTCAGATTGCGCTGTCTCACGTGCCCAGCGCGTCGGAAGCCTATGAGGTCCTGAAACAGCACCTCTCCCTGTACGCAGGGACTGGCTCCGCAGGGGCTGCCGCAGGCGCCGCCAGCCACGGTCTCCGATTGGGGCTTGGGAAATAGCCAAGCCCGTTCGTTTCTTTAACCAGCTCTTCTAGGACATCCAGCGACTATGATTCTGAAAGAGTTCGCCAAGACAGGCAAGAAGATTTCGGCCATCGGACTGGGGACGTACTATGACCCAGCGTGGATAGCGTCAGGGTTCTTAGGATGGAGAAGGGGCGCGGAGACGAAGGTCGAAGCCATCAAGGCGGGCCTCGACGCGGGGATTACGTTGGTAGATACTGCCGAGGTATACCGGTCAGAGCCCCTGGTAGCAAAGGCGATTGCAGGGAGAGACAGGGAAGACATCTTCGTGGCTACGAAGGTGCTGCCTAACCATCTTAGCAAAGACCGCCTGACCAAGGCCTTCCACAGGAGCCTCGCTCGGCTGGGGACGACTTACATCGACCTCTATCAGGTACACTGGCCGAACTCTAGGGTTCCCATCCAGGAGACCATGAGCGCCATGGAGAAGCTCGTTGAAGACGGGAAACTCAGATACATCGGGGTGAGCAACTTCACCCTGGAGCGAATAAAGGAGGCGCAGTCGGCCCTGCGGAAGGCTGAACTAAGCTCCGTTCAACTGGACTACAGCCTCGTAAATAGGAAAGTCGAAGAGGCCATCCTGCCGTACTGTGATTCGCAGGGAATCGCGCTGCTCGCCTACTATCCCCTCGGGCATGGAAAGCTGCCTTCAGACGCAAGACTTGACCACGTAATCGGCGGCAAGGCGAGGACGAGGGCTCAGGTGGCGCTCCAGTGGCTGGCCGGGAAGCCGAGTGTGTTCCCAATCCCCCGAGCCTCGCAGAAGGAGCATGTCAGGGATAATGCCGAGGCCGGAAGCTGGGAACTCACGGAAAGCGAGAGAGCATACCTGGACGTGCAGTTTCGCTAACTGCTTAAATCGCGCTGGGCGAAGGCAAGTTTCAGGCGGGTGAGTGACCTCGACCCGATCCGCCATACAAACCACGGTGTTGGGGGAGCAAGAAAAGTGAGAAGGAGCCTAGTCGTAGCGACGGCGGCCGTTTATGCCGCGATGTACGTCGTACTTGCCGTCGCGTTCAGCCCGATCAGCTATGGTGTCATCAACCTGAGAGTAGCCAACATCTTGATTGGCCTGGTCCCCATCTTGGGATGGCCCGCAATCATAGGCCAGACGCTCGGCGTCTTCATCGCCAACCAACCTGCCCTCGGAGACACCCTCGGCCCCATCGACCTGATCAACGTCATCCCGACTTTCGTGTTCGCCTGGGTCGTCTGGAAGATGAGGAACAGAAGCGTGTTCCTCGGCCTGACCGTCTATTCAATCGCACTTGGCTTCTCCGTCAGTTACGCCCTTAGCTACGCGTTCGACCTGCCTCTTCTGGTGGAAGTGCCTCTGGTGACATCGGGCATCTTTCTGGCCACGGCAGTGCTGGGGTACATCCTTTACAAGGCCGTTAGAAGATCCGGTGCGCTGCAGCGGAGGTTCGGGAGCTAGTTGGCAGAGCAGAGAAGCGCAATCAACATGATATCAGGAGGGGTAGACTCTGTCACTGCCGCATACTATGTCAGGAAGGAATTCAAGCCGGAGCACCAGCTTCTGATCTTCTGCAACTACAAGCAGAGGACCTATGAATACGAGGAGTTCTGCATCAAGCAGATCTCAAAGCACCTCGACGCCCCTCTGAAGATAATCGACCTGAAGTGGCTGGGCGACATCAGCACTTCGGTCCTCACTCACCCGGAAAGAGAGATCGCTGAGACAAAGGAGGCCGATCTCTGGAACCCTGAGAAGGCGAGAGAGAGAATTCTGAAGTGGTGGGACCCTTGTCGGAACGCGGTCCTACTCTTCGTAGGCCTGTCGCACGCCGAGTCGCTCTACATCTCCAAACACGAAAGATACGACGTCCACATCGGGATACGCAGAGAAACACCAGTAGCGATGAAAGACAACACGCCAGAGTTCCTCGAAGAGATGAATCGTGCCGCGGAACAGTCGACGCACCACGGAGGATACAGGTTGCTGGCCCCGTTAATCGCCTACGACAAGGACAGGGTAGTAGAGCTTGGTGAAAGGCTGGGGGTCCCCTGGGAGTACACCTACAGCTGTTACTCGGGGTATGGTTTCAAAACTGTAAAGGGGAGAAAACTCCCGGTCCATTGCGGCTGGTGCTCGAACTGCAAGCGTCGTAAGCTCGCTTTCAGAGACGCTGGCGTGAGAGACCCTTCAATCTACGCTAAATGAGACGCAGAGCCGCCAAGACGAGCTAAAATGCGACTCATCTTCATATAGGTCTCGGCACGGAAGGCCTGCATTCGTTTGCAGCCCCAGTTTTCGGCGAAGCTTGAGGCCACATCATGGGACCCAAAGCTCGAGGCCGAGATGAGGCAGGTATGGGAATATGAAAGGATTTTCGATTTCAAGCCATCTAACGATAAAAATCACAACTTTGTGATTGACACCCCACCCCCGTACCCGTCGGGCAAGCCATGGCACCCGGGTGCCCTGACGCAGTACACCCAGATCGACATGGTCGCAAGGTCGGCTAGGATGAGAGGGTTCAACGTCCTCTACCCCGTCGGCATAGACAGGAACGGCCTTCCAGTGGAAATCTATGCTGAGCGAAAATACAGGGTGCAGATGAGGAAGACCCCCCGGGAGGAATTCATCAACCTCTGCAAGCACGCTCTTGACGACCTGGAGTCATACATGGTCGGCCTCATGAAGACCCTCGGCATCTCTGGAGACTATTACAACAAGTACAGGACTGATTCGGAGGAGTACAGGAAGCTGACACAGTGGTCGTTCATCGAGCTCTGGAAGAAGGGCCTGATCTACGTCGCAAACCGGCCTAACAACTACTGTCCCGACTGCAACACCACCATCGCTGATGCCGAGATAGAGTATGAGGAGCTTCCAACCTTCCTCGTCACGAACACGTTCAAAGTTCAAGATAGCAGGATGGAGCTCCCAGTCGCGACCACAAGGCCAGAGCTGCTCGCTGCATGCCAGATGCTCGTGGTCAACCCAGCTGACAGCCGGTACAAGAAGGCGGTAGGGAAGACAGCCATCATCCCCATCTACAACCGGGAGGTCCCCATCAGGGCCCACAAGAGCGTCGACCAGAAGTTCGGGAGCGGCGTGGTGATGGTGTGCAGCTATGGGGACTACAACGACGTCATGCTCTTCAGGGAGTTCAAACTGAAGGAGGTCGTCGCCGTCGACATGGACGGCAAGATGACCACGGTCACTGGAAAGTATGCCGGGGCAGCGATAAAGGACGCTAGGTCCCAGATGATTCAGGACCTTCAAGAAGCAGGAGTGGCAACCAAGGTGGAGCAGATTCAGCACAGAACCCCGCTTTGCGAGAGGAGCAAGACCCCGATTGAAATCATCCCAATGGAGGAGTACTATCTGAAACAGCTCGACTTCAAGGCCGACCTTAGGAGACTCGCAAAGAAGATGGAGTTCCATCCCGCCATGCATCGGCAGATACTGCTCGATTGGATGGACGTGCTGACGACTGATTATCCGATTTCCAGGAGGAGGTATTACGCCACCGAGATTCCGGTGTGGTATTGTAGCAAATGTGGGACCCCGCACCTTCCCAAACCAGGGGTGTACTACAGGCCCTGGAGGGACGCGGCTCCGTTCAAAAAGTGTAAGAAGTGCGGGAACGAGAAGTTCGTCGGAGAGACGCGGACGTTCGACACGTGGATGGACTCGAGCCTCTCTCCGCTTTTCATCTCAAAGCGCTTGAGGAACCCCCACTTCCATTCCCTCACCTATCCCGCAACGCTCAGGGTGCAGGGGAAAGACATAGTCAGGACGTGGTTGTACTACACGCTGCTGAAATGCTACCAACTAACCGGGAAGGAGCCCTTCAAGCAGGTTTGGATCGGAGGGATGGGACAGGACGCCCAGGGGAAGAAGATGAGCAAGAGCCTTGGCAACTACGTCGACGCTGAACCCATAATCGCGAAGTTCGGGGCCGACGCGTTCAGGTTCTGGGGGGCGTCGGAGGCTGGGCTCGGATACGACTTCAGGTTCAGTGAAGAGCGGATTGCAGGAGCGGGGAAGCTAATGAACAAGGTCTGGAACACGTGCAGGTTCATCAGCTCGTTCCCCGTCCCAGAGAAGGCCATCCTCACTTGGACCGACAAATGGATGATCAATGAGCTCGGAAAGTTGACGCGGCAATGTACCGAAGCGTATGCGCGATATGATGTTTTCACGGTGTCGAACAAAGTCCGCGAGTTCTTGTGGAATGTGTTCGCCTCCAATTACCTAGAGATGGCGAAGGGGAGAGCCTATGGTGACGGCGCTACAAAGGAAGAGCAAGAGGCCGCCTGGTATACCTTGCACGTAGTAGTCAAGAGCCTGCTTCTCCTCCTTGCGCCGATAACTCCATACTTGACCGACTACGTTTGGAGGAAGCAGTATGGGACGCAGAGCATCCACCTAGAGAAGCTCCCGGAGGCGGAGAGGTTCGAGGTGAGCGAGAAGGTAAGCCAGAGCATATTGGAGTTCAATGCCCAGGTCTGGAAGACAAAGCGCGATAAGGGACTTGCGCTAAAGGACCCCATCGCGGCTAAAATCCCCGCGAACCTGAAGCAATTCGAGAAGGACCTAGTGCGAATGCACCACATCACGAAGTAACCTAGTTTCTACGTCGAATGCAGAAGTTTAACACGTTCACTGTCTTAGTTTATATCTGCAAGAGCGTCCCTTGCATAGGGAATGCAGACCGCAGTTTCCCGGGGCCGTTGCATATGGTGTGATAGAGCCCTCAATCAAGACGACTGGATGCAGGTTGCATATTCGACCTGCAAAGGATGCCTCTGGCCACTTCCAACTGATTAGTTTCGAACTTCCTCTATGGATAGTCATAGGACATTACCGGGGGGTTATACCCTATCCGGCTTTTTGTAGGTTCGTTTGTTCCGAAAAATCCAAAGCCTCAGCCGCGTGCTGGCGATGCGGCTCGACTGATGTGGTCGCGAAGGGGCACCCCCATCGAAAGGACGCTTACGTCTGCAAGTCGTGTGGGCGGTACTTCACGCTCCCTGTGGAGCGTTACAGGTACAGGCCGGTCCCGCAGTGCCGGACGTGTGGGGCGCTGTTGAACGACGCGAATTGGGCACCTTCTCTCAAGGGAAACGACCGCTATGTTTGCAAGAACTGCTATCGTCCTTACCAAAGAGAGATGCAGAAAGTGTACTTGGTTACGATGAGAAGAAGATTGCTAGCTTTGCTAGGTGACGTTTGTGTATGCGGAGAAATAGATTGCTGGCATACTAGCAAATGCACTGTGGCTGACTTCCGGGCGTTACAGATAGATCACATAAATGGGGGCGGGAGAAGAGACTCGGCGAAGAAGAGCGCCGGCGGTCGCTCCCGAGAAATGTACCTGTACTATCTGAAACATCCTGATGAAGCCAAACAAGAACTTCAGGTTTTGTGTGCCAACTGTAACTGGGTCAAAGTGGTCAGAAACAATGAACGCAAAGGTCCCATGCTCCTCCCGCCTGTTTAGGGCGCGTCTAGCTCTTTGAGACCAAATCGTATTCGGAGAGTGTGAATCTTACAGACACCGATGACGCGTTCTCCTCCAGGTGGGGGATGCTCGCAGCCTTCGGTATGGCGACCACCTGTTCGCTGCGCGTGACCCAGCTGAGCATCGCCTGCGCTGGGGTCAACCTGTACTTTTGGAGGAGTTCTTTCGGCATCGAGGTCGCAATCTGGCCCCTGGCGAGGGGGCTGTATGCGATCAGGGTGATCTTCTCCTTCGCGCAGTAGGGGAGGGTTTCCTGCTCGACGGATCGGTTGCTCAGGGAATACTCGACTTGGTTGGACGCTACCTCGTTCTTCCTCAGGGCAGCGCTAGCTTCGCTGGTCTCGGCCGCGCTGAAGTTACTGACCCCGACATACCTTACCGCGCCGTCGCGGACGAGCTCCTCCATTGCCGACATTGTCTCTCTGATCGGGATCTTCGGGTTAGGCCAGTGCACCTGGTAGAGGTCGATGTAAGTCGTCCTCAGCCTCTGCAGGCTCGCCCTGCACGCCTTAATCACGTTGTCATGATGGAGGTTCTCTGGCGAGACCTTGGATGCGATGAAGACCTGCTTGCGGACCCCCTCGATGGCGTCAGCGACCACTTCCTCGGACTTGCCGTGGTTGTACATCTCGGCGGTATCGATGAGGTTGATGCCGAGCTCCACCCCTCTCCGCAGAGCCCTCACCTGTGTTTCTCTCTCTTCGGATGTCCTGAAGGACCCTATCTTCCACGTGCCCATCCCTATCGTCGACACCTTCTCGCCAGTGCGGCCTAGCTCGCGATACTCCATGTCCGTCCTCCCCGCTGAACCAGTTTAAGTCATGTTGTGGTCAGAAAGGTGATAAACCGATACCGTAACGAGCGTGGTCGGGCCACCGTAGCTCAGCCTGGTTAGAGGGAGACCGACCTAAGCACCTGCCTTGTATCCCCGGTAAGGAGAGCAGGGGGTCGCGAGATCAAATCTCGCCGGTGGCTCGTTTTCTTTGGAGACAGCGCCTCTGCTCTGGCGTCTAGCCGCTGCTCCTACGCAGGACCTCGAAGACGTCACGAACGGTCGCCGAGAGATATGCCCCATATTCCTCATCGCTGAACTCCACGACGTCGACCTTGCCCGCCAGCGAGGCGAGCTTGTACCCCAGTAGATGGTAACAGGTCTCTTCGCGCCCGCCCGCTACTCTGAAGAAGAAGTTGCTGCAGGAACAGTAGGGTTTCGCAGGGTCGAGTAGTTCGTCCCCGAGGCGCCCCACCACCGTGACGACCGTCCTACCGCTCGGCAGGAACCTCGCTTCCTTCACTGCCCCCGCCAGCGCGGCGTCTACCGCCCTGTCGAACTTTGTTCCGTGTTTTTGAAGTTCCGCGAACCGCTCTTTCAGAGACTCCCTCTCTTCTGACATCGGCTCACCTGACACTTCCTACGAACTCCGACAACGAGCTCTGGTCCTTCACGCCGCTCAGTCCTGAAACTCTTACACCCACCCTTCGGAAGTCCAGCTCCACGGACCTGCCGAGCTCCTCGAAGAGCCCGAGCGCCGTCTCTCTGATTACTTCTGCCTCTTCGACCGGAGCCTCGAATGTTTTGCTCTTGGTCTTCGTGGCAAGGTTGGTGAGTATGCCGATGGCGCTCACCGTCCGACATGCTTTGGCTGATGCGGCGAGCCGACCATGAACGAACTCTATACCGTCAGACAGTTGCGAGATTACCTCTTCCGGATCTCTCGTATCGCGTTTGAGCGTTACGATCCTGCTGAACTGGGTCGGCTCCAGCCCACCTACTACCGGGTCTTCGTCTGTCCCAGTAGCGGCGGCTAGGAGGTATCCTGCTGACTTCCTTCCGAAGCGTCTCTCCAGTTCGGAGGGTGCGGCCTTGGCGAGATCGGCGATGGTGACAACGGACATCTCCCCGAGCGCCGTAGCTGTCTTTGGGCCCACACCATAGAGTTTGGAGACAGGGAGCGCGCCGAGAAACGTCTCGGTATCCTGAGGGAGGATCACGGTCGTCCCGTTCGGCTTCGCCATGTCCGAGCCGAGCTTCGCGACCACCTTGCTCCGCCCTATCCCGATTGAGCATGTGAGGCGCTCTTTTTGGAAGACCGCCGCCCTGATGGCCTCGGCCCGCTCGTTGGCTTTGGTGAAGTCTCCCCCCGTCGAAGAAGTCGCGTCGAAGAACGCTTCGTCGATTCCTGTGGGCTCGAGCACGTCTACCATCTGGCTGACCGTTTCCATAACCCTCGATGATATCTCCTCGTATTTCTCGTGGTCCATCCGGATCACTGCCGGGTCCTTCCCTTCGAGCTTCCTCTTCGCGATGACAATAGGCATGCCAGAATGGACTCCGAACTCTCTCGCCACGTAGTTGGCGGTGGACACCACCCCGCTGTCATTTGTCCTGCCGGAGAAGACGCAGACCAAGACAGGCCTCGTTTTCAGGGATGGGTCCTCCACTTCTTCGACCTGGGCATAGAAGTAGTCGAGGTCCATGTGGCCCACGACCCTTGTCACGACGTCGTTCGGCCGCTGATTCGCTTTAAGTCGTTCTTTCGTGGCGCGCTCGACGGTCATTGCCTCTCGGTGGAGGCCGCCAAGAATATAGACTGTGGCCGGGCTGAACTTGGCGGCCCGAGCCGCTTTAGCCATGCGCGGGCATTGGGGGCGTGTCGTGACGCTGTGCTCTCAGAGCATCATTTTCCTGTTGCAACGAGGACGACCCTGGATTTCGTCCATCGCGTGATATTCCCGCCTTCAAACTCCGCTTGGAGGAGACTTTTCACCTTCGGACTGGCTGCAGCCCAGGCCCGTTTGATGGAAGCGTCTTCTACTCCGCCTGGCTGTACGGGGTATAGCCAACCTTCGAACGATTTGGGCTCCGCAAGCACCGAAGATGAAACGGTGTGTAAGCCGGCGTCTGCTACCATCGACTTCCAGGCGTCAGGGGTGAACGCTTCGATGTGACTGCTGTCTCGGAGTCTCTCAATCTCGTTTGAGAAAGCCTCTGCTCCTTCCGGGGGAGACATGTCCACGACTCCTAGCCGTCCTCCGGGATTCAGGACCCTCCTAGCTTCGAGGAGAAACCTCGGTACGTCCTTGAAGTGGTGGGTGGCCCTTCGGGTCGTCACAATGTCGAAAGACGAGTCAGGATAAGCGAGGTTGAGAGCATCTCCAGCTTCGAACGTCACATTCGACAGTCGCTTCGACCGGACGAGCTTTCTGGCTTCGTCAAGCATTTCTTCAGTCACGTCTATCCCAGTTACATGTTTCACCCGGCTGGCAAGGGCCACGGCAGTGAACCCGGTCCCCGTGGCCACGTCAAGCGCAAGGTCAGACGGTCTGGGAGCGAGCGCCTCGACGAGTGCAGCGAGGTCGTCGCCGTGTGCGTGGCTCTGGCTCTTCGCGTAATGAGCCGCGTGCCTTCCAAAGAAGCGTTCTGCTGAAGCGTCCTGTGGGCTCAACTTTGCACTCGCTTAGCGCGGGGTTTTTTAAACGAAGCCGGGCGCAACCTGGCACTTGGCCTCCCGCTACGACATCGTCGTCGTCGGCGCTGGCATAATGGGAGTCGCTTCCGCCTACCACCTTCAGAAGAACAACCCGGGCAAGCGGATTCTGGTCGTGGAACGGTATGGCGCCGCTGCCCAGGGAAACACGGGGCGGAGCAACGCCCTGTTCAGGAACACGTTCACTTCGTCAGACAACCAAGTCTTGGCCAACGCGTCTATCGATTTCTTTCAGCACTTGCAGGAAACTGGAGTAGATGTCGGGTTGCAGAAATTCGGGTACCTCTGGATGATGGATGGGGATCAGCTCTCCCGCAGCGGGGGGTTTCTCAAGAGGATGGAGGCGAACGGCGTCGAGACTAGGCAATATTCGAAGGATGAGTTGAAGCGACTGCTCCCGGGCATGGTGACGGACTTCGGCGCTGACGAGGAAGCAGAGTTGATGAGTTTGAGGCCCGTCGAAGGGGCGATTTTCGGACCCAAGTGCGGAGCGCTCGACCCTGATAAGCTGGTGAGATTCTATGCGGAGGAGTTCGTCAAGGGGGGAGGGTCTTTCGCGTACAACACGGACGTCGAGTCGTTGGTGGTGGGGCCGTCAAAGCGGTTGGGGATAGAGGGCGAGCCTTTCGCCTGGCAGGACTATGAGATCGAAGGGATATCGATCAGGGGGAGGCCCGGGGTGCTGCAGGCCGAGACGGTGGTGGTTGCTGGAGGGGCATGGACGAATGAGCTCCTGGAACCGGTCGGCTTCGAGGCGCATGTGAAGGCGAAGAAGCGGCAGCTCTTCAGCGTGCAGCCCACGGGACCGAAACTCCGAAGCCTGGTTCACGCAGAAGGGTTCAGTGAGATGGGGGTCGTCCCGATGGTCATCCTCCCCACCGCAGGTGCATACTTCAGGCCCGTGAGAGACGAAGAGTGTCTTTGGGTCGGATGCGAGGATGAAGTCAACAGGGCGTTCATCGACCGCCCTGACCACGATATCGAAAGCTATCTCCCGGAGAAGGGATACTATGAAAGGGGGATCCTGCCTATTGTCGCGTCGTACTTCCCCGAATTCCGCGAAGCGGTCGTCAAAGCAATGTGGGCGGGGCTCTACGCATACAACACCATCGATAACATCCCCTTCGCCTTCAGGAAGCGGAACCTGATAGTGGTCGGAGGCGACAGCGGGAGCGGCATCATGAAAGGGGACTCTCTTGGGAGGGTCGTAGACGCGCTATACCGCGACGAGGAGGAGACATCCTTGCACGGAGGAACCCGCTATAGGACGTCCAAGCTGGGCTTTGATAGGCGTGATGTGGAAAGAGAGGAGTGGGTGATCTGACCAGGCGGTCGCGGCGGCCGGCACTAACACAGCTGCGTTTGGTCTCGCGGCTGGGTGTATCGGGGCAAGTTTTGATAAGAGGAGAGACGGTCGAGTTCGTCATTGGGAAGAATTCGTGAAAAGGCCGGAATGGGTGTGTGCGACTGCAGGCACCTCGCCGAGGCGCACGAGGTACTCTTCCAGACCATCTATGCCACCAAACGCGGGCGGTGCACGGCTGAGGGCTGCAAGTGTCAAGCCTACGTTAGGAACCCGAACTACCGTGTAGTCACCGGGTAACTCGCCCTTTCCGCGGATTCCAGCGAAAACCTCCTCAGAGACCAACCTTCTTGCCGACAGGCTGCATCACCTCCAGGTTCTTCACTGGCGCTCCTACCGCTCTTGGGCGGCGCTTGCCCGTGTTTGGTCTATTCGCCCTCGTTCCCAACTTTCAGGACGAGTTTCCCACGGCTGTGCCCACTTAGCCCGCTTTCGTAAGCCTCTCTTGCGCGCGGCAGGGGAAACACCGAGTCCACCACCGGCTTGACTTCGCCTGCGTCGACAAGTCGCGCGAGTTCGACTAGCTCGTTTCTGTTTGGTTCGACGAGGATTGAGAATCCCTTTACACCGTACTTTGCCGCGGTCTCGTCTGGGGCGTCCCCGACAATGGTGACCAGGGAACCGCCTCGACGGAGGACGCTCCACGAGTTATCGAGCACTTCCCCGCCTACTGTGTCGAGCACCACGTCGAGATCGCTCAGCTCCTCTTGGAACTTGACGCTTGAGTAGTCGATGACCCTGTCAGCGCCGAGGCTCCGGACAAGACCCGCCTTCTCTGCTGAGCATGTGGCGAAGACGCGGGCTCCCCGCCAGCGCGCGAGCTGGACCGCAAAAGTCCCCACTCCTCCGCCCGCCCCGTGTATCAGGACAGTGTCGCCTTTGTTGAGTTTGGCGTAGTCGAAGAGGGATTGCCAGGCAGTCAGCCCAGACAATGGTATCGCGGCTGCGTGTGTGAAGGAGAGGGATTCAGGCTTAGGTGCGAGGTCTGCGGCCCGAACAGCGACGTGCTCTGCTGCAGCGCCGTCACGCCAAAAGTCCAAGAGGCCGTACACAGCGTCCCCTTCGGCTAGGTCCGAAACCGTCGGTCCGGTCTTCTCCACTGCCCCCGCGACTTCGAATGCAGGAATGATGGGTAGTCTGCTCTTCTTGTCCTTGGTGGTGAATGTGGAACTCCACGTGAACTCGGTGGGGGTGATCCCCGCGGCGCGCACCCTTACCAGCACCTCCCCCGATCCTATTTCGGGGGTGGGCGCGTCCTCATAGACCAACGCTTCCGGACCGGCTCGCGTGTGCATCCTGGCAGCTTTCATCGAGTTGCCCTCTGAGTCGGATTGCTTCCAGGTGGCGAGCCCATGGCGCTGGGGTCGAAGATGGTGTTGATGGAGGTGATCTTCCCATCCCTCACCTGGTACCACGACGACATGTAGACCGCCGACTGTCCTATGACCAGGTCGTAAAGGACACAAACGTCTTCTCCATCGGCGAACATTCTTTTGATGTCGTACTTCCCCCGATACTTCCGCAGCGTCTCGACAAACTGGGTGGGCTTGCCGTAGGTCTCTCCCGCTGGCCCCCTTATTCTGACGTTGTCTTGTAGGAGAACCATGGCGTCTTCATACCGTTGCTCGTGCAGGGCTGCGATGTATGAAGTCACGAGTTCCTTTGGGTTTGCGCTTCGGTTCATGGGCCTACATGTAGCACCAGTGTGAAAAGGGTTATGGCATAAATAGACTATATGTGCTGCCTGTGACCTAAATATGCCAAATGAGGCGCAATCTGCCGGCGAACTAGTCAGGAACACGATTGAGCGAGACCCCGTCGTCAGGTTTGGGCTGACCAGACGGCTTGTAAACCACAGAGCGTTGGCCAGAACGATACAAGCCGAGTCAGCCGCCGACGTGAGCTTCGACGCTATACTGAGTGCGATAAGACGATACCCGCTTCGGCGGGCTTACGAGCGACACGAGAAGGCAGGTAAGATGATTTCGAAGATCGGAATGAAAAACCGGGTCGTTGTGCTTTCTCTGAAGAATGACCGGGAGACCCAGAGAGCCATAGCAAGATTCTCCGAGGAGGTCAACTACTCGGCGGGCGAGACGTTCCGCGTCATCTCCAGCATGGATTACGTCAGCGTCACGCTTGACGCTAGGAACTCAGATGTGTTTGAGACGCGCCTGCCCAAATCTGTCATCCGAAAGAAGACGGGAGGCTTGGCAGAGCTGACGATCGAGATGGAAGTGGAGGTGGAGGAGTCGCCTGGCGCGCTGGCGGTAGTCGTTGGAGAACTTGCGCTTAACGAGGTGAACATAAGGCAGTTGACCTCCGTCGGACCTGGAAGAGTCATTGTGCTGGTCAACGAGAGAGATGCGTTGAAATCGTATCAGGCGCTGGAGATTCTGGCCAAAGAGGGTTAGATCCACTCTGTTGGCGCGTGGGAAACTTTGCATGTAGCGAGTCCCGCTCTGTGCGAAGCTGAGAAGAACCGGCAGGGGCAGATGCCCAGCGTAGGCTAAGTCTCCGCGGCGAGAACGCTTGACTCATTGAGATTGGTGGGGTCGGCCGGATTTGAACCAGCGATCTCAAGCGCCCGAGGCTTGAAGCCTAGACCAGACTAGCCGACGACCCCTGTTTCGCGGCTCCGCCAGCCTCTGTTTATATCCTATCGCAGAGTCCAAGCGGGTCAATAAATAGCCAGGGCATGTCTGTCTCGGCTATGCCCGCGTCGTGTTGCCCCGGTTCATCGTGTGATAGCCCTGACTGCCTGCAGCTGACGGAGAGGGAGGCAGAGCTTTGCGAGGCCATCTGCGCGAGCCCCGAGCCGGTCGCCTTCTCCACTCTCAAGGAGACCCTCGGATACCACCAGGAGGTGATCTCTAGGATACTCAGGCGGCTCCTGAACTATAGGACAATCGAGAAGGTAAAGGGCCGATACAAGCGGGTCGGTCAATAACTAGCCCCAGTTCCTTGACTCAGCCGAGGTGAACTAGATGGCGTGTTGTGGTTGCGGCTGCTGTGAAGGCTGTTGCAACGAAGAGAAGAAGGAAGAGTAGGGCGACCGTTTATAAGCCGAAGAGGGGGCCTGAGGCCCAATGTCTGAAGAGAGGAAGACAGTCATCGTCGGCCAAAGCAAGCCCCTCCTAAACTATGTGACCGCGTGTATCACCATGTTCAATGGTGGCGCCAGGAAAGTGGTCCTCAGGGCAAGAGGCGAGGCCATCAACATGTCAGTGGAAGTGGCTCAAGTGCTGAGGAAGCGCTTCATGAGCAACGTCCAGATATCCAACATCACGATCGATGGCGAGAGCGTGACCTCCAAGGATGGGAGGCAGCTGAACCTTCCAGTGCTCGAGATAGAGCTCTCAATCCCGGTGTAAGAATCACTTTCGACTGGTGCCTTCCGGTCAGCTTTTGTCGGATTCGGGCAAAGGATTTTAGCCTCACGTCTCAAGCGAAAGTCAGATTTTCTTTGAGTCCGAGGAAGTTCGCAAAAGTCGAAGGCAAGCTGCCGGGCGCCAAGGCGAGCGCCGTGGTCAAGGCTTCAGCCAGATACATCGCACCCTCGTTTTCGCGCTTCTACCCCCTCGTCGTCGAGTCCGCCCATGGTGCGCTGGTGAAGGATGTCGATGGGAACCAGTTCATCGACTTCGCGGCAGGGATAGCTGTGCTCAGCACCGGGTCGACCCACCCTAAAGTCGTCCAGGCCATCAAGGACCAGGCTGAGAAGTTCATCCACTTCTCATACACTGACTTCTACTATGAGAACCTGATCGAGCTTTCCGAGAAGCTGATCCCAATGATGCCTGGCGGCGAAAGGAAGATGGTGTATTACGGCAACAGCGGCGCCGAAGCCATAGAAGCGGCGATGAAACTGACAAGGACCCACACTAAGAGGACTACGTTCCTTGCACATTCTGGCGCGTTCCATGGGAGGACCATGGGGGCCCTGAGCCTGACAGCGAGCAAGCCGATGCAGCGCAAGGGTTCGCTGCCCCTCATCCCCGACGTCGTCCACTTCCCGTTCCCCTATTGCTACAGGTGCCCTTGGAAACAGACTTTCCCCGAGTGTGACTACTACTGCGTCGACTACTTCAAGGAGCAATACCTTGAGAAGTTCGTGCCTGTCGACGAGGTCGCGTCATACTTCTTCGAGTCCATACAGGGAGAAGGAGGGTACGTCCCCGCGCCCCCAGAGTACTTCAAGAAGATGGAGTTCCTCCGCAAAGAGGGCGTCCTTTTCGTAGACGATGAGATACAGACAGGGGTCGGGAGAACAGGGAAATTCCTTGGAATAGAATACTACGGCGTCGTCCCCGACGTCGTCACGATAGCCAAGGGGATAGCCTCGGGCCTACCGTTGAGCGCCACCGTCGCCAAGGCAGAGATTATGGAAAGCTGGAAGCCAGGTCAGCACGCTTCCACTTTCGGAGCTAACCCGGTTGCAGTTCAGGCCAGTCTTGCGACGCTGGAAGCGATAAAGGCGGAAAAACTGGTGGAGAACGCCAACCGTTTGGGCGCGAAAGCCAAGAGGCGTTTCCTTGAGATGAAGGAGAAGTATGAGATAGTCGGCGATGTCAGGGGCATGGGACTCTTCCTTGGCATCGAGATTGTCAAAGACAAGAAGAGCAAGGCAAGAGGGGAGGAGGAAGCGCGCCGAATCATGGACTACTGTTTCCAGCACGGCACCCTGGTGATAATGGCCGGGCGCAACACGCTCCGGTTCGTGCCTCCATTGAACATAACAGAAGACGTCATGGATGAGGGGGTGGACATCTTGGAAGAAGGGATTGCTGCCGTCAATTCGGCCAGCAAGAAAACGTAGCCATGTACGACTTCGAGACGCTGCTCGGAGATCTGCTTCAGCAGAAGCCCGGACTGACCAGAGAAGACATTCTGCGGCGGGTCGAAGAGAAGAAGAAGACCGTGGGCGCCGGCTACCTGACAGATCAGGGGGCCCTCTTCCTCGTAGCCGGAGAGGCGGGAGTCTCTCTTCGCAAAGACAACGCGTCGTCAGACATGACGATCAAGGACCTCTATATCGGAGCGAATGACGTCACTGTCGCCGCCAGGGTCCTGGCCGTCTACCCTGAGTCGACATACAACAAGAAGGACGGGGGGACAGGAAGATACCGTAGGCTTGTGCTTTTCGATGGCAGAAGTTCGGTCCGGCTCACGGTGTGGGAAGAGGGGCTGGAGCAGGTGGCGAAACTCAACCTCGCCGTCGACACCCCGGTGAGGGTCGCGGACGCCTATGTGAAGCAGGGGCTCGATGGCAAAGCGAACCTCAACCTCGGCAAGAGGGGAAAGATAGAGATCCTCACTGATGAGAAGACGATCGCCAAGTTCCCTTCGATGTCAACTTTGACGCAAAGGCTGCCGAGCCTGACGAAGGAAGAGCAGTTCGTGGCGCTCGAAGGGGTCGTGAGCTCGGAGCCGAGATATAGTGAGTTTGTCAGGAGCGATGGTTCGGAGGGGTCTCTTTTTCAGTTCGGAGTGGGCCGCGACGGTGGGAAGGAGACGAGGGTAGTCATTTGGAGCCCGACGGCGCGGCCTGAGCTCAGGCGCGGACAGAAGGTGCGCGTAACCAACGTCAGGGCGAGGCGTTCCAACACAGGCGACTACGAGCTTCACGGTGATGCGGGCAGCACAGTGACTGTGGCGGGACCCGCTGGGAAGACTGAGCTTAGGGTGGCGGCCACGAGCTCAAGCCAGGACTTCAAACTGCTCCTCGGCGTGGGGAAGGATAAGCGGGTGAGGTTCGTCGAAGTTGGCAGGGGAGTGAAGGAGCCGTCCCAGGGAGAGTTAGTGTCGGTAGCACCTGACGACTCGACCGAGGGGAGGCTGTACTGCAGAACTCCGGGCTCGATTAAGGTGATGGACGACGACGCGTTCCCCGGAATCGAAGAGCTGGCGACCAAGCTCAGAGATGCGAAGGAAGAGGACGCACAGATTATGGTCGAAGTGATAGCTCTGTCCCATGGTACGGTGGACGACGTCCATTTGCGGGACGGCGCGGTCGTGAAGAAAGGGGAACTGGTGATTGGAGACGACTCGGGCGATCTTAAGCTCGTGGCGTGGAGAGAGCTATCCACCAAAGTCTCTGGTATTCAGCCGGGCCAGAGGCTGAGGCTCGTCGGGGTCGCATCGAAGGCGACCAAGATGGGTGGCTGGAACCTGCAGCTCTCGAACTTGAGTGTCTTGGAGAGATTAGGGGGAAGAACGTAGGCTATCGGGCGCCTGGTTTCCGCGCCCTCCATGCGGCCGCTGATACTTCAGCGATGATTCTCTCTCCTTTGGCTTCGTATCCCCCTGGCGAGCTTGTGGGGATGTCGTTCACCAGGACGGCGAGCACGTAAGATGCCTGTCCGTCCATGACAATCCCGGCGTCGTTCACAGTCCCCTTCATGGTCCCGGTCTTGTGAGCCAGTACCTGTTTCTTCGGGATGCCCTTTCTGATTCTGCTCCGACCGGTCTCACACGCCGCCATGATGTCCATCACTTCGTCGGTGAACCTGCCCAGAGCGCGCTCCTGGTGTATTTTAGTGAAGGTTTCGACCAAGTCTCGTGGCGAGGTGAAGTCCCCGTTCTCCTCCCCTTTTGTGGTGAGCGGCCTCCCATGCTCGTCGTCGATCGCGTTCAGGAGCTCGAGTTCTTTTGCCGTGTGGACGCCTGAAAGCCTGTGGATGTTTTCCCTGATCTGGGATGTGTAAAGCCGGTTGTCGTTCCCCTTCGAAGAGAGTCCCAAAAGCTCCGCGATATGCGCCGCCTCCTTCCGAGTGTAGGAACCAGCCAGGAGGTCTTTGCAGCTCGAGCCCACCTGTGTGTTCTTCAGGCCGAGCCAGGATATAGTGTCAGCCACGCTAGCACGTCCAAGGTGGTCAAAGAGCACGTCGGCGGCAGTGTTGTCGCTGATTATCATCATCAGCCTGGCGTAGTCGCGCAGTCGCAGGCCGGCGCCCGCACCAACGTATTGGAGGACCCCTGAGCCAACCGACCTGTCGGTGTCCTTCAGAGCGAGCCTAGAGTCGGGGTTTAACCTCCCTTCGAAGAAGCGGCGGTACAGGTCTATGAGGACGAACACCTTGAAGACACTTGCGGTGGAAAACCTCCTGTCGGGGTTCACGAATGCCGTCTCTCCAGTGGCGAACGACTTGTACCCGACCCCTACGGACACTTTCTGCTTCTTACAGTAACGAAGAAACGTGAGCTGCAGGCTCTGTACTCTTGTGTTCATCGCGTCGTTACGTTCTCAGGCCTTCGTGCGCCGCAGGGCCTCGTATTCGTAAACGAACACTATCACAAGCCCCACTACGAACAGGATTATCATCGTGGTGCTGATGAAGTTGTAGTAACTGTTCAGGTCGAGGAACGGAAACAACTTGGATGTCGCGAGCCCGCGTCCGATATTAAGCATTGCTGGGCTGGATGGTCCCTCGGTTCGCCAATGATTTTTATCCCCAAGGCGCGACGGCGTGGCAGTGCCGAGGTGGCCTAGCCTAGTCATGGCACCAGGCTACACCCATGAGGGTGAAACTCATAATCCTGGGCTAGGAGAAGAGATCTGGGGAGCCCGAAGCGGGCAGGTCCCGCCGGGCCCAGAGGTCGGGGGCGCGAATCCCCCCCTCGGCACCAGGACTTTGGTTTCTGTGTTGTTGAAGAGAGCCACGGGTGGGATTCGGACCCACGACATCCACCTGTTTGGGCGGCGCTTACCAAGGTGGCGCTCTAGCCACTGAGCCACCGTGGCACTCGGCACGGCACCGACCGAACTCGATTCTTAACTGTTCGGGGAGCTAACGGGCCAGGAAACCTGCCAGTTCGTCCAGATCGCCGAAGATGTGGTCGGGCTTTTCCGCGGCCAGTCTGATCGCTTGTATCTGTCCCCTCGCAAGTGCGACTGATATGACGTTGGCGCTCTTCGCTGCCTGTATGTCGGCCGGGGAGTCGCCGACGTAAACCGCTTCTCCGGGTTTGATTTTGAGCGCCGCGAGAGTCTTCTCCAGCATGTATGGAGAGGGCTTCAGGTGTTCCTTCTTCACTCCGAACTCCAGGGAGTCGAAGATGCGTCGCATCCTGAACCTCTTGAGCTCTTCCTCTATGCGGTCTTTGGAACCGTTGGATACGAGCGCGAGCATATACCTGTCGTCCTTGAGCGCCGTGAGGCACTTCAGGGCGTCGTGATGGAGGGCGGGTTTCTCTTCCGCGTAAAGCCGCACCCAGTCTTCGTCAGCCCGCTTCCAGAACTTCTGGGGGAGCCCTATCCGCTGGTAGAAGTCGTACCAGTTTGGGCTCTGGTACTCCAAGAACTCGTCTTTGGTGAGCAGTCTTGTCCCGAACGCGGCAAAGATCTTGTTGTAGACGTTGAAGCTCGCGCCCATCGAGTCAATCAGGACCCCATCCCAGTCGAACACGACCGCGGTCGTCTTCATGCCTTGCCTGAGGGCTGCTGGGCCGCGAGTATTTGACTGCGGACATGGCCGGCAGGGTTGCTGTGGCCAAGGTTGATAGAACCCCGGGACGCTCGTCTGCCCGTTGGGACGGCGCACTGACACAGATGCGTATGGACATGAGGTGTGGGATTACTACACTGGGCGCCGGGGCCGGGAGACCATCGAAAGGGAGGACGGCCTCATAGACCCGTCAGAGGGCCTCCCGGCAGGGTACTTCGGCTCGCTGAAAGACTGGGACCCTGTGGAGAGGAAAGGGATTGCTTTCGTGAAGGGGAGGGTCCTCGATGTTGGGTGCGGGCCCGGCAGGGTCGCCCTCTATCTTCAGAGGCACAAGAAGCTCAGGGTCCTCGGCATAGACAGCTCTCCTCTCGCCCTGAAGGTCGCAAGGGCTCGGGGCGTCAAGAGGACGCGGCTGTTGGCCTTCGAAGACATCGACTTTGCTCCAGGGTCGTTCGATACTGTGGTCATGTATGGGAACAACTTCGGGCTCTTCGGCAACAGGAGTAAAGCCAAACGGCTGTTGAAGAAACTACATGTTATGACGTCGGCCGACGCGGTCTTGGCTTGTTCGAGCGTCGACCCATACAAAACCGACAATCCAGATCACCTTCGCTACCAGCGATGGAACCGGGCCAGGGGGAGGATGGCGGGGCAGGCTAGGATAAGGGCGAGATATCGGGTTTGGGTTGGCCCGTGGTTCGATTATCTGCTGGTGTCGCCGCAAGAGATGAAGGCGCTTGTATCGGGGACTGGGTGGAAGGTCGAATGGGTTGTTGTGTCCGAGGAAGGGCCGCTGTATGTCGGAGTTCTGCGGAAGGAAGCGTGGTGACCTATTGTATATGTCGCGAAGCGGGCCTCCACGTTAGTTGAGAGCGGTAGGGCGAGCCCGGTCCCGAATGCGAACACATAGAAAAGATAACTAATCGCCGCGCCTTGGAGCGGCCGTTGCTGCGGAGGGTCATCGTCGCCGTGCTGATCCTATTCGTAACGAGCTTTGCGTTCTCTGTCTCGTATTGCCCCGGGAGCCCTCAGGCTCCTGCTTGTGTCGCCTCGGTCCCCTACGAAGTGAACGCCTTCTTCTTCGTCGGTTCCCTCACAGCCCTGCCGGTCCTTATAGTGTTCGCCTGGGTCCAGAACAGACGGAGACGACTTAATCCATCTCTCGCTGGGTACGAGCCGTCAGTTACGGTTCCTGACTGGGGACCCATGTACGTGTACTGGCTCGCCGATAAGCTGGAGCGCATAGGCTACTTGGTGCAACGGAACGCCGAAATCCCGGGGCTTCCCTACAAACTCGCGTTCTTCGCGTCCAGGTCACGCAAGGGCCTCTTCAGCAGGTCACTACAGTACATCGGTGCGGTCTATCTGCCGAACACGGTCCGGAGAGAGGCCGAAGAACTCTCCGTCCGTCTAGCCGACTTCTGTCTCGCTTCTTCGAGGAAGGGCAAATCAGTCGTATTCGCACCGGGCTCTCTGATTGTCACGTTGCTCGTGGCTGACGGTGTCGATGTCGGGGTCAAAGAATGGATTAGAGAGACGAAGCCCAGGCGTCACTGGGGAGCACTCGAATCATTGATCTTGATTCCCACGGATGACAGGAAGATCTACTATTGTAGGAAGACCCCGGTCTGGGGAGGCGCCCTCTACTCCAGTTTTGTGAGCAGCGTCGAGAAGGTACTGCAGATGAAAGGCTAACTGGTTACACTTAGGCGTAGGCTCCACCAGCGTTCGTATCACTTGGAACTCTTGACGCTTCCAACTCCCAGATAAGTGGCATCCTTGACCTGCCACCGCGTCCTTCAAGCACCAGCAACTTGTCCGTCCTGTCAATCTTGAACTGGCGGGTCAGGAAGGGCCCAAAGTTCTCTGCGCACACCTGGTGGAACCCTTCGGTCTTTCCTTCGAGCTTCGCTATGTCTCCCCATTTCTCGTATCTGAACTGTCCTCCCATCGGCGAGCGCCACGTCTCAGCTGCAAAGGAATAGCCTTCCGGCCTGGCCTGGTTGATTATAGCTATCGCCTGCGTCATCGGGTCCGGGCCCTGTATGAGGTTCACAGCCAATTCCCTGCCCTTCCACATGAGCAATTCGGGCTGGAAGTTGGCTCCTTCGCCGATGACCTTGCGGGCGTTGTCTAGCTGCATGTCATAGATGAGGGTCAGCATGTCGCGCGTCTTGGCGTCTTTTAATCCACTCACCCACTTGCTTTTGGCCTCCTCTACTTTCTTCTCGATTTCGACCTGTGGCGCCTTCGGCTCGCCCGAGGGCGTGTTCTTCCACTTCTCCAGGGCAGTCAAGGCGTACCGCCACACGACCCGCCTCATGGCAAGGAACTCGGGTTCGGGGAGACCGGGCGAGAACTCGTGTATGGAAGTCATGATGCCGTAAATCAGCTCTTCGTCCTGCATGTTGCGGTGAACCTTGCAACGAGTGTCGAGTATTTTGGTGAATCCGAAGGCCAGCCTCAACTTTCCTGCCTCCTGGACGAAGAAACCGTGTCGCAGCGCAGGTCTGAAGTCAAGCCTTTCGCGCTTCGCCTTCTCCTTCTCCCACTTCCACTGTTCCTGGGTCATACTTGCAATCGGGGGGATGTCTGTTTGGTACTTTGTGGGCTGGGTCGAGAACTTCGACTGATCATAGGGCCTATCCTGTGCTTTCCGGTCGGACATCCATCCTTGGATTACCTTGTCGACCTCTCCTCTAAGGACGCGTCTGAAGACCATGGTGCCATCATAGTAGATGTCGACGTACTCATCGGGAGGGGAGCTCAACTCCATGACCTTGACATAATCCTGGGATTAAAAGCACCCCAGAGGTCCAGGATGCTTGGTGTCGTCTGCTCGAGTGTCTGGGTCGAACTAACGCCTTGGGCTCTTCGCGATTTGCTCAAGTGTCGTCTCGAAGCCTGACGACTGAAGTAAATTCCCGATAACCAGTATGTCTGCGCCCGCTTTCGCGGCGGTCGTTGCCGCCTCGGGTGTAGTTATGCCACCGCCTACGATTAGAATCCCATCGTAGACTTTCCTGACGGCCCTTATCGTCTCTTGGGGTATCGGCTCGCCCGACCCGCTTCCCGCCTCGAGGTATAGCGTCCTCATTCCAAGGTACTTCGCCGCAAGGGCGTAGATCACCGCCAAGCTCGGTTTGGATGCGGGCAGGCCATTGACCTGGCCGATGAAGCTGGCCGCGCTGTGGTTGCCGAAGACCAAGTAACCCATTGGGATGGCCTCGATTTTGCTCTTGTAGACCTCTATCGCCCCCAGCGCCTGGGCCCCGACGATGAAGTATGGATTGGTCGAGTTGAGCAGGGAACTGAAGAGGATAGCGTCAGCATATCGTGATACACCGGTAATGTTTCCGGGGAAAAGAACCACGGGAATCCGGCGTGATTCGTTGTGACCTTGGCGTGACTCCATGTGACTCTTCACCGACCTCACAATCGCGTCGAGTCTTCCTTGATTGGCAAGGGTCGAGCCGCCGACAAGAACCAGAGACGCCCCGACGCCGACTGCCTTGGCTGCCGTGGCTGCGGCTTGCTTCGGAGAGAAGTCCTCGGGATCTATTAAGGCGGCGACTATCGCCCCTTTCTTCGTTTCGTGTAGGAGTTCTTTCTCTACTGGGCCGAGCTCTAGCAAATCAGACCCCGGCCTTGGCGTAGTCGTCTACGAAGGTGTTGTAGACGTCTATGTTGGCCCTCTTGGTCGAGTATCGCATTTCCCTGCCGGCATGTAGCGGGCAGTTGGGGTTGCCGCATGTGACGCGAAACACAAAATCCTGTGATGCAGGATCCTGTTCTGATGTGATACGAATCGCTATCAGACCGCAACGAGGGCATGCGAAGACAGAAGGCAGCGTCCTGTGGACCACTCGAAGGGTTTTCTTGCGTCTCCTACCCAATCTCTCTCGCCCGCTCGTCTGTTATCTGAAGTAGATAAGGTAGCATCTCCTGCGCTCAGGTAGCGATTCGTATTATTTCGCGTTTTATTCTGCGCTTATTACGTTTCTATGAACTTTTGATTGATAGACGTTGATTTGTTGTAAACACCGGGTTGGGAATCCTTAATACAAAAGAAGCAACAGAGTTGGCGTGGACCTACCAGATACGCTTGTAGAAAGATCGTCGCTGACCAAGCGGCAGTTGGAGGCGTTGGAAAGCTACCTTCGGGTCGCGCTTGGTGAGATCAGGTATCGAGAGGCCGCCGCCAGCGGAACTTCGAAGCCAGTAACTGTTGGGTCGTACTTTCGGAGCGTACAGCAGGCAAGAGAGAACGTCAGGAAGTCCATTGTCACGCTCTTGATTGGGATTTGGTTGGGTGTCGTAAAAGTGGAGGACGTCAGAAGGCTGCTAGATGTCGCTGGTGGGGGAGTTAGAGACCTCTCGGCGGAAGAAAACGCTCGGCTTGTGGGGTTGCTGCGAGCGTTGGTCGACCGGATAGTCGCATGATTGGCTTTTCACATCGCGTGGGGCGTCCGGCCGCTTGATGTGATGTCCAGAGTAAGTAGACGTCGAACACAAAATTAACGCGTCCGATTCCTGGGTGGCCTGTGGTTTTCCTCCTGGTGGCCTGATATCTGAGTTCGTTTCATGGTGTGCAGGAGCAATCAAGGTGGGTTTCGTAGTCTGTCCAAGACATGAGCGTGTGGCTTCGGAAGAGGGTTCTTCGGGTCACAGTTTATATCACAACAAAAATCACGCGGGAGTCACGCGATGGTCGACCTCATCACGTTGGCTCTCCTAGCGGCGTCCTTCTTCTTCGTCGTTTTGGCTTTCCTCCTGCTGGTAAGGTATAGGGAGGTTTCCCAACGCATCAACGTATCTACAGACCTTGGGCGTGACCTTTGGGCTTCTCTAGAGCAACGTCTCAAGAAGCAGGACGCGCGTATCCTAGATATGATGGCCAGGGTTGAAGTGATCCAAGCCAGAGCGATGGCGGCTGCCGCGGCCGCGCCGCCTGTCGCTGCCCCTGCCGTGACTCCAGAACCCAGTTCCCCTTCCGGAGGCGCGAAGATGGGCCTTGAATCACCTCCTACGCAACAGCCTGCATCACAGATATCACGCGAACCCCAGGCATCCGCGGCGCCTCGACCTGCCTCGCAGTTGGACGAAACCCACCTAGCTGCGATGCGGCTTCTAAGCGAAGCCCCGAAGAACACCCGGCAGCTTACGGATGCCCTTGGAAAGTCTCGTGAGCACACCGCCAGGATCATGAAAGGCCTCTTCGAGTCGGGGCTGGTCCGACGCAACGACGCTTCCAAGCCTTTCGTCTACGAGCTGACAGACGAGGGCAGGCTCCGGCTGTCTGCGCCTAGATGACCGTGACGCCTTCGAGTCCATTCAGGTGCTCGTCGCTCGTGTATAGCCTGGCCGACGCCTGCCGCGCTGTCGCATAGATGAGCGCGTCGGCGAAGTGGAGCCCGTGCTCGAGGCTGTAGTCCGCGGCTTCCAGTGACAGAGTCTGGTCGACGGGGACGACCGTGGTCTGGCTCAGGGCGGCGACCGCCTCCAAGGCCGCTTCCTCGCCTTTGGCCTTCTTCGCTTTCCTGTAGACCTCATAGAGCACCACCGCCGAGGTGATGATGTCGGTCGGCCGGGACCCTTCGATGATCCTGTTGTACGCCTCGGCCTTTGGTCCGTCGGTGAGGCGCTCAATCCACCCGAAGCTGTCGACGCTTATCAATCGCGCTCGGTCTCGTCGCGCAGCTCCGCCGCGTCCATCCCGTGCAGCATCCCCCTGGTCGTCGACAGAGGGCGCACTGGAACATACTGGAGGATGCCGTGCTTTGTGATTGCCATCATTGTGTCGCCGGGCTTGATGCCGGCCTCTTGGCGTATTCTTTCAGGGATGACGACCTGATACTTCTTCGAAACCTTCACGCTTTCCATCGATGCTCTATTCGTTCAACGACATTGGCTTCGATATATGCGTTTGCTACCGCCCCAGTCAAGAAGATCCGCGCCCCCCTCCCCAGGGCTTCGTTTGTTTCCACTCTAAGAGCCCCAAAGAGGATAGACCTCTTACGTTAGTAAAAAGAGCCCGCACTTGGTATGCAGGCTTGATGGGATATGCCTTGGGGTCTATGGCTGGACGCAATTGGTTGGTATAAGACACCACTGGATGGTGTTTTGTTCGAGAGAGGGGCTCCAGTGGAAAGATAGGGGTGGGGGCTCAGACGTGAACACAGGTGAACCGACAGGCCAGGCAGGCAGAGGGCTGACCCCGGTGTTTCCACTGGAACGCCTCCAGCCTCTATACCCGAGAAGAGCCCGATTCTACCCCCTTTGTTTCCATTGGAGCCTCTCCAGACCGTATCAAGAAGCCACGAGAGTGAACAACAGTGAACGTCCCGGGGCGTATCAAACCATTGTCAAACTAATCGACAGGTGGGTTCACAAGTTCACACCAGACACCGATAAATCGGGGCTGAGGGCACCGGCCGGGCCGAAACTTGCACAGGAAGATTAAGATCGAGCTCCAAGACGACGAAGGGACGAAGTACACACTGGCCTTGGAAGGTGCGGTCTCCCGGGAGAAGCTGATGAAGGCCATGGACATGCTCGAAGTCATGGACGTCCCAATGGAGCGATCACACCGCCCGCCAGACGAGGGGACCTTCTTCGGCAAGGTACAGACGCTGCTAGAGACCGCGTTCGCGGCCGGAGACTTCTCGTCATCAGACGTGGCGAGAGAGTTCGAGGAGAAGTACAGCCAACCCGTCAAGCTCAGTACCATCTCGACCTACCTGGCCCGGCTCGTGGACAAGCAGTACATCAGGAGGGAGAGGTTCGGCAACTCTTGGGTCTACCGAAGAGTGTACCTGAAGCCGGCACAGGTAGCCGAAAGATAGCGGACCGGGTTTTTACCAAACACGAAAACTACCACGTTTAATTACTCATTTTGCTGACTGAAACACAGCTTGTCACACACGAAATCTCTCCAGGACACCAAAGACGAGGCTCCTGACCTGGAAGCTAGGATAATCAACGCCATAGGCAAAGCGGGGCCAAGGAACGTGGCCCAAATCTCCCGGATGACAGGCGCCCACCAAGAGACGATAAGGTACAAAATCAAAAGGCGGTTCGGCAGGCTCGGGTTCAAGTTCCACGCCGAGGTCGATTACAGTAAGCTAGGTCTAAGCCCACACTGGGCTGACCTGGATTTCACGAAAGCGTACGCCCCGATGGCCACGCAACTGCTCACCGCTCTGAACCAGGTGGGCTACCTGACTTACTATGGCAAAGTCGTCCCCCAGGGAAACTTCGTCGCACTCTTCACTCTTCCCGACGGGACGACCGAGCAGTACCGGGAGTTCCTCTCGGAACTCAAGAACCGGGGGATCCTGAGCCGGTTCGTCATCGACAGGGCACCGGTCAGCAGGCACAAGCCCATGGACCCAGAGTTTTTCAGTTTCAGATCGGGACGATGGGAAATCGAGTGGAACAAAGTACCGAAGTCGGCGTCCAGTCCGCTCCCGGCCGCTTCAAGGGCGGCCCTCCAGGACTTCGACGACTACGACCTCGTCATAATCAAAGAGCTCCAGAAAGACTCACTCCAACATCTAACGGACATAGCGAGGAAGCTCAACGTCCACCAGAAGACACTCGAATACCATTACAGGACCCACGTTCAGAAGTGGAAGCTCGTCCCGGCGTACAGGATAAGGTGGGCCCAGGATATCTCGAAGAGGCTCATCCACTCGACGGCGACGACCAGGCTCGCCTTTCACGGCCTCACAAAGACAGAACTGCTCGAGGCACAGACAGCGGTCAGCAAGATACCATTCCTCTGGTCGGAGGACCTCTTGGAAGACGGAACCTACATCGCCTTCCTCTACGTCCCCCTGACAGACATCATGTCTGTGTCTACATACATCAACGACGCCGCCCCGCACTTGGCCACGAAACTCGAAATGGGCTTCATCAAGCCGACAGAGTCGTACCTGTTCACCATTCCCTATAACATGCATCAGGGCGGCAAGTGGAAGTTCAATCCTAAACAGATGACCAGCGCCCTGCAGAAAGCCTCGGTCTCTTCCGCGCAAAAATAGGGAAGACGACCCTATGGGGTCGTCCCACCGATGCCGTCTAGGAACCCCAGGTACAGGCCGTGGGCCACGGCGAGCCCCACAAGAGCCGTCATGGTCGCGGAGACCAGGAACAGCCCGACCCGGATCTTGACGTCTATGGTCATGGCGAGGCACACTTCCAGCCAGCACTAGTTCCGCTTTATCATCAAGAACCGAACGCTGTTCCATGGTTTCCCCAAACACTCGCACATAATTTCCTACGAAAACAGAGGATAGGCGGGGGCGCCCGCGCAAACACCTATCTAGACCAGTGTTTCCACTGTTCTTTCTTGTCTGACGACGTCAAAGAGATCTTTCGGAGGGCCAAAGAAGGGAAGAGCATTTTCGTCGATCGCGACTCTCTGAACCCGAACTTCCTCCCCGACAGCCTTCCTTTCAGGGAGGGGCAGTCCAAGGAGATAGCCGAGATACTCTCTCCGATACTGCTAGGCTCGAAGCCGTCCAACCTCCTGTTGTATGGCAAGACCGGGACGGGGAAGACGGTGGTCGCGAGGAAGGTGCTCAAGACGCTGAAGGACACCGCCGAAAGGAACAACCTCGTCGTGGCTTATGTCAACGCCAGGACAGAGAGCACAGAATACCGAACCCTGGCGGAGTTCGCGAGGTCGCTGGACCTTCCCAAGGACGAGCAGATACCGTTCACCGGTCTGTCAACGGGCGAAGTGGTTGAAAGAATTTCGAGACAGATCAAGAGAAACGGGATGCACGCGGTCTTAGTCCTCGACGAGATCGACTATCTCGTCAGGGAATTCGGGGATGGGGTCCTCTATGAATTCACGAGGTCGAGCGAGCGCATGGCCCCGGGCTTCCTTTCGCTCGTTGGCATCTCCAACGACCTGAAGTTCAAGGAGGGGCTAGACCCGCGAGTCCTCAGCAGTCTAAGCGAAGAGGAACTCGTCTTTCCGCCATATACGGTCGAGGAGCTCAGGGCGATTCTCAACGAGAGGGCGAAGGTAGCGTTCAGGCCCTCGGCGGCGTCGCCCGGCGCCATCAATCTCTGCGCCGCAATGGCGGGGTCAGAACACGGCGACGCAAGGCGGGCCATCGACCTGCTCAGGATCGCCGGAGAGGTCGCCGAGCGGGAGGGGCGGAAAGGGATCGACGACTCCTGCGTCAGGCAGGCGTCGTCCAAGATGGAGGTGGACAGGGTGGACGAGGCGATACGCTCACTCCCGGTCCAGAACAAGGCGATTCTCTACGCCGTTTCGAGGTTCGACGGAGGGACTAACACCGGGGAACTCTACCTGGCGTACAGCAACCTCTGCAAGAAGCTCGGCATAGAGACACTCACCCAGAGGAGGGTGAGCGGGATACTCGGAGACTTGGACCTGCTGGGGCTGGTAGAGGCGTCCGTGGTCAGCAAAGGCAGGCGCGGCAGGACAAAAAAAATCCAACTCCTCATAGGACGGGAGGCGCTCACCAAAGCCCTTTCTGAAGACCCGGCCTTCGACTTCCCTTAGGAAGCGAACCCAGCGGCGCCGAAGCTGCGCCTCGTAACTTGCAGGTTCGACAGGTCGACGACGGGGACGACGCTCGGGGTGGGTTCGAGGCCCATGTTGGACTGGAAGCTCGTCTGGGCCTGCCAGGTACCAGAGTTGACGAGGAGGGTCCCCCGATACGTCATCTCTCCATACGTGTGGACGTGTCCCACATGGAAGACATCGGGAACTTGGTCCACCACGAGGTAATCCCTGAGCTCCGGAGAGAGGGCGGTGCGCTTCCCATAGGTGGGGGCAAGGTGCCTAGCTTTGAGCAGAAGCTTCATCGCATCTGTGGGCCTGTCATAGGCAAGGTTGGGGGTCGTCGCGATAATGTCATCCAAGCTCTTTCCGTGGTAGATTAGGAAAGTAGTTCCATGCAGCCTGACATATGAGGGGTCGCCCACCCAGCGGACGTTGTCCATTGCGTAGAGCGACTCCGCCATGTCGACAGGAACCGCAGGTTGCGGCAGCGCCTGTCTGACCGTGTCATGGTTCCCCGGGGACACGACAATCTGCATATGCCCTGGGACCTGCCTGAGGAGGTCCGCCGCCATGGCGTATTGCTTCTTGGGGTCTCTTTCTGCGAGCTGAAACTCCTGACCGGGATAGACTCCGACGCCGTCGACCAGGTCCCCGGCGATTACAAGGTACTTCACCCGGTTCACCACGTCCTTGTCCCCGAGATTCCCGTTGAGCCACATCAGGAACCGGCGAAAGTCGTCCGCGAGGAACATCCTGCTTCCGACATGCAGGTCGGAGAGAAGGACCGCATAGGCCCGATGGGTGGAAGAGACCACCCTGCGCCCTGGAAGGTCAGGAAGGACCACGGAATCGGTGAACAGGCCTCCCGACTTCCCTCGCGAGACCTCGACGACGACCATGCTGTCCAACGGAGCCTCGAGCGCCGCTTTCTCGACTAACCCATCTTGGCAGACGACCTTGACAGAGCCGGTCGGATCGTCCACTCTGAGCTCGACGACGCCGTGCCTGCTGGAACGTTCGGCCAGAAGCCCCGCAACCCTGACTTTCTTGCCAGGGGCGAGACTTCTGGTTGACGACACCGGGCCGCTGCTCTTCGTGTCGAGTCTTTCTCGGACGATTGAAAACAACCTCTGGTATCGGTCGTGGAACAGCGCTCCGAAGCCCTCGGCCCCCTCGGTCGGGGCGATGGCAGGAGTGGGGTCGGAGATGACCTCCACTTCGGCTGGCTCCTGAGCCACGACCACATCCGAAGCACGCGGGGTCTCTTTTGGTATCAGTCTTGCTACGTCGCCCACCGTGATGAGCTTCGCCTCGCCAGGGGCGGCAGATTTTTGCTCGAGCAACCTGTCCACCAGGCCTTCATCGGCGCCTGGAGGGAGAGAATTGATCATCTCGAAGGCTTTGGCATCGAGGAGGTACCCCGACGACAGGACGCGCGCTATTGCCCTGGACTCAGGCATCGGGAGGGCCGAAGGCCCTACGATATATTAGAGGCTTCTATGCACTGAGTCCCCAACTGGACGAGAGCGTCGAGCGCCTGGGGGTCCCGCGACTCGCAGTAGAGCCGGGTAATCGGCTCGGTGCCGGACGGCCTGAACATCACCCAGGACCCGTCCGCCAGCACAAGCTTCAGCCCGTCGAGGTTCCTCTCCTCTACCACTCTGAACTTCTTGAACGACTCTCTAGCCCGAGGGACGAGCGCGTCCATCTTCACTTGGAACTTGATGTCGGTCTGCCTGAACCTCCACTGGACTTCTTGCATGATTCGCCCCAGCGCATTTCGGTCTGTCGACAGGAGGGAAGAGATCAGGGCCGAAGCGTTGATCCCGTCTTCCCACAAACCCCACTTCGGGTCGACCACCTTGCTGGGCTCTGCTGCGAACACCCCCCCTTCTGCGACCAGCACCGCGAACGTCTTGCCGACCCTGCTTCTCCGTACCTTCAGGCCCATCCTCTCCGCTTCTTCCGCGACCGCGCTCGAGGTATTTTCGGAGACCACGGCGGTCCCCGAAGTCAGCCCGAGGCCGCGCAGCGCCAGTATGGTGAGAATCGAATCCGGGACGACGTTCCCCAGAGCATCGATCATGACAAGCCGGTCTGCATCCCCGTCATGGGCGAACGCGACGTCTACGCCGAGGGTAGGGACCATGGCGGCGAAGTCAGCGAGGTTGGCGACGGTGGGTTCCGGTGGTCTCGCAGGGAAACGCCACGAGACCTGGGCATTCACAGGAACCACTTGGTGGCCTAGGGCCTTCAGAATAGCAGGGGTTACCAGTCCACCCGGCCCACTTGCGCAGTCTATCGCGACACGCAGAGGCCGTTCTACACGCGGGTAGCGCGAAACCAAAGCCCCGACGTACTCGTCTACCACTCCTTCGTCGGAGATGACCTCCCCGAAGTTTCCCGACGTCTTCATCACATCGACGCCCATAGCACGCTCTATCCTCTCCTCGTCAGACTTCGGGAGCTCCATCCCATCCCGGTTGAACACCTTTACTCCGGAGAACTCTGCAGGGTTGTGGGAGGCTGTTACGGCGAATCCGGCCAGGCAACGCCTCGTCCTGGTGCCGAAGGCAAGCACTGGGGTGGGGACAAGCCCGAAGACATCGGCATCGCTCCCTGCGGCGTTCACGGCGGACATCACTGTCCGGGCAAGCAACGCAGAGGCCTTGCGGCCGTCCCATCCGACCCCATACCTTCCTTTCCCAGAAGCGAAGGCAATGGCCTCGGCGAGACCGTAGACCTGTTCAGGGGTCTGAGTTCTGTTGAAGACCCCCCTGACCCCGGCGGTGCCGAAGGTTTTGACCAACTCTATCTCTCTAAGATCTTGGTCCAGAGCTCTGGG
Organism: Nitrososphaerota archaeon; assembly: GCA_027320425.1. Lineage (GTDB taxonomy): Archaea > Thermoproteota > Nitrososphaeria > Nitrososphaerales > Gagatemarchaeaceae > UBA183. The sequence goes on from DAHVLJ010000020.1 coordinate 35,484, forward strand.
GTGGCCTCCTTCGCGAGGCCGTGAAGCGTCGTGGCAAGCTCCCTGATCTCCCACTGGGCTTGGAGAGCGGTCCTCTGCCAGATCATGTGCATCAGGCTGCGGGCGCTGAGCGTCATGACCAACTTCGTCTTGATGGCGCTGGGTAGGATGTACCTGGCGTCCTCTTTAGGCACCCCTGCAGCCACCATCTTCTCATAGGCGGAGTAGACCGACTTGAGGGCCTCGTCATACGCCTTGTAGGCAACCTCGTTGGAAGAGACGCTCGGAGGGGTGACGACTCCTTCCCTAGTGGCCGCGGAGAAACGCTGCGACTCTTGGTCGTAGGAAACGACCCTGTGGCGGATTAGCTGATGGGTCGTGACCCGGCTGCAATCCTCGATTTCGAACATGTAGACGACGTGGTCGAGCAACACGTCAGCGTCGAAGGCAACACCATTGTTGGTCAGGACGCGCCTGACGCTCCCGATGTCAGTGTTGTAGAGGAGCTTAACCCGCATTCGCCCTCACCCCGAAGGCAACCTCGTTGAACAAAGAGCCTACCCCTTTGGCGTTCAGCTCGGAAACCACCTGTTCGGCGAACCCCTTTTCCTCTGTGCTCCGCCAGATTTCTACCAAAGTCCTAGCATTTAGAGAAAGGAGCCACACGTCATGCCCCAGTCGGGTGACACGGAGGTAGGGGAAGCCACGCGCAATACGCCCTACGTCAGGGTCATGGGCTTCTTCCAACAGCAGGGTAAGAGTATAGTGCTCAAGGACGTCGAGGGACTTGTCCTGGAGCGCCTTGGTCAGCAGGTACTTCCAGTAATCGGGGCCCTTCTGTTCGAGTTCAGATTCGATCTCTTCGATGGTCTTCGTACTGAAGCACCGCCTCATGGCCACTGCGATAGTCCGCTCAGGGCTCGGGCTCGACCACACGAGAGAGACCCTCAACGCGGAAGCGCGCTGGGCCTGCATTCGATTTAAACAAGCGCTTATGATAGACGGGCCGGTTGACCGACCCGGAAGAAAGCCCACCATGCGTCGTCGTTCTCCACGAGGTTTGGGGATCCGACTCTAACATAGACGCAGCCTGTAAACGCCTCCGCAAACTCGGATTTGCAACGACGGTTCCCTCCCTTTACAAGGGACACGAGGCGCTTCTCGTCCCCCGGAACATTCAGAAAGCGATGGCTGTGATATGGGATTTTTCGCTGGAAGAAAGATGCGACAAAAAGAGAGTGGCGGCCGAGGCAGCCAGGAAGGGGGCCGACGCCCAAACCCGGGACGTCTTATCTGTCTTGTACGATCCGCGGTTCAGAGACGGAATGATGGAGATAGTCCTAGACGCAATCACGGAAGCTAGAAAGAGGCACGCCAAAGTCGCAACGCTTGGGTTTTCTTTGGGCGGAGGCATTTCACTCGCCACCACCACCCGACCCGGCCACCCCGACGCCGCTATAGCATACTGTGGGGAGCCGCCCAACGCCAAACTGAGAGGAACGGCGGTCCCAATGCTCGCCATCTGTGCGTCCCACGACGAGCTCATGAATCCCCTAATGCCTGGCTTCATCAAAGCTGCTCTGGAGCAAGACCTCGACCTGACGGTCAAGACCTTCCCTGGGACCGAGCACGACTTCTTCAACATGAACTTCAAGGAAAGGTACAACGCTAGCGCGGCTCGGGAGGCGTGGGATGTCACTTCTTGGTTCCTATCGAAGGCTCTTGGTTGGGCGCCCAGCCACTCAAAGAGATAATAGTGGACGAAGAGAGGCTTCTCATGGGCCGGGGTGGCAGAGTGGTTAATGCGCGGGCAACCCGCTTGGCTCCGAAGCGGATCCGCAACTCGAGATCAAAGACCAGTCAGCCCGTGACCTTCGGGTCGCGTGGGTTCGAATCCTACCCCCGGCGCCTTTTCCTGGAAACCTAGGTGACCTAACTTTATCCCGTCTTGAAGGACTCGCCACAGCCGCATGTGGAGACGGCGTTGGGGTTGTTTACAACGAACCCGCCGCCCATCAACTTCTCTGATCTGTAATCGACGGTAGAACCAGCGATGAACGGTGCGCTGGAGCGATCGACCACCACCTTGGCGCCTCCCACGTCTATCAGAAAGTCGTCATCGGAGAACTTTTCGTCTACCACCATGCCATAAGACAAGCCCGAACATCCGCCGGCTGTCACGAAAATCCTGAGCGCGGCCGAGGGCTTGCCCTGCTTCTCGAGGTAGAGCTTCAGCTCGTCTGATGCCTTCGGGGTGAGTTGGACTATCGGTTTGATCTCGGCGCCTTGGCTCATCTCAAAAGCCAAAACCGTTCGCCCGTATAAAAACCCACATCTCAGCCTGCGAGCTTCTCGACGACTTTCGCGACCTCGGCGTACGGCGGCTCCTCCGAGGGGACATCAGTGACCCACCGGTGCCTCAGGGCCCCTTTCCTATCGATGACGAAGACCGACCGCTTCGCCACCCCCTTGTACCCTAGACCAACCCAGGGGTCTTGGAGGACCCCATAGAGCCTGGTCACTTTCTTGTTGAAGTCGCTGAGGAGGGGAAACTGAAGGTTGTATGTCTGGGCGAAGGCCTTCAGCGAATATGAGCTGTCTACGCTAACCCCGACGAGCTGCGCGCCGGATTCCCGAAGCGCCCCAAAGTCGTCCCTGAAGGTGCACATCTCCTTATCGCAGACCCCAGAAAAAGCGAACGGAAAGAAGGCGAGCACCACGGTCCCCTGTTTGGCGAACTCGCTCAAAGACCGGGTCTTTCTCTCGGTGTCTGGGAGGGAAAAGTCTGGTGCCTTCTGACCCAGCCTGATGACCACGGCGTGCAGGAGCGCGGTTCCGATTTAAGGCCTACTTCTGAGGAAGTTTCTGAAGCAACTCGAAGTACCTTGCCGCGAGCGCGACAAGCTGCTCCTGCTTCGCTAGGCTCTTTTCGGCACCAAGCTCCGAGGTGGTCTCGTTCAACCTGGCGAGAAGGACTTCTCTAAGCTGCGCCGTGACACCCTCAAAGGTGACCGCAGTGGTCCTGGTGATCCCCGAGAGATCGTCGTGGGACGCACAATAGACCTTGCCGCGGAACCTCACCTGGATGCCACCGTCCTGAGGGCAAGGCTCAGCTAGCATCGTGGCGCCTTTGCTCACGAGCTCGGCCGCGAGCTTCATCTTGTCCTTGGCACTGCTCAACACGGCGTCCCGGCCTTCCCCGATATTAAAGACGGCCCGCTTTAGAAAAGCACTTAATCCCTCCATGTCGAAGGCCGACTCCAACCGAGGTCAATTCAATGAGCGCGAAACTGAAGAAGCAGCAGGAGAACGACGCGAAGCTCGCAAAGGCCGTCGTGAGCCTTCAGCAGATTTCAGACTCGAACATCACTCCCCGTAACATCCGGAAGATCGTCAAGGACTCCGTGCTCATGCTCCAGGACGCCAAGCAGAGCGTGGCCGTCAGGGCTGCCAACGCCATCAGCCTCCTTGACGAGGTGGCTCAGGATCCGAACATGCCGTCGTTCGCAAGGGTGACGCTCTGGTCTGCGGTGTCAGAGTTAGAGTCGATAAGAGAACAATAGACAGCCGCGGATTCCGCCGCGCCGAAATCGTAAAGGTTTAACACATTCTCCGCACCACGCAGAGGCGATTGCCAAACTGCCCGAAGTGCGGGAACAAGGAAGCCATCCCAACGAGGTCCTACAACGTGATAGTGGAGCCAGCCAAAGGCGAGCGGGGGATGACGGAGAGAAGGGTAGGGATGTATACCTGCGGGAAATGCGGGACCAAATTCCCCACAGTGATCAGCAAACAGAGGTACCTGATAGTCGCAGAGGAGCAGCTGAAGTCGATCCAGGACGAGCTCGAATCGGTGAAGAAGGGGAGCGAAGATCTCAACACAAAGGTTCAGGGCATGGTCCAGCAACAGAGGGAGATGGAAAGCTCCATGGTGAGGACCGCCAAAGAGAACGACGTCAAGCGCCTTCAGGCGAAACTGGCGGAACTAGAGGAGTTCGTCCGATATCTCAGGAAAGAAAAGGGCGAACTCGAGCAGAAGGCCTCTAGGCTGAGGTAGCCTAGACTCCGCTTACGACGGGCGGAAGGGCGTAGCCTGCTTCCGCTTCGTAGGAAGCCGCTTTCTCTTCCAGAACAGCCTTCTCCGTCCGGAGGGCCTGCACTTCGCTTTCGAGGGCGTTTGCAGACTTCTCCAGCTCGAAGGTGGCTATCTTCTCCTTTAGGGAGGCGACGTCGGAAAGGAGCGAGGCCTTTTCGGCCTCGAGCGACCTTATCTTCTCCTCGAGCTCTGTCCTCTGGTCAGCGTATTCGGTTACCACTTCCATGGTTTCCATCGTAACGTGGTATTCGGGTTTACTTCACTAAAGAAACTAAAAACAGTTGATAACCACGTTAACACGATTAAATCATCAGGCACGCAGGATTTATGAATCAACGCCAAAAGGGCATTTTCATGCCCAAAGGACTTTGGGTCTGGCCTGTCGACTCGAGGGGTCAGAGGTCGGTGCTTAGGCAAGTGGCCGCTTCGCCCCATCTCATGGCGGCGCTGACAGCCCTCGTCAAAAGCAAGGAAGGCGGCATGAGCAACGCCGAACTCCACGATGCCATAAGCGACAGCGCAGAATGGACCACCCTCTGGGTTGTGAGACAACTAACTTCGTTGGGGTTCATCGTCTACAAAGTAGACTTCTTCGGGAACCCGGCGAGGTATCAGCTGACCGACCAGGGAAGGGTCGCCTTCTCGACGATTACTGGGCAGCCGCTGCCGAAGCCTGCCGCGCCCGCGCCGAATCCTGTCCCTCAGCCTGCGGCGTCGCCACCAGCCGCTCCCCGCCCCCCACCTGCGGCCAAGCCCACCTGAGCGCATCGCTAGCCAAGGCACAACACATCGATGATAAGGCGCCCGCCAGGGCCACTTCGCCGCTCACCGAGTACCGGACGTCCGGTTCGCTCCAGCCCCTGACCAGGGCATAAATGGTGCGGGGGGAGGGATTTGAACCCTCGAACCCCTAAGGGATGAGGTCCTGAGCCTCACGCCGTTGACCAGGCTGGGCGACCCCCGCGTTAGCCGGCGAGCCCATCATTCGCTTTATAACATTGAACTGGTTCTCGTCACTTTCGCCATCCTCTCTCCATAACTTGGAGCGCGTCGTCTTGCCCCGGATTATATCTTCACGAAAGCTCCCGATTCGGCAGATGTCCAAACTCCACTATCTCTACGAGCAGGTGGCGGACGGCAAGGAGAGGTTCGTGTACTATTGCTCGAGCTGCAACTGCGTGATTACGGCGAGGAAAGTTTGGGGACCCACGGGTTCCTTCTACGGCCTATGCCAGAGTTGCGGCCGGTCTCTGGCCGGCGGGACCGAATGCCGACTGGTTCCAGTGCCGGAAGACTGGACCGACGTGTTGGTGGATTCGGCCACGGCTGTCCAGACGGAACGGGCGATCTTTCAACCGGCTTCTTCTCTCCCACATTTCTCCCTAGGCTTTTCACAACTCGATTCGTTACTGAGGCCTCTTGCGGAAGGGCGACTAGTCGTCCTGAGCGGCGCTCCGTCGTCTACTGTGGCCGAGCTGGCGGCGCTCCGAGCTCAGCTCCCGATTGAGACCGGTGGGTTCGACTCCGCCACACTATTCATCGACGGAGGAAACAGGTCGGACCCATATCTTTTCTCGTCGTTCGCAAGACAGAAGGGCATCAGGCCCGCCGCCGCCATGAGGCGCGTCGCTTCCTGCCGGGTGTTCACCTGTTACCAGCTCGCTGCACTGGTCTCCGAGCACCTGGCGCAGGTCGCCGACGACCATGGGACCAAACTCATCGTCATATCTGACCTCTTGGGGATGTTCAACGAACCCGAGCTGGACGAGAGGGAGGCAAGGCGCGTCCTGGGCGCCGTGGAGGCGGGGATAGCGAAGGCCAAACGGCGGGCCCTGATAATCGTCACCCTAGTTTCGCCCAGCAAGTATGATGCCACCGTGACTTCGTGGCCCGACACACTGGTGCAGCTCTCCCCTGACGGGGACAACGTAAGGGCCGAGCTCGTCAAACACAGGAACAGAGCGCCAGGGGTCGCCACGTTCAAGCAGAGTCAGCTAATCAGGGCTGCCAGGAGGGAGGGTCTCCGCTGATGGGCCGGACGATTCCATCGTTCAGGATCGCGGAAGAGCAGGAAGCCGCCGAATGGCGGTCGTTCAGGAAGGCGCTTCCAAAGGAAGACAGGGCGGCCTTCGACGAGATGCTGAGCTCAGCCAGGCTCTTCACGTCAGCCTCTTCTGCAGCGGTAAGGCCGTCAAAATTCGAAGGGATGGCCATGGCGATAATCTTCAGCCACTACAAGACCCTCTCGCGATGCGCTGTTGCCGCCAAGACAAGGGGTGTGAGGCCGGAAGGATGACGCTGTCCGACGGAGAGATCATGGAGGAACTCGACAGTTGGGCGCACTTCGCCGACGCACTGGGAGCAGACGACAAAGCGCTGTTCAGAGAAATGATCAGGCGATGTTACGACTATTTCCCCGCGATTCAGGCCAGGGACTCCCCATTCCCAGCCGAAGCCGTCTTCATGAGCATCCTCCTGGCGCAGCACAGGACCATACTCTGGCTGGCGGAAGAGGTGGGGAGGCTGAAGGTGGGGAAAGACGCGCGGCTGGATACTTGACCTGTACCATGGCGCTCCCGGCGAGATGGTCGTATGGCTGAAGCTCGAAAGCGGCGAGGCTGTGCGGCTGGTCGACCGATGGTCTCCGTCAATCTTCGTGGGCGCCGACAACAAAGCTGACTTCGCCGTCCCGATATACACAGTGCGCCAAGACTACGAGTGGACCCGCCCCGTCCAGATGCGAGAAAGCGTGATCGACCCAAAGACGTCAGAGGTTCTCGAGATGAAGCTCAAAGACGCCACGAAGTCGCAGCAGGTCGCTGGGCGGATTGAGCGACTCGGGCCGTTCGGGACATTCAGGCTCTACAACGCCGACATCCCGCCCCCTCAGAGCTATCTCTACGAGAAAGACCTCTTCCCCCTCGCCCAATGCGACGTGGTGACCAGAGAGGGGCGCCTCCAGTGGAAGCTAGAAGACGACGTCTGGGACTACGAATACGCCGTCCCCGGCCTGAGAAAGGTCAAACTGGACGTGGAGGTGGCGAAGGAGGGCAAGCTCCCGCGCTTAACAGACAGGCTCGAATCGGCCACGCTAGAGAGCGACAGCGGAAAGATCACATTCGAAGGGGGGAGCGAGGCTGACAAGCTGCTCGCCCTCGTGCAAGCTGTCCGCGACGCAGACCCTGATTTCATCCTTACCAACGACGGCGACACGTTCCTGTTCCCTTACCTGATCAGGAGGGCCCAGGCCAACGGCCTGACATCACAGCTGGTCTTGGGCAGAGACCGGACGGCCATGAAAGCCCCGAGCAAAGGAGGGACCTCATACTTCAGCTACGGCCGCATCCACTACAAACCTTCAGCCATCAAGCTCAGAGGGCGGGTGCATATAGACATCAACACCTCATTCACCTACTCCGAAGCAGGGTTCGAAGGACTATTCGAGCTGAGCCGGACGTGCCGCATGCCCCTACACACGTCGAGCAGGGCGAGCATCGGGAAGGCGCTCTCCAGCCTCCAGTTCTACCACGCGCACAAGGCGGGTTTACTCGTTCCCTGGAAGCCGACGCTCGCAGAGCGCTTCAAGGACAGGAGCGAGCTCATGGTGGCAGACAGGGGCGGCTTCATCTTCGAGCCGCGGCTGGGCGTCTGCGAGAACGTCGGAGAGCTCGACTTCTCAGCGCTCTACCCAAACATAATGTATCGAAAGAACATCTCGGCGGAGACGATAAGGTGCTCGTGCTGTCCTGATTCTGACAACCGGGTCCCGGAACTGGGCTGGAATGTCTGCAAGAACAAAGGCATCGTCCCTCTGGCCATCGAGATCATAGTTGAGAAGAGACTCCGCTACAAGGAACTCGAAGCGAATACGACCAACAAAGCAGACCGCCCGAGGTACAGCGCCCGCCAGGCGGCGCTCAAATGGCTCGGGGTCACCACATTCGGCTACCTCGGGTTCAACAACGCGAAGTTCGGGCGCATCGACGCGCACATCGCAGTGTGCGCCTGGGACAGGAAGATACTGCTGGACGCGGCCAGGATAGCCGAAGAAAGAGGCTTCGAAGTCGTGCACGGCATCGTCGACTCCCTCTGGGTGAGGAAAGAGAGGGCGGACAGCGGAGACTACATCGAGCTCGGGGCCGACATCGAGTCGGAGACGGGGTTCGCCATGACCTTCGAAGGCGTCTACAAGTGGCTGGCCTTCCTCCCCTCCAAGGCTGACTCTGGCGTCCCCGTGCTCAACAGATACTTCGGGGCCCACAGCGACGGCACCCTGAAGGTGAGGGGGGTGGATGCGAGGCGCCACGACACACCGCTCGCATTCAGACGATGTCAGATGGACCTACTGAAGATTATGGCCAGGGCAGGTTCGGCGCTCGAGGTCAGGGACACGGTCCCCGAGTGCACCAGGGTTTTCTTTGGATACGCCGACATGATAATGCACCACGAACTCTCAGCGTCAGAGCTGGCTTACACTACGAATCTTTCCAAGGCCCCCGACGAATACACGACGATGACGGTGCAGAACTCGGCCGTCACACAGCTGACACGCGAGGGGGCGTCCCTCCACGCGGGAGAGGGGATACGGTACGTCATAACCGATTATGATGGGAGGGACTCGAGGCGGGCGATCCCTCTGGACATGGTCGAAGACCAAATCAAATATGACGTGGAGAGATACATCGGATTACTCGCCCGAGTCTGTTCGGCTGTACTCGAACCGTTCGCCCCCGAATGCACAGCTCAGTTCCTGATGCGTAGTTATGAGGCGCATCGGAGCGGGCCGCTCACCAGCTGACCGCCCGGGACGGCTTGACCTTCAGTATGGGGGAATCGCCTTCGCCCCAGGAGTTCTTTCTGTAGTATTCGAACCGCTCGAAAAGGACGTGGAGGAGCCGCATGTACTCCTCGCCTCGCTCGAGGATCTCACACTCGCCTTCTATCATGACCGCCCTGTTGGGGTGGTATTCATCGACGACCAGGGCGACGCTGCGGTTCTCCTTCAGGTTCCTCAGTTTCTTCGTCCCATAATCTGTGGCGACGACGACGTTTTCGCCATCCATGGCGTAGATCACCGGGACGACGTGCGGCTTCCCGTCCTTGGACGCGGTGGCGAACCTGCAGAGTTCGTGGGCCCTCAAGAACGCTAGCTGCTTCGGCGTGAGGGCGCTCATAGAACGAGGGACCGCACGTCCGGTTATGAACCTAGCCAACCCTTTAACACTGGCTGTCACGCGTCCGTAGTTACCACGAAGTACACTACCCTCGGAAGCACGGGATTGAAGGTCTCCAGGCTATGCATCGGGTGCATGAGCTTCGGAGGCTCTGACGCCGAAGGCTTCGAATGGACGGTCGGCTACGACCGCGCGAAGGAGATAATCGACAAGGCAGTCGACCTCGGGATCAATTTCTTCGACACGGCTGATGTCTATTCCAACGGGCGCTCAGAGCAGATCGTAGGGAAAGCGCTCGTCGGACGAAGGGACGACGCCGTGATTGCCACAAAGGTGGGACTTCCAACTGGCGCCGGTCCCGGGGCCAGGGGACTCGGAAGGTCCCACGTGATGTGGAGCCTGAAACGGTCGCTCGCCAACCTGAAGACCGACAGGGTAGACCTCTACCAGATACACCGCTGGGACTACGACACGCCGGTAGCCGAAGCCCTCGGCACCCTGACCGACGTCGTCAGGAAGCTGCACGGCGCTGACCATCTCGGGGCTTCGAGCATGTGGGCGTGGCAGCTCGAAAAGGCATTAGGCACCAGCGAAAGACTCGGCCTGGAGCGGCTCAAGACGATGCAGAACCACTACAACCTTGCCTACCGCGAAGAAGAGAGGGAGATGATACCGCTGTGCAGGGCCGAAGGGATCCCCCTTATCCCATGGAGTCCGCTCGGCAGGGGGTTCCTTACCGGAAAGTACAGGCGCAAAACGAAACCCAGCAGCACAAGGTACCGCAAGGACAGGCAACTGAGCGCAAGGTACTTCACGGCTGAAGACTTCGACGTTGTGGAGAGGCTCGTAGAAGTGTCGAAAGCGAAAGGGGTCAAGCCTGCCCAGGCGGCGCTGGCCTGGCTCCTTGCCAAAGACGACGTCGCATCTCCCATCGTCGGACCGACCAGAGTGGAACAACTGGAAGAGCTGGCCGAGGCCGTGGACGTTCGCCTGAAACCTACAGAGGTCAAGCGGCTGGAAGAACCATACAGGCCGCACTCAGTCCTAGGACACGAGTAACTCACTGCATAGGGCTTAAGACCCACCGCGGCCTCGCGCCTCCGAATGTCTTTCTCCGCAGACCTCGCTTGGGAGAGAGTCAAAACCCTGGCTCCGTTTCCCAAGCACCTGGATTCGTACTACAGGGACATACTTTCACAATACGAAGCTGCTCATAACCTTGCGGTCCTGGCAAGATCAAAGGGGCACGATCCGACCGACTCGGTGGAAAGCAAGACCGTCTTCGATTTGGCAGACAGAGTCAACCAGATGCTCCGGCTCGACCAATTCGAGGGGCTGGTCGACAGGCTTCGTGAGCTCCTCCACACGACAACCAAGGAACGGGCCGCGCTGACCATATCGCAGGAGATTGCACTAGGGAAGTTCGGAACCCTCGAAAGACACGAGGCGCTGAGCTACGGGGTCAGGGCGGGGCTAGCAGTGATGACCGATGGCGTCACAGTGGCGCCGCTCGAAGGGATATCCGCAGTAACGATAAAACAGAACGACGACAATACCGACTACGTCTCCGTGTCCTATGCTGGTCCGATGCGCTCCGCGGGAGGGACAGAGGCGGCTTTCTCCCTCGTTATCGCAGACGTGACCGCCAAGAAGCTCGGGCTGAGCAACTATAGGGCTCGTCAGGAAGAGATTGACAGGTTCGCCGAGGAGCTGAGGATCTATGAGCGCGATGTAGGCAACTTCCAGTACAAGGTCACCGACGATGACATCAGACGTGCCATCTCGAACATGCCGGTCGAAGTAGACGGCATTGAGACAGACCCTATCGAGGTGGTCGTCCACAGGAGCCTGAAGCGGGTGACCACCGACAGGCTCAGGGGCGGAGCCCTCAGGGTCTTGAACGACGGCGTCATAGGCCGCGCCAACAAGCTCTCGAAGAAACTGGCGAGCCTCAACATCACAGGGTGGGAGTTCCTGTCCCAGCTGAAAGGGGGGACCCAGCAGACGACCAACGAGACCGAGAAGGCAGGGGCACACTTCGAAGAGGTGATCTCAGGGAGGGCCGTACTTTCGATGCCAAGGAGCAAGGGAGGATTCCGCCTCCGATACGGCAGGTCGGTCAATACCGGCCTCTCGACCATAGGCATACATCCGGCGGTGGCGACGCTGCTCGACTACCCGGTGGTGACCGGGACCCAGGTGAAGGTGGATATGCCAGGGAAGGCGGCTACGATAGCTTTCGTGGACTCGATCGAGGGCCCAACCATACTGACCAAGGACGGGAGCGTCATCAGGGTATCGACGACGGGCCAGGCTGAGAACATGCGCGACGCCCTCTCGAAAATCATAGACCTCGGCGACGTCCTGGTGAGCTACGGAGACTTCCTCGAGAATAACAAGACGATGCCGCCCTCTCCCTACGTTCCAGAATGGTGGAGCCAAGACCTGGCTAGGGCCGTAGGGAGCACTCCAGGCGCTCAGCGGCTTCTCGACGCCGCGGGACTTCCGTCCGCTAGGGTCAGAGACCTGATTGCGTCACCTCTCGCGACCCCAACAGCCGCCGAGGCGATATTGATTTCGAGGGCGTTGGGTATACCACTGCACCCATCGCACACGCCGCGATTCGACCGGGTCAGCGCCAACGACCTCGCCGAGCTCAGGAAGAACTCAAGGATAGTAGGCTCTACCGTCGTCATACGCGTCTCCGTCCCCCAGATACGATGGATTCTCAACACATGCCTTGTCGAGCACGGCATAGACGGCGACCTGGCATCGGTGGAAGGGGAGCAGGCGCTGATACTCAGGACGCTGCTCAGGCTCGACGAGCCAGAACACGTCGTACCTGAAGACGAGCCCGACTACATCAAGCGCCTCTCAGGAATCGAGCTTGGACGCCAGAGCACGACGACTATCGGCATCAGGGTAGGAAGGCCGGAGAAGGCGATGGTCAGGAGGATGAAACCTCCGGTCCACGCGCTCTTTCCAGTCGGCTTCGAGGGCGGCCCCATGCGCGATGTGTTCGCGGCCGCGAAGGCACAGAGGTCAGAGATAGAGGTCGTCAACCTGTACTGCAGGACCTGTAAGGAGAGGAGGCTGGCTACCAAATGCGAAGTTTGTGGCGATGCCACAGACTCGTTCATGGCGTGTCCGAAGTGCGGTGCCATGTCTCAGGACACCACGTGTCCCAACTGTCGGGCGAAGACCCTCCCTTACTCCAAGATGAACTACGACTTTAGGTCGAGGCTAGAAGCCATCAGGGCAAAGATTCCGCACAACCCCGCTAAACCGGTGAAAGGGGTGAGAGGGCTCACGAGCGTATCCAAGTTCCCCGAGGCGTTAGAGAAGGGGGTCATCAGGAGCAGGCACGACGCCTACGTGTACAAGGACGGCACGCTGAGAATCGACGCGACCAACGAGCCGCTCACCCACTTCCGGGTGACCGACGTGAAGGGAGACATCCCGACCCTGATCAGGCTCGGTTACTCGCACGACATGAACGGCGCCCCTCTCGAGAGACAGGACCAGGTTCTCGAGCTCAAACCACAGGATATCGTCATCCCAGCTGACATTGGAAGCGACCTCGTCAAGATGGCCCAATGCATCGACGACGAGCTCCAGAACCTCTATGGCCTTGACGCTTTCTATTCGGTGAGAGAGCCTAAAGACCTGCTAGGGAAGATCGTCATCGGTCTCGCTCCGCACACATCCGTTGGCGTCGCCGGAAGGATAGTCGGATTCTCAGCCACAGAGGTCTGCCTGGCAAACCCCTACTGGCATTCAGCAAAGAGGCGCGACTGTGATGGAGATGGTGACTCGCTTCTACTTCTCATGGACGTTCTGGTCAATTTCTCTCTGCAGTACGTCCCTGCCCAGATAGGCGGATACATGGACACCCCTCTCCTGATTCAGCCGGTCATCCTCCCTTCGGAAGTAGATGAGCAGGCCCACAACTTCGACATCGCGCCGAGCTATCCTCTCGAGTTCTACGAGAAGACCCAGAGCACACCCGCCGCGGCGGCGTTGGCGCCGCTGATAGAGCGGATCGGCTCGCGCCTGGAAAGCGACACCCAATTCTATGGCTACGGCTACACCCACCCCACAAGCGCCATCACGATAAGGCGCTCACGTGGATCGTATTCGACCCTTCGCACCCTGAACGAGAAGATTTCAAAGCAGATTGAAGTAGCATCTCTGGTTGAAGCCGTTTCTACAAGAGACGTCGTCGAGTCGATAATCAAGACACATCTTATCAGGGATATCATGGGGAACGCGAAGAAGTACGCCACTCAGGCGTTCAAGTGCAAGAGCTGTGGTCTCACTCTGAGGCGTCCTCCCCTGGCTGTCAAATGCCCCAGCTGCGGCGGGGAGATTAGGGGAACCCTTACCAGAGCGTCAGTAGAGAAGTATCTCTACATCGCCCAGAAACTCGCCAGAGACTACGATGTGGATTCCTATCTCAGGAGCAGATTAGAAATGCTCCAGAGGGAGCTGGACCAGCTGTTCCAGGGGCCTAGGAAGGCAGACCAGCTGGAGCTGACTGAATTCCTGAAACCGGCACTAGCCAAATGAATAGGCTGGCGAGTCTCGGAATGAGTACTTGACTTTCTGAAAGCCCTTCCTCATCTCCTTGATCCTGGACACTACTTCCTTCTTCTTCGCCCCCTGCATCCCCAGATGTACCAGTTCGGCTACCTCTCTCATTTCAGACCTTCCCATCCCCAGGCGCGTGAGCTCCGCGACTCCAAGCCTGATGCCCCCCGGGTTGGTATAATGTCTCCCCGCCTGAAGGTCGCCGGGGATGGGCTCTCGGTTGCAAATGAGGTTCTGGTCCTCAAGACGCTTTTCTATGGCACCACCGTCAGCGTACCCGGTCACGTCAAGGACCACCTGGTGAGACTTCGTGTAGCCACCCTTTTCGCCCAGCACCTTCTCGCCGAGCTCGGCGAGCCTTTCTGCCAGAGTCTGAGCGTTGACCACTACGTCCTTCGCATACCTCTTTCCGAATTGCAGGAATTCGGCGAAGACCATGGCCTTGGCCGCGACATGGTGCAGGTGGTGGTTGCTCGCGGTGCCCGGGAAGACAGCCTTCTTCAGGGGCTCAGCTAACTCGGCGGTGGAAGCGATGGCTCCTCCCTGCGGTCCGAAGAGAACCTTGTGCGTACTAAACGTCATCACCTGGGCACCTTCTCGCAACGGGTCTTGGAACTGTCCTCCCGCGATGAGCCCGGCCACGTGCGCGGCATCGTAACAGATGGTCCCGCCTTTGTCATGTATCGCCTGTGCCAGTTCCTTTACAGGATGAGGGAACAAGAACAGGCTACAGCCGAACATGGCCAGCTTTAGCGAAGGCAGAGCCGCAATGCGCTTCTTAGTCTCGTCGACGTCGATGTTCATCGATTCCTTGTCGAAAGCGAAGTATGACACATCGAGAGAGTGCACAAGGCCTGCCGTCCCTCCGAAATCTTTCTTCCCATGGGAGATGTGTCCCCCGTTGGGGACCGAGAGCGCCATCAGCATGTCGCCGGGACCACTGAGCGCGCTGTAGACTGCGAGGTTGGCGTTAACTCCCGATACGGGCCTGACATCCACGTGGTCGGCCTTGAAGAGCTTCTTCCCCAGGGCTATGGCCTGGAGCTCTATCTGGTCGATATACCGACATCCAGCATATACCCTCTCTTCTGGCCAGCCTTCCGCATAACGATGTCCGAGGTCTGAGGACAGCACCCTGCGGACAGGCTCCGACGCCAGGTTCTCGCTTGCAATCATGGGGAGACTCTCAGAGAACCATTTTTCATGGGAACGGATCTTGGCGACTACCGATTTGAACTCAGTTTCGTAAGAGGGCATGGGAGACGCGAACGCCCCCACATTAATTATACATTTGGAGCAGCGCCAGTCCAGGCAGATTCCGTTTATACCCAGACGGCGCAGGGTCGCACAACGTGAAATGTCGTCGCCAGGAAACCCGAACCTCAGCATCGAACTGACCCACGTGAGCAAATCCTACGGCCAGGTCCCGGCCCTCAGTGACCTCAACTTCCGGATCCCCAGCGGAGGGCGCTTTGCCCTCCTGGGACCGAACGGGGCGGGCAAATCCACAACGCTGAAACTACTCGTTGGCGCCCTGAGGCCCGATACTGGGTATGTCAAGGTCCAAGGAGTCGCCCCTGACAGCCGAGAGGCGAAGTCACTGGTAGGCTATCTCCCCGAGGACGCCCTTCCTTACAGGATGCTTTCAGTTAGGGAGAACCTAGAATACATTGGGGCGCTCAGAAACGTCCCCGAACTGAAGGACCGCGTCGACTTTCTGCTTGATGAGCTAGACCTGAGACAGTACGAAAAGGCAAACGTAGGGCGGCTCTCCAGAGGTAACACCCAGAAGCTTGCAATCGCCCTGGCCCTGGTCCATTCCCCAAAGGTCCTACTCCTGGACGAGCCACTGAACTATCTCGACATACCTACGCAGGAGAAGGTGATAGGCCTGCTAGACAGACTCGAAGGCACCCACCTGGTTTCCACACACATAATGTCGATCGCCGACAGGCTCACTGACAGCGTCGTCATGATCTCCAAGGGCATGTTCCTCTGGGAGGGGACCATAGAGGAGCTTAGGAAGAAGGGAGCGCCAGACGAACCCATAGAGAAGGTGGTGGCGAGGATGATGACCGGTGCTACCTAGGCTCCTGAAGTTCATCATCAGGACAAGATTCTCCAGGCCACTGTTGATACTGCTCTCGATACTCGTAGCCTACGAGGTCGTGATTTCGGCCATCGTCCCACCACAGAGCGAGAGCTTCCTCCTGAGCTACTACGGGACGGGCATCGTAGCGCTCCTCCTCGCGATGGCCCTCGCTACGGGTGGAGTGATGGTGCTGAAATCCGACCGGGACTACCTTTTCACTCTCCCACTGAGCACCAGAGATCTCTCGATCTCCATATTCTTCTCCCAGTTCATCGCATTTGGGATCACTATACTGTTCATGTTCGTCTACCTGTCGCAGTCCCTTGCCTCTGCTTTCCTGATAGCTGATCTGGTGTCTCTCGCGCTGACGTTCACTTCGCTCGGAATAATCGCCACGTCACTGTCAACCAGGGTGCGGACCGCCCTAGCGGCAGCCATGGCAATCTGGACGTTGTCAGGCATCGCAGGACTCCCCATCTCACCAGGGGCCGCGTTCAACGGAAACGTGATTCCAGGGACTGCGACCCTGGTCCTGCTCGGCATCGTGACCACAATCGCCGCTTTCAGAAGCCTGTCGAGGGTGGAGCTCGACATGATGAAGAACCTCGTGCGGTCTTCCTCATCGGAGATCAAATCGCAGATTAGCTATTCTGGGAAAACCCCGATTGGAGCCATATACTCGATGAACCTGTCTACACTGTCACTTGCCGGCAGGATGAACATGGCCGGGACTTCGAGATATGTCTCAAAGCGCGTCAAGACGAGATGGGTCGTCACAGCCGCAGCCGCGGCAGCGGCGGCATACTTCGCACTCGTGTTCTTCTACGCCGGCCCGCCATCGGCGCACATCACAGGCTCAGACTCCTTGCCTGCTGCAATCGGGGTGTCAATCGGGCTAGCGTACGTCTCTTTCTTCCTGTCCCAATCCGCGATTACGAACGAGCGGATTTGGCTCTCGCTGACTTCTCTCCCTCCGAGCACTTACTTCAGGCATCTAATCGCCTCGAGAGTCATTTCGCTCCTCCTGATCCTGACTCCGTTCGTGGTCGCCGACTTCGCGCTCTTCCTCCTGGGATATGCCGAAGCGTTCGGGGCTCTGATTGTGGCGCTCACGGTGATACCCGGTTCCTATGTCCTCACGATACTATGGGCCGCATACATCGCGCCAATACAGGTGAAGGGGGACGACCTCACGATGGCTGCCCAGTTCAATCTTCGCCAGCTATCCTCTGCTCTTCCTCTGGCGGCTGTATTCTTGCTCGTCTCTCTTGCGGCAATTTTTCCGGCGGTCGCTGTGGTCGGTGGCCTCGCGCTCATAGTGATAGCAGGAGTTCTGACCACGAGCAGCAGGTTTTGGGGGACAGTGGTAACGAAGCTGACCGAAAGCGGATTCGTCTGACAGACGGCGCTAGGCTTAAGAACTCTCAAGCCGGTCCGAATCCGTAATGAGCAAGAAAGACAACGCGCCGATGCCTGCTTCGAGCGCAGGTCTGCTCACCTTCTTCAACGAAGAGACCCAGGGTGTAAAGATCAGGCCAGAGGTCGTTCTCATAGGGTCTGTAGTGCTCATAGCTGTCTCTATTGTCATCAACATCTTCGCGTGATCAGAGCAACACCTCTGCCACCGAGTCTCTTGCGAGAAGGTACAGACACCTTTTCGTCCTTCCTTCTGCTTCCAGGCTACTGATTTACGGGGGCCTGGCGGCGCTCGCCATCGCTCTCGTCTCAAGGGGTACGGCAGGGCTACCATCATTCATCCTCGCGTACGCCGTATTCGTTCTGGCGTCGACCGCAATCGCAAGTGCCCTCCGAATTGCCGATGGGAGGACCATAGCCAACGTCCGTCGTGTCTCGGCGCTGCTTTTGGGAGGCGAGATTCTGTGGCTGGTATTCGGTGCCATAGGGGTAGCATACGCGCGGTTCGTCGGATCCTCGGCGCCGGTCACCAACGCCTTGGTCTTCGGGGCGTTCATATGCGCGGGGTTCGAGTTTCTGATAATCTATGGCGCTTTCACGAAGAACTCAATCCTGTCTCTCGCGCTTTCCGCGCTCTTTCCAGCCGTCGTTCTGTACCTCATAAGGTACGATGAAATAGCCAGCCGACCCGACTTCATTCCGTTCCTTTCGGGGGCGGCCGCCTTCGCTGTCATCGCTGCGTTTCCGCACTTCCTGCGAAGAGGGAGGACTAGCCGCGGTTACGACTCGCTCACCTTGTTCCAGGCCTTCATGAAGACTTGGACTGCAGGATACGCCGACGAACTGGAAACGATAATTGCCGACCACTCTGAGAAAGCAACAGTAGCCACCAAAGTGTTCCGTTTCAGGTCAGCATCTGGGGACATCTTTCTCGTCCTGCCGGGGGTCCATCCGGGACCGTTCCACCCTGTGGGGAGCTACGACCTGCCAGGGGTAGTGGCCAGGGAGCTCAAAGACATGGGCCCTGTCTTGACGATGCACAAGCCGGGCGGGCACGAGCACAACCTCGCCACAAGGGCAGACACACTAGAGTACGCAGGAGAGGTCAAACGCTTGGCCAAATCGATCACCTCAAAACCAGGGTCTGCTTTGCTCAAGGGCCCGCTGTCAGCGCAGATCGGCAAGGCGAAAGCGGGCGCGGTTTCTTTCTCCAACGATGCAATTCTTACGGTTTCATTCGCCCCATTGGGGTCAGATGACTTGGACACCAAGGTCGAAACCGATTTGGCGCGGACCGCGGCGGAAGCAGGGCTGGATCTTTCAGTGGTAGACGCGCACAATTCCATCGACCATGTGTTGGAGACCCCAGTCACCGACGACCCCGGGTGGATGGCCCTCTTTGCAGAGCTGAAAGCCGCGCCCACGCGACAATTTGACGTCGCATATGCTCACTCGAGCGAACTCGGTTTCAAAGGAGGTAGAGACATCACCGAAAATGGGATTGGCATGCTCATGATCAGATCTGGGGAGGTGAAGTCGGTGCTTATCCTAGCTGACGCGAACAATTCGGTCCCGTCGCTCCGGGACGAGGTGACCAGAGCCCTCGCTTCGGCCGGCTACGAGTTGCTGGAACTCTGCACTTCAGACAGCCATAATCTCGCGGCGCGGGGGGCTACCGTGGAAAGAGGGTACGAGGCTCTTGGAGAGGCGACGCCTACAGCTTCCATAGCCGACCTAGCAGTGAACCTTGCCAAGATGGCGGAGCCGCGCCTCTCCCGTGCAGATTTGGGGGTGGCCCATTCGAAGGCAGAAGTGAGGGTATTCGGCTCCAAGGCGTTGAACGAGTTCGCGGTCATGACACAGGACAGCTCTGCCTTCGCCCGACGCTATCTGCGGTTCGCTTCCACGGCCGTGGGCGTGCTCTTTCTGCTGTCCGCAGTACTCTAGGAGAACGGATTTAGGCGCTATGTCTTCGAGCTCTAACATGGCGCGTCCTCGGGGATTATTCATCGCAATCGAAGGCGTGGATGCGGTAGGCAAGAGGACCCAGACTTCTCTGCTGAGGGATTGGCTGCGCGAAAACGCCAAGTCGACCTACGCGCTTTCATTTCCCGCCTACGAGACCGCCATCGGGAAAGAGATCAGACGGTTCCTGGATGGGAGAGTGGAATACCCTCCCCAGGTCAGAGCGATGCTCTACGCCGCAAACAGGTGGGAAAAGAAACCCGAGCTTGATGAGGCCATTGCAAACACGGACGTCCTGATTGTCGACAGATATTCCGGCTCCAACTTCGCCTACGGCGTTTCTGGGGGCCTGAAGCTCGACTGGTTGACGAGCCTTGAGGATGGGCTTCCTATGCCGGACCTGACCATGCTCTTGGACGCTCCCCTCGCAAAGCTCGTTCCAAGGAGAGGGACCAAAGATTCCTACGAAAGGAACACAAACCTACAGGAGCGGGCGCGGGAGGCGTACTTGGAGCTGGCAGCGAAGTTCGGTTGGACAGTAGTCGACGCGAACAGAGGCGTCCAGGAGATCGCGGGGACAGTCAGATCCGCGGTCACGAACGCCTTCGGCGTGAGCGGCCGAACCATTTAAGACTCCAAGGCCATTTTTCAGGCCGGTTGAAGCTCAAACCGGTGGGCGAAATCAGGGACCCGGTCCACGGGTACATCCAGTTGACCGATGTCGAGAAACAGCTTATCGATTCCCCGTTCGTCCAGAGACTGAGGAAGATACACCAGCTTGCCGGTTCGTACTTGGTGTATCCGGGTGCCACGCACACGAGGTTCGAGCACGTCATCGGGACAATGCACGTAGCTGGCCTCACGGCCGAGGCGCTGGCTCAAGGAGCCGAGATGGACCCTGAGCTTGTGCAGGAAGTGAGACTGGCAGCACTGTTACACGACGTAGGGCATGGTCCGTTCTCACACATGTACGAAGACGTGTTGAAGGGAAAATCACATGAGGAAATCTCGCAGCGGGTGATACGCGAGACCTCGGTCGGGGACATTCTGGACAGCTACGGTTTCTCTCCAAAGAAGATGTCAGAGTTCGCGGTAGGGAGACAGAGGTCCAGGGCGCCGTTCATGAACGAAATCATCGCAGGGAGTTTGAGCGCAGACATGATGGATTACCTCCCACGCGACTCCTATTTCACGGGGGTCGAGTATGGAAAGGTGGACGCGCAGAGAGTGATGAACTCTCTCCACGTAGCGGCTGGGCATCTGGTGATCGACGACGCGGCAGTCTACGCCTACGAAGCGCTCCTCCTTGCCCGCTACGAGATGTTCAAAGCAGTCTATTTCCACCGTACAGTCCGCGCCGCGGAGCTCATGCTGGCTCGCTCTATGCAGCTCGCGGATGGGGTCTTGGGCCTGACCGACCTCAAAGACCTTTCGAGATATCTCGATCTCACGGACGAGCTCGTGATACACAGCCTCGTAACACTGGAACCGTCGACTCCAGACCTTAGGGAAGCGAGGCGCCTAGCGGTCGATTTCAACGACAGGCGACTTGTGAAGTGCGCATTCGAGAGGGTCGTCCAGAGAAAGGAAGAGAAGGTCGGTCTGCTCTTCGCAGACGAATCTGCCAGGGAGAAGACCGTGGCTGCCATCGCTGAGGCGTCAGGGGTGGACCGGGGGAAGCTCTACCTCGACGTCCCCACAACCCCATCGGTTCCCTATACCTACACCAAAGGGGTGTTGAAGGAAGTGAACCTGCTGAAATTCGAAGGGAACAGGAAGGTGGTGAGGGCTGTCCCCCTGAGCGAGTTGTCGCTTGTGGGTTCTATCGCTGGGTTCATGGACGTGCTGCGGGTATACACAACGCAGGAGAACAGGCCGGCGGTGGAGAAGGCCACCTCGAAGCTCTTCAGAGACGACGGTTTCGTCGAAACACTGGTCTGATTATGTTGGGCGTAATATACTAGCCACGCCTAAACTTCCGTGGAGTTCGGCGACCGTTTCGCCTACGAGACCTTCCGACCGGGCCAGAGGGAACTGGCAGAGAGGGTCTACAGGGGGTGTACAGAAGGCGGGATACTGATCACCGAGGCGATGAGCGGGTTCGGAAAGACCTCCGCCGTGCTCACGGGGGTTCTCTCCGCGGCGGAGGAGGCAGATTACAAGATAGTCTACGCTTGTCGGACAAAACGCCAGATTAACAGAGTAGTAGAGGAGATCGCAAGGCTCCAGGTAAGACACCCGTTCAAAGCCGCGTCAATGCTTTCGAAATACGACTACTGCCTTCTTAGGCGGCATAGAGCAATTCCTCCCGAGTCGTTCGGGTGGTACTGCACCTTCAACACAAGCAACAGCCTCTGCTCCTACTTCATGAACGTGCCTCTGACGAAAGCGTTCGGCCTTCTGGTGCAGAGCACCTTGGAAAAGGCGCCTCGTCATCACGAGCTCATGAGAGGGGCCGAGGCAATACACGTTTGCCCCTACGAAGTGACGCGACTAGCAATGGTGCAAGCACGACTTATCGTGGTGCCCTATCAGTACGCCTTTGACCCGAGGGCCATGTCCATGCTCTTTGACAACGGGTCGGTGGAGCGGAAGCGGGCCATAATCGTCGTAGATGAAGCACACAACCTTCGAGACTTCTACAGGGGGGCGGGCTCTGCTACTTTGTCCCTGGACCAGGTCAGAGGGGCATCTCGAGAGGCGAGGGCGTTATTGATGGAAGAAGCCGCAAAATCGCTGTCTGCCTTGGAATCGTCCCTGGAAGAAATCATCACCGCTACCCACGGATGGCGTCTGGACAAGGGAGCCGTCGTCGAGAAGTTTCGAAGCGACCGAGGCACCGCTTGGCTTCAGAACCTGGCGTTCGAGCTGAGCGCAAGCTCGGGGGCGGCTTGGGGTTCGGTGATGTTCGAACGCAGGCTCCCCTCTTTGATTCTTCGGGTGGGAGAGTTCCTCTCGAAGCTGTCTTCGTCATCTCCCAGCGTCTTGGTAAAGTGGGACAACTACCTGGGGCTGGTCGACCCTGACCCCGTCAGGACCACGTCAGACTACCTAGGAGAATTCGGGAGCGCCATCCTTGTCTCCGCCACGGTGAGCCCATCCTCGGTATTCGCGCGATCCATCGGTCTCGACCCTGCCGAGGTACGGACCTACCAGGCTTCGACGGCTCCCACGGTGTCAGTCAGGACGGCGGTGGATACGGGGACCTCCACCCGTTACAGATTGAGGACTCCTGAAATGTATTCCAAGATTGCGAACCGGATTGCCGCGGTAATCGGCTCGACCACCTCGGGGGTGGGTGTGTTCGCGCCGTCATACTCTATGCTTGGTGCAATCTTCGAGATGGTGTCAAAGAGGGTGGGGGGCCGAAACATGGTTTCAGAATCTCCAGGGCTTTCGAACGACCAGGCGACGGATGTATTCGACTCGTTCAGATCGGCCGACGACTCGGTCCTTTTTGCCGTCCAAGGGGGACGGTTCTCCGAGGGCGAAGATTTCGAAGGCGGAGCAATGGGCTCTATCGTAGTCGTCGGTCTCGGGCTCCCTCCGCCCACTCCAATGATGCACGCCGAATACGCCTTCCTCAAACGCGCGGGAAACCAAGACTCTTTCCTAATGCTCTCGCGCCTTCCGGCAATGCGTAAGGCGTTCCAGGCTGCGGGGAGGCACGTGAGAAGTCCTGGAAAGAAAGGTCTGGTATTCTTCTTGGACGAGCGTTTCGGCTCGTCGACGGCTATAGACCTGATGCCCACATGGCTAAGGAGCGACCTTACCATAGGGGATTTTTCACCAGGAACCATCGAGGCTTTCAGCCGTGGGTTCTGGGACACCCAAACACCACCTCTCCCTTCCTGAAGGCGATCTTGGCGGCAGACACCTCGTCGCGCTGGATGCCCTTTATCTTCCAAGTCCGCGCAGAAGTGCCCGATTCGTCCACCAGTTCCACGGTGGCTGTGGGGACAGCCTTCTCAAAACCCTCGATTAGCCTTGCGGCAAGGCTCTTGTTGCCGTTCCCTACCCTCACCAGCATAGGAGAGCCCGGCATTCCTCGCGCGAACGCCTTCGCCTTCGAACAAACGGCCATCAGCGAGTCGTAGGTGCCGAAGGCGAGTCTTGTCCTTCCATAGAACACGGCAAGGCCGGTCCTCTTTCCAGGGTCTACACCCACGAGTATGAGGTCCTCTTCCCCTCCCAGACGGGACACAACCTGACCCTTGAACACCCCGGGATTCTCATCGAGGCACTCCAGTGTCATGGCTCTCTCTCCGAACCGTTCTGACTCGCTCGCCGTCGTGAGAACGAGGTCGCATTCGCTCACGTCAGACTCTGGCAGCAAGCTCGAAAAAGGGAGCCCTGCCCTCCTCAGCCTCGACACCAGAGAGTAGTACGCCCGGGCCTTTGAAGTCGCCACGCAGATGCGGCTCAATTTGAAATACGCACACGCAGCACACTCCACTAATGAGTCTTAACGAGGACCGGGCCCGCTCTTTCCTTGGACCCCTCGAAGGCAAGACTGCCACGTTTCAGTTGGGTGGGAGAGAGGCGAACCTTGCATTTTCACGTACCACGATGCACGTACTCGCGACGGCACGCACGCCATGCGTCATCTTAGACCTCGACGCGTTCTATTCTTCCAATGCTGACCATATCTTTCGAAGGTTACCTGGAGACCTAGCATCTTTCGAGTTGCGCGTACCAGCTGCAGGAGCCGACATCGAAGCAGAGTTTTCTTCCTTGTTCGAGGCGGAGCCCAGAGCGATTGTCGTAGATAGCCTGAACACCCTTTATCATCTGTTCTCCCAAGAAGACGGGCGCTCCAGGGGGCGTAAGGTGCTTTTCGCCCTCGAAGCGCTCTCACAGTTCGCTCGGGCCAACGGCAAGCCAGTGGTGTTGACCATGTACAGGCGCGAGGGTCTGGTCAAGCAGGGGCGAGGGAGGACTATCGCAACCCTGTCTGATATCGCAGCCTCGGCCAAGACGGACGGCCACGAAATTGGTATCGCGACAGAAAAGGGGACAGCCTGGCTCGGGGGATCTGTCTCTATCCGAATCCCTTGAGAATCGCCATGTCTATTCCTGCGAATATGGCGACCACCAGCAGGAGGAGAGCTAGCGCGAGATACAGGTTTACAGTGCGGCTTCGTACCGTCTGTCTCCCACTCAGATACACGAGGTAGACACCTGCGCCACCGGCGAAGATTACGAACGCGTTGACAATCGCCTCCGGAATCGTCTCGGCTTGGCCGTTGGGATATGGGATGTACGTCTGGTTGGGCGTGGGGTAGACTATGGCAGTGACGAACCCTGCCATCAAAGCTACCAAGACAAGGACGTACAGGGCTTGGACGAATCCCTCTCGCTTCATGAAAGAACTGAGTAAACCTGCCGCACCGTCCCGGACGGTCCCTATCGTCCTCCGATACGCCGACTCTAGTGCCTGTCTTATCATTCAATCACCTTGCAGAAACTCTGCTGTCTCCTTTGCCCACTGGCCCGTTTGAACGTTGCGTTTAACGTTATCCAGGTATTCGGCCCATCCCATCTCCCCATACGCCTCAACCCACCGAGGGTAAGCGGCCTGTAGCTTCTCTTTGGCTTCGACGTGGTGCCGGCAGAGTTCACCGGCGGCGTCCCTACCACAGATGAGACACTTCATTTCTTCCTCCCGGGGCAGTCCTGATTGATACAGAGTCTCCAGGGGCGTCCCCTGCCTGTGACACTGATTACCGGCCAGGAACAATCATCACACGCTTTCAGGACCTTTATCGTCCCCTTCTGAGGAAGCGGGGAAGATGCACGGCAGGCGGACGGGTAGTTCGAACAGCCCGCGAACCGCTTGCCTGTGGCTCTGGACGTAATCAGCCTCAGTTCACCTGATTTGCATACCGGGCACCTCCCCAGCACGAACTGTTTCGCCGTCGTCATTTCCAACGCCGACCCGATCTCCTTTCCCAGGGCGTCTTCTTCGGCGCCAAGGACCGAAAGCTGGTCCGCGATGGTTCTGATCGTCTCCCTAAGAATCATCGCTTCTCCGCTTCCGGCATCCTCCACCACTTCCAGTTTTTCTTCTATCTTCCTGGTCAGGCCGGTGCCCACAATGGTTGGGGCGAACCGCTCCATCACATCTATGACCACGAACCCCAGCTCTGACACCTCCATGTTTTCTCCGGAAACATATCCCCTATCCACCAGGGTGGCGATTATGTCTGCTCTTGTGGCCTTTGTCCCTATCTCTTCTCTTTCCATCTTCTCGAGCAGGCTCCCGGGATTGTACCGGTTCGGCTTCAGCTCGAACTTTTCTTCGGCATCGACGCTCGAAGTCAACAGCCTGTCGCCTTCGGAAATCTGGAGGATTTCCTTGTCCCTGTAACCAGCATACCTTCCATAGTGGTCCATCCATCCCTGAAAGACCGTCCTTCCTCCAGAAGCCACGAACTTATGAGACCCTACCATGATTGTGACATCCACCAATTCGCGCCTTGCAGAAGCTCCGAACGCGGCGAGGAACCTTCTGACGACGAGGTCGAAGATAGAGCTCTCAAAGCGTCCGAGAGGGTGCCTGGGCTTCTCCCCGGTAGGGTGGATGGCTGGATGGGCCGGGTCTGACTTCGGTCCTTGGACCGGCTTAGCCCCAGACCTCAGGATTTCATCGGCAATCCGAGAATATTCCTGGAACTTGCTGATGCCGGCGACGATACCTCTCAGGTTCAACGACGGCGGAAGCTTCTGGCTCCCTGTCCTCGGGTAAGATATCAGCGCGCCCAGATAGAGGCGTTCTGCGATCTGCAGAGTCCTGCTAGGCGAGATGCCGAATATCCGATATACTTCTTTCTGCAACTCTCCGATGTCAAAAGGGGGCGGGGGCCCTACCTGCACCATCCGTCTTTTGACTGAAGCCACAACCGCACCCTCTCCAAGGCAATCTTCGCGGATTCTTTTTGCTGCAGCCGAAGTGCGGATCTTCTCCTGAGCATAGGCAGCTGCGACCTTCTTCCCGTTAACGTCGAACACGCCGGAGATTTTCCAGTAGGGGGTGGGGACGAACTCTCGTATCTCCCTCTCACGGTCCGCCAGGAAACGGAGCGTCGGCCCCTGTACTCTCCCGAT
Organism: Nitrososphaerota archaeon; assembly: GCA_027320425.1. GTDB lineage: Archaea > Thermoproteota > Nitrososphaeria > Nitrososphaerales > Gagatemarchaeaceae > UBA183. The sequence continues at coordinate 61,903 of DAHVLJ010000020.1, forward strand.
GCTTACCGTCCTATACCTGATCCCTGAACCAAGGACGGCTTGGGACAGCGCCCTCGACATGTTCACCCCCCAGACGAAGTCAATGGAATGTCTTGCCCTCCCAGCCCGAGCCAGTCCCTGGTTCGGCTCAGGTTCTAGGGAGTCGAACGCCCTCTTCAGGTCCTCTTCGGTAAGGGTAGAGAACTTGGCCCTGAGCGAGTCCGCCTCCCTTCCCCCGCACGCATATCTGAGCAGGTTGTGTCCGATTGTCTCTCCTTCGGCGTCGAAATCACAGGCGTTTACTAGCCTAGTTGCGCCGGAAGACAGCTTCTTGATGGCGGAGACGCGTCTTCCTGCGCCCACACTGTCGTCATCCACCAGGTTTGAAGGATACCACTCTACATCGAAGACTGGATATACGGTCCTCTCGTCGATAGGGTCTGATATGCCGTAAACATGACCTTGGGCAGCACAAACCACGAATTCTTCCCCGTTCAAAGTGAAACTGTAGACCGATGTGCCTTCGACTAGAGCACTCTTGCTCGTACCATCGGAAAGCGCACTGGCGACCCTCCTGGCGGCGTCAGGCTTCTCGCATATCACCAGAGTGTATCCCAAAATCGAACCCTCGCAGGAAGTCCAACAGAGTTACAGTGCTCTGTTTAGGAGAAGGAACCGTCGATCTTCTTTACTTCCACCTGGTACTTCGCAGGCGCAAGCTTTACTCCGCACTTCTTACAGCGGTAGTCAGCTGCTTTCAACACGTCTCCCGGAGATCTGAGGTCGAAGCCAGAGTATAGAGGAGAACCACAGGAACTACAGACTATCTCGTATGTCAATGCCGCGTCCTGGCGCCCCGCCATAGATTTAGGCGTATGCGCTTTGAGAGTGGCCCAGACTTCTCAGGAAAACGTCATCGTCGGTGGAGATGGCGAATCTGCCGCCGTCGTATTCTTCATCGATGAGCAGATCCCTTCCTATGCCACGGGCGACCACCAGGGGTGTGGCTTCATCCGACTCTCCCATCAGCACTTCGGCCGCGGAGGCTAGGTCGTCCGCAAGCGCCTGGGATGTCACCTTCAGCACGTTGCCGAAGAGGTCTGACCTTCCCCTCATATCGAGGACCGCCTCTATCCCCGACGAGGCGACCGCCACTCCGGTGGTGCCCTTCCGCGTAGGCGAAAGCCGGCTGTCACAAACTACCACCCCCACCGAAACGCCTCTCGAAAACTTCAACGATTCCCTGATCTTCCTTGCAGAGACCTCTGACTTCATCGGGTACAGCACAACCATCCCATGGGCCACGTTCGACTTGTCGATCCCGGCGTTGGGGGTTAGCAACCCATCCTTTGCCGCGAGAATGAAGCCAGGGATGCCGCCGATTATTTCGTCCGACTCCCGGATGACGAGTTCACAGAGCTTGGGGTCCATATGATGCCTCGCGGCCAACTCCTTGGCTTTGGCCCCCGGCCGGACCGTCGCCAGTTTTACGACCCGACCTTCGGACATGGCGACGAATTTGCTTGAGATGACAATCACGTCCCCGTCATCCAGTTCGGCGCCTATTCTTCGGTCAACGAACTCGACGAGGTCGAACCGAGATATTTTTGCTGGCGTTGGAACAGGGACAAAGGTCAGCATACACCCTTACGAACCTTGGCCCACTTAAATAGAGTCGGCCGAAGTCACCGCGTCTTTTGCTCAGGAAGACCCAGCTCTATGACTACCACAGGGCCCACGCGAAGCTCACAGAGTTCGCAGGGTATGACATGCCCCTTTGGTACACGACCACATCAGAGGAACACATGGCCGTCAGGAATGCTTCTGGTATCTTCGACGTTTCACACATGGCGAGGTTCGAGGTGACGGGGGGCCAGTCAACAGAATTCCTCGAGGGCCTCGTGCCTACCGCCGTCCAGTCCCAGCAACAGGGGAAGGCGTTCTACACTTTGTTGCTCAACGATCACGGCGGCATCATCGACGACCTGATCATAGTCAGGCTGCAGAGCGACAGGTACATGGTCGTGGTAAACGCGGCGAACGCTCAGGCCGACAAGAAGCACATGCTGGACCACGCCCCGTCAGGGCTGCAACTGGTCGATAGGACTGAGGAGACCGCAATGATCGCAGTGCAGGGGCCGGCTGCCCAGTCGTCGCTGCAGCCCCTCACAGACCTAGACCTGAGCCAGCTCAAGCGTTTCCGAAGCGCCGAGACCAAGGTTTTGGGAGAGGATGCAATCGTGTCGAGGACAGGCTACACGGGCGAAGACGGGTTCGAGGTGATCCTGTACAACGCTACAATGGAGAATCCGGGCGGCGCTCTGAAAACATGGGGGAAGCTCGCGCTGTCATCGACCCCATGCGGGCTTGGTGCTAGGGACTCGCTGAGGCTCGAAGCCGGGCTCCCGCTGCACGGCTCAGACATAGACCAGAACACCGATCCGTATCAGGCTGATCTGTCCTGGGTGATTACTGCGGAAAAGGGGGGATACATCGGTGAAGGCGCCCTTTCGACGTACAAGGAACACGGACCGACCTTCATTAGAAGGGGGCTGGTGATGGATTCAGGCATTCCGCGCCACGGGTTCGAAGTGGTGGATGAATCAGGACCCATCGGCGAGGTCACCAGTGGGACGTTTTCCCCGCTTCTCCGAAAGGGAGTGGCCCTCTGCAAGGTGAAGCGGGAGCGTTCTGCCTATGGAACCGAAGTCGGGGTGTTGGTGAGGGACTCACGCCAGAGAGCGGCAATCACGAAACCCCCATTCTACGCTGAATCGCTCTATGGGTGGAAGCGCCAGAAGGGTAATTAATTCGCCACAACGGCGCGACAACGATGGAAGTCCACGGATACCAGATTGTCGAGGGATTGCTGTATACGAAAGAACACGAGTGGGCCAAACCGGAAGGACAGTTGGTCAAGATAGGGGTAACCGACTACGCTGCAAAAACCCTGAACGACGTCGTCTTTGTCACCCTCCCAAAGGTGGACGCGAAAGTGGAACAGTCGAAATCGATGGGCACTGTGGAGTCAATAAAGGCAGTATCCGAGGTCTATTCTCCAGTCTCCGGGACGGTAACCAAAGTCAACGGGGCGCTCGACACCCACCCTGAGCTCGTGAACAGTTCGCCATATGGCGACGGCTGGTTGGTAGAAGTGACCCCGTCGAACCTGACTGCCGAAAGGAAAGACCTCCTGGATGCTAAGGGCTATGCCGAGTATCTAGGTAGCCTGATGTCGAAGTAGAAGAGCACGGTTAAAATAGCCCGCAACTCGCTCGATTTCCAGATTTGGGCATACTCGACACCATACGTTCCTTCATGAGGCGGCCGACCGTCTCTCGAAGGGCGCTAATGACTTCGATGGTGCTCTCGATTGTGTTCACAATCGCCGTGCTGATTAGGGCCTATGCAGCGAAGTATGGCTTCTACCTCAACGAGTTCGACCCCTACTGGGACTACTACGCTGCCCAGCACATAGTGAACCTCTTCCACGCCCAGGGGCTATATGCCGCATTCTTCGCGAACCCTGCCAACTGCGGCCCCACGGTGTTTACCGCCTGCCACACCGTGCAGGGGTACTTCTACTGGCACGACATACAGACATGGTTCCCCTACGGAAGGAATGTCGCCGCCACTTCCCAGGGCGGCCTTGAGGTTTTCGGCGCCCTGACCTTCCTTCTTGTCCACGACCTCTTCGGGGTCCCGATCACGCTCTACGACTGGCTGATCGTCCTTCCGGTTCTGTTGGGATCGCTCACGGCCGTGCTCTTCTATTTCCTGGTGAGAAAGATCGCCGGGGACGCAGCTGGCCTGTTCGCCGCGTTGGTTTTCGCCGTATCTCCGCCCATAATCGAGAGAGGCAACCTGGGGTGGTTCAAGTCCGAGCCGCTGGCCATACTCCTGTTCGTGGCCGCGAGCTATCTGATGCTCACGGTGTTCGACAAGGAGAGGCCTTCCAGAAGCAAGGTCATGCGCGGCATCGCGTCGGGCATATTGATCGGTTATGCCAACACCGCCTGGGGAGGAGGCGACTACTTCAGCGGCGCGTTCGGACTGATCTTCCTGATCATCCCGTTCCTTAACCTCGACCTCGCAGCATTCACTCCTGCCATCACACTATTCACCGCATTCGACCTGTTCGTAAGCGCTGTCTTCCCTAGGCCCGGAGTGGCCATAGTAACCAACCCTGTTGGGCTCGCGTTGATAGGAGGCACGGTCTTCGCGCTGGTCGGGCAGTGGGCCAAGACATGGGCCAAACCCACCGAGTACAGGTCCACCATGCTGAAGTTCCTATTCGGGTTCGGGATAGCCGGCCTTGCGCTGCTGAGCTTCGGTCTGGTGGGCGGGTTGACGTTGAGATACCTGACCGTGATAGCGCCCTGGGCGAGCGTCAACAACGCACTTGTCCGCTCGGTCGCCGAACAGGCGTCACCGACTGGGGCTGACTATTTCACTTCATATGCCATACTGTTGTTCTTTGGAATGGCCGGCGCGCTGATCGCGTTCAGGCGGCGGGGCATTCCAATGATTTACGCGCTGATCTTCGGACTGACAGGGCTTTACTTCTCGGCCGCTTTCTCGAGGCTCCTGGTCTACTCCTCGATATCATTAGGGATACTTGGAGGCATAGGCTTCGCCGAGCTGGCGTTCGCGATAGCGAAGCCGAGCAGCACGGCTCTGGTCAAGAAGAAGGCCTCTCCCACGTCTAGGAACGAGATGAAGGTTGTCTTCTCCATAGCGGTCATAGCCCTGATTGTCCTGCCTGCGGGTTCCTACTGGATTCCCAACCCAATCCAGTGCACCTACAGCGGACAGCTGTTCTGCGACAACAGCCCCGCAGACTCCGGCGTCAGCCTGGTCAACGGCGCGACCATCTATTCGCGATCCGGGTTCAGCGACTGGATACAGACACTCCAGTGGGTCAGGCAGGACACGCCGACCAATTCCGTGATAATCTCTTGGTGGGACTACGGCTACTGGTTCGCTGTCATGGGTAACAGGACCACTGTCGTGGATAACGCCACCCTCAACAGTACTAGGATAGCACAGGTCGGCCAGCTCCTGATGTCCAATGCGACGCAGGCCGCTGCGATGGCGAGTAGCATGGGTGGGGGAAGGCCTACATACGTAGCGATCTTCATCACGGGGAGCATTTTCCCGCTCACTTCTTCCGGTTCCAGCCAGCAGTACTACATACTACAGGTCCCCAGTGGTGGAGGGTTCACGGCGGGCGGCGGCGACGAGAGTAAGAAGCAATGGTTCATCCGCATAGGCGGGCTCAACGAGTCGCAATACCTCGAGTGCCCGTCCACGTCCGGCCTCACGTCAGCGGGGGGCCCGTGTCTATCGGTCGACGACTTCAACCTGACTCCGTATGCCATGCAGAACAGCCTGTTCGGACAGCTTCTCCCGTTCAAGCTGGCTGGTTACCTCTACAGCAGCGGGAGCGGAAGCAGCGCTACCATAGCGTTCAGCCAGACGTACACTTTCGGGACCGGTAACTCTCCCCCAATCGAGGCCTTCACCTATCCCAGCAGCTACAACTACCCATCGAACAGCACCGGACCGTTCAGGCTCGCATACGTGTCTCCGAGCCTTTCAGCCGCCGAGAGCGGAAACTCTCCATGCCCCGGAAACTCCAACCTTCAGTGCTTCAACGCTATACTGATCTACCAGCTCGTCCCTGGAAACTACACTTCGTAAGCCAACGGGCTTCTGTATCTCGCATATCTGTCGTCAGGAGAGTATCTAGCGGGGTGGACGGTGACCGTCTTCGCGCCGCAGCTTGGACACTTGTCGGAGAGCGAATATCGCCCACACTGCGCGCACTTTAGCATCAGGCTCTTCAAGACGAGCCGCCGTATTTCCTCGATATCTCTCGCTTGAAGCTGTAAGCGTCGTGCTTCCCGACGCCGTCTTTGATCTTCTCCAGCACCACGTCCATCGCCTTCTCCGCCTGCTTGTAGTCGTCGGCGGTTATCCTGACCCTGTAGTGAGGCGCTCCGGCATAGGTGATGTGGACTTCGGCCGACGGTGCGTTCGCTGCGGCGAGCAACGTCTTCTTGACCTGCTCAATGCCTTCTGGAGACCTCGAGGAGACTTCGACTAGCGCGCCGACTTCGTACCTCGGAGGGATAATCTTCTCCTCTGCTATCTCAGCAACCGCCTTCGCTTCTTTTTCTGAAAGCGCAGCAGGCGAGAGCGCCTCTGCCCCCTTCCGGGCCGCAGTCTCCAAAGCGCCATAGAGGGTGCCGAACTCTCCCTCAAGCTTCAGTCTAAGAGCTCGTTCTGCGGCGTCATCTATGCCGAGCTTCTTCTTCACCGTGTCGATGATCGCGAGAGCCCTTTCCTCTCTCTTCCACTCGATTACCTTGGCCCGCCTTTCTTCGTTGGTGACCTGCCTGAGTGAAAGGTCGATTTCTCTCCTAGACCTGTTAACCCTGATTACTTTCAATATGAGTTTCTGCGACACTTTGGCCACCCGGTCGATGTTCCTGACCCAGCCGGTCGAGATCTCCGAAACGTGCAGGAAACCGTTGGTTCCATCGTACTGGTCGAGGTTCACATAGATACCATGGGATGTTATCTCCCTGACGGTGCAGACCACAACTTCTCCTGGGTCTGGTAGGGGCCTGTCAGCGCTCATATCGAATCTGGAACCTCGGTGGTATTTGGCGTTTAGCCCAGCCGCTTGACGACCGCCACGTTGCGCTGGATGTAGGCTTTTCCGCCACGGCTCTCAGCTAGCTCCCTTCCGCACCCGCTGCAGCCTACGTCCTTGGACGAGTTCGAGAAGACAATCCTCTCTTCTCCACAATCGGGACACTTCACAAGGAGGAACGAGCTCCGCGATTGGGGGATTGGTTCCCTGTCTCGCTTCAAGCCGCTATCTCCGCCTTCCTCAATCTGATACCGTAAGTCATCAACTCTCGGTTACACTCCTTACACTTCAGTCGGAGGGTCGCCTTCTTGGTAGTCTTGGCCGTGCGGATTAACTCTGGGAACTTCTGCCCGCCGTACCCTCGCTTCCTTCCGGCCTGCCTTCGGGCACCCCAGGAGCCCGCTCGCTCTTTGCCCCTCTTATACAACGCGACCGAGTGCGCCGTGTGCTTGTTGCACCAAGGGCAGTTTCTACGGATTTCCTTTGGGAATTTCAACCTCTCACCGAAACGGATTTGCCCCGGTTTCACGCGTGCATTTAAGCTTGGCCCGCGAGACTAGTCAGAAACCCTGGGCGCAAGGAAATACCACATCTTAGCGCCCTGGTCGTTGAGCTTCGTCTCAAGGCGCAGGGGCTTCTTGGTGCTGAACTCGACCTGAACGGTGTCGGTGACCCCGCCAAGCGCCTTCAGAATGCCCTGAACATAATCGATAGAGTAGGTGGCCTTGCTGTCCGCTCCCACCTTGAAATCCAGCACATCCGCGTCCTTGCTCCCCAAACCTATCTCCGCCTTCCCTACGTCAGATTTGCCAGAGAAGCTCAGCTTATCCTTCGTTGCCTGGACGGTGAACTGGTCTGACACGACTGAGATGTCCCCCAGGACCTTCTCAAGAATGCTCTTCGTGAGCGTAGCCTTCACGTCGAACTCAAGCTTCGGCAGCGGCGCGGCGCCTGTCGAGCTCTCGATCAGATGAATCGTGAATTCGCGCCTGTATCCGTTGCTCAGCCTGACGGCGATTGCGTCCTCTTCAGTGGAACCTATCTCCACGCTGTCTTTGGTCTCTGACCTTCCGACCAGCTTCACCAGATCTTCGACACGGACGCTGAACTTGAACGGCTTGTCGCACTCGAAAGAGGAGAAACTCGAGTTGGGCAGTGTCAGGTCTACTAGCGCCACATGTGACGGGTCCATCGCTCTGAACGACAAACCTTCACTGTTGGCCTCAAAGGTGGCTTCCTCGACGAGCGTCTTGACCGCGGCAGCGATGGCCTTCCATTCGTTGTTGGTAGCGGTCTTGGCCAGGAACAAGCGGAGTCAGGCTCGACCACGTCGCATTTTAAGCGTTAGGCGTTTCTTGCTCAATTTACGCTCGGCCTCGCGGAAAGTGACTCCATGGGGGTGGCGCTCGCCCGACTTTCGGAAAACACTTCTGTATGCGCACATCTCTACGGGAACCCTTATCCGAAAGGCGCAGTCCAGTGGTACCGTTGAGTCTGAAACTTGGCAGTTTCAAGGTGACCAGTCCGGCCTTCGGACCCTCCGGACGGATGGACGAGAAGTACGGTGGCGACGCCGGTAACCTTTCGCCTCCGCTTGCATGGAGTGGGGCACCAAAGGGGACCAAGGAGTTCGCGCTGATATGCCACGATCCAGACGCGCCCCTCCCCCACGGGTTCACGCACTGGGTCGTCTACGGGATTCCGGCAACCGTAACGAAGTTTGACGAGGGCCAGAAGCCAAATCTATTCACAGCGGGCGTGAACGGGACGGGCAAGGCGGGCTACATGGGACCTTATCCGCCCAAGGGCCACGGAGTCCATCACTACTACTTCTGGGTCTATGCGTTGGACGCAGAGCTCAAGCTCAAGCAAGGACTTGACATGGTCCAGTTGCTGGACGCAGTCTCGCCGCACATCCTCGAACAGGCTCGAATAGTAGGAACGTACGAGAGATAGCCTCAGGAGTCACCGCCGGCGCAGGGGTGTCCAGGCCCCCACTGCTACCACCATGCGCTCATGCCTCGTTTGAGTTCTCCCAGCAGGCCAGGGGGTGGATCGAACCTCACTAGGCGTACCTTACCTACCGGGTCAGGCGCCGAGTTCATCAGAGAGGAGTGCACGTTCGCCAGGTATCGCATGACCGCTTTGGGGTCGTTCCTCCACCTCCTCTCGATGACGTCCATCTCGCTCCTTCTGTGAAACGACGGTGGAATGTCAAGCAGCGAATTGAGCATCGTCCTCGCCCTCACATCGTCATTACACAGCACTCCGACGGTAAAGCTACAGCCGCCCTCGGCTCTCTTCTCTCCGAGATTTACGACCAGGTGGCCGCACACCAATACTCCGTCACGCGGGTCGAACTTTCTGACCATGACGTAGCACGTCGGCCCGCTGTCTCCCTTCTCGCCTGGGATGTACCAAATCCTGAACCTGTCCGCCATGGTATTCCATTCTCCCCTTGCGAGGTGCCCGATGTCGATGTCCAAGGGAGAGAAAGGGACGCCTACGACGAGCGAGAACACCTTGGCCCCCCGCCCATGAAGATAGCTTTCCAGAGGCACCCGCACCCCCTTAGACGACCCCTCACCCACTTAACGCCCAACCCGTGGACCATCACACTGGAAGGGGGTTCCGGCCTGTCGGGCTATGGGAAAATGTCTAGAGGAATCATGGCGCCCACCACCCAGTTGGGGGCGTCAACGACTTCATGGATTCTTAGATCGGCGGCGACGCTGCAAAGCACGTATGCCTCCTCCCGGCCGAGCCGTTTTACCTTCGTTAGGTAGTCCAGCATGCTCCTAATGGCTTCCTTCGAGGCGCTCATCAGATCCGGAGCTACACCCAACGTCACATGGTATCCAAGCTTCGGGACAGGAGAACCCATCGTGAAGTATCCCGGCGACGTTATGCCGGTGTTCTTCTCGAGCCTGAACCTGAACCTTGCACTTCCAGCACACTCGATAGCGCTCACACAGACCTCGCCGTCCCCCATCGCGGCATGAAGGTCCCCGGTCGAGAACAGCGCCCCTGGGACCCACACAGGAAGCTCCAGTCTGCTGCCTGCCGTCAGGTGCTTGATGTCGAGGTTCCCGCCATGGCGTCCCGGAGGCATCACAGGAAACGCCCCTGCCTCAGGAGGAGCAACCCCCATGACGCCGCAGAACGGTCTGATTGGTATTCTGATTCCGTTTTCGAAACTGGCGTAGTCTCTGTCGCCGAGGTCCCACTTGTACAGGTACGGCTTCGTGAACTCCTCTAGCAGGCCCTCCCCGGGAACGATAACCGACCAGCCGAAGTCCCCGTTGATCACCTCCAGCACCTCGACCGACAGCGTGTCCCCCGGCTCAGCCCCTTCGACATAGATCGGCCCCGACAGGGGATAGAGCTTCGCAGGGTCGTAACCCGGCCTTTCAGGTGGAGTGTCCCTGGTGACCTGCCAACTGCTTACATCATTTATCTCGAAAGCTACTTCGTCTCCGGAATTGACCGATAAGACGGGTTTGTGGTCCCTGCTCCAGAGATAGTGAAATTTGTCCCTCGAAACACTATGCGAAGCCAAACGCGAGCGTACGACGGTGTGCTCCCCTCAAATCCCTTTCGCACGCTGGAAGACTCTTTATCTCCGCGCCTCTTTGCGGGGCGACGAATGAACGATAGGACGACGGGATTCCTACGTCAAAGCTACAAAGAGTTCTATTTCAAACGCGGCGCCGAGTCGATAGAGTTCCCCGAGGAGACCGCATCCAGAGAGTTTGGCTACATCCCATTCGGGGGCGGAATGGTGAGGCACCTGTCATTCAAGAGTCCAGGCGAAGCGCTGGCAGAAGTGCTCAGGCAGTCGCCGTCATCTGTCTACTGCTCCAACGCTAGATATGAATTCCCAGCAAGGCCGATTGAAGAGAAAGGGTGGCTGGGAGCCGAACTCATATTCGACATCGACGCCACGGACATCCCCACCCCATGCAAGAAGGGCCACGACCTCTGGTACTGCGAGAAGTGCTACGCATCGGGGAAGCTTCCACGCCCTGCGAAGTGCACAAAGTGCGGCGGTCCTGCGGTGGAGTTCCACGGGGTTTGCGAGGACTGCTTGCAGGCGGCGAAAGAACATGCCGGAAACGTTGTCAAGTTCTTGACCGAGGATTTCGGGGTCGACCTAAGTGCGATCAGAATCTATTTCTCCGGGAACAGGGGTTACCACCTCCACGTGTTCGACAGGAGGTTCGACGCCCTCGACCAGAGGGCCCGTGGGGAGATAGCAGAGTATGTGAAGGGCTCAACCCTCCCGCCTTCACAGACGATAGCCGCCACACTGCGCCGCAGACTCCCTTCCTCCCCGCAGGGGGCTGGCTGGACCAAGAGGGTGACAGGGTACGTGGCCGAGCATAACAAGAACTACGGCGGGACATTGCAAAAATTGGTCTCAGAAGCTGTGGCTTCACAACGAGCTCTGGTGGACACCTCTGTTACAACCGACATACACAGGGTGTTCAGACTGGCAGGTACTCTCCATGGCAACACCGGGATGTCGAAGATGCGTGTGCGCTCGCTTGACGAGTTCGACCCTCAGGAAGAGCCTATCGTGATCAGCTCGAAGCCGGTCACCCTCCACGTGTCATTCCATCCTAGGTTCAGGCTCAAGCACAAAGATTTCGGTCCCTACAAGGATGAAAACGTCGAGCTTCCGACCTACGCGGCAGTCTCGATTTTAACGAGGGATATGGGGGAGGTAGTGTAAATGGTCGAAACCACGATCGAATACCTGAAAAGACGACTTGAATCGGAGGTCCAGTCACAGGGTCTTCTCCCTCTCCCGACTGACTTCTATTCTGCAATCTCGAACTACAGTCAGAAACTGAAGCGGTCGGCCGTTTCCGGGGCCTCGGAAGTCTCGGTCCGGCTCATCGCCACGCAGGGGAGGATGCTCGAATCCATGCTTAGGCAGCTGGTCGACCTCAGGCTGAAGAAGGCGATGCAGCAGAACGCGGCGATTCAGCTCTTGCCTGAGGAGAGGTACATCTGTTCAGCAGAGCAGCGGTTCCGCAAGCGGCTTGACTCTTTTGTCGACGCCGTCTCCGGAGGCAGACCGTCGTTCGTAGAGTTCGCGAGCCTTTCCGAAACTAGGAGGAACATCACCGTCAGGTTCCTCAAAAAGGTGGATGAATTGGTGGGGCTTGACTTGAGGCGATACGGGCCGTTCGAGGTCGAAGACGTAGCTTCCATACCTGCGGCAAACGCCGATATTCTAATCGCGGGTGGCGACGCGGTGGAAATCTACACCAGAGACGAGATGTAGGAAGAGGTCAGCTGTATGATCTCCAGGTGTGGTTGCATTTGACACATCTGTAGAACTGAGTCGGTGGTTCGTCCCCGCTCCTCGTCTGCAGGAACCACCAGAACGCCTCGTTGTTGCTACATTTCGGGCACTCGATCTTCGTGGTGGGGAGTGAATTGAGCTTCTCCTCCTTCTCTCCCACGACCTTGATCTGTGGGGTGTTGGCAAGCTCGTCCTCTGTCTTCTGCACAAGGACGTTCCCTTCTTTCTTGGAATAGCCGCAGTTGTCGCACATGTACGTGACTGAGACTTCACGCGCGCCCTTGACCTGCTTCAGCTTGAGGCGGGTTCCACACTTTGGGCAGAACTTCAGCTGGAAGCACCACCAAGTGCTTTCTTGACGCCGTTGTAGAGGTCTTTGGTGGTCTCCATTGCCCTGTCGACGCTGTTGGCGAACGCTTTCTCGGGCTTGATGCGCTGAGCCCTGACCCTCAGAACAAGCTTCTTGATCAATGGATGGGGAGGAAGGACGCCAGCGAAAGTCACGCTCTTCTCCTCAAGGAGCTCGTGGTGGACTATCTCCGCCAGAGAGTAGTCTTCCCCTGTTATCTCGACGGTGAGGCCCTTCTCATCTTCACTTGTGGTCTGGACTTGCAATTTTTACCGGACGGGCCGTCTGACTCCGGCTTTTAAGGAGATAGGAACAACCGCTTCAACTAGGGCTCTATGGGAGTCGTCCCGAAGTCCCTGGCCAGCTTCCTCTCTTCCACGTTTCCACACTCATCGCACTTTACCCTGGTGGCGCTCCCCTTCAGGAGGGGCCTTCCACAGTTGCCGCACAGAGCCGATACCACACCCATGTCGGGTTCGTCTATGTTCAGGTGGATTATTCCGTTGACGAGGCTGAACACCCTGCATCTTACGATGTCGCCTGCCTTCACGGGGGTTGTTCTCCTGGCGCCGCGACCGCCCCCAGAGAGTCCTCTCAGGGAAAGCATCCCTGAGAAGTCCTTGTGAGTGAGCTTCCCGTTGTGAAAGAAGATGTGGACGTTGGCAGAGTTCGCCTGCGAACCCTCGACCTGGCCAGTAACCCAGTCGTCAATCCTGATGAGCTCCGGCTCTGCGGCCGGTTTGACCGAAATTTCCATGTTCTTCATGTCTTTCACCAGAGAGCCCGCTGCCAACGCCCTTATCGCGCCCGAGTCGTCGTAGGTGTGCAAACCAGGGAGGAACTCCTCGGAGACCGCGACTTTGTCTCCTGGAAGCACGCCTCCTTTGCTCTTCAGGTCTGTCATTTCTTAATCAATCCCACCGTGAGCTCAATCCATTTCTGACGCTCAAGGAACTCCCCCGGTTCCCTCCCCTCAATAAGTGCCACTAAAGCGTCAGCCTGTGGGATTGAAAGCACCGGCCTATCGAAAGTGAACCCGTCGATGGAAATCCTAGGGCACGCGGTCTGGACGAACGCCTCGATCTCCCGGTGCGGCGCGAGCCGCTCCGGAGTAACGTCCCTCATGGCTAGGCGCACCACCTTTCTTCCATTCATCTCCAACCGCTTTGCAATCCACCTGCTTCTGCCCGACATCTTCTGGCCCTCTTTCAACCCGGTTATGACGCCAAAGACCCTTGCGTCTCTTGCCTTGTAGACGGAGAGTACGGCTCTCTTCCTCCTTTCCTCTGCAGCCTGCCGCATGTCTGTCACTTCGTTCATGTACGGGTCGAGCATGAACGTAGGTTTTCCGGTAGCCAGCGCAAGGCCGACCGCATGGAATTCGCTCTCGCCGAGGAGGGCGAAGGCGTCGACTTCGTCGCGTATGGGGAACGACGAAGAGAAATCGCACCCGAACACCTGTCCCCCGAGCATGAGATTGTTGCCGCTACCCACCTTCACCTGGAACCCCATAGATTCGAGCTTCTCTTTTACTGGGCCGAGCTGGTGCAGATGCTGGCTGAATGTGGCGAGGCCGACGCGCTTGTATGGCGCCAGGGCCTTGGCCGCCGTATCGGTGACCTCGCCAAAGTCTACATCGTCGACGGCATCAACCAGGTACGTGTAGTCGCCCACCTCTGACACGGCGGCATTGTGACCGATGTGCAGCGCCAGATCTGCCTGTAGCTTCTCCACGTCATCGTCGACAGTGTCACAAATCCCAAAACAGCTGTCCCCGGACAAGATAGAATCCACCCCGTACTTCGCCTTCACCCGCTCCATCAGGTCCTTGGTCTGCCTCAACAACCCTCCAGGCGCGTTCACAAACACCAGCTTCGGCTTCTTCGCCTCGATTATCTGAAACACCCGGGCCTCATCGATTCTGACCGTCATGATGTTCGTCTCAGTACTCCGGTTTTACTTCGTCATTCAGTGGTCCGTTATAAATTGGGAACCTGTCTTTCACGCCGAAACCGGGGTCGGAGTGGCTTCCTCCCTCAGCTTGATAATCTCGGTGTGGGTTTTCATGGGCAGCTTCGTAGCGGCGGCCCACATGGCTTCCTTCCCCTTGTCAAAGTTCTCGGCCTTCACGCTTAGCTCGAGCACGACGCTTCCAATGCCCACTCTTGCTGCCAGCCCGATGGGCTTCCCGAACGCCTTCCTCATCCCTTCCTGAAGCCTGTCTGCGCCTGCTGTGGCAATCATCTTGTTCTCTCGCAGGACAAGGTGCGGATAGGTCACTACCTTGAGAAAAAAGTTCTCCTCCCCCACGAGGGCGACCTTCTTGCTCGCAGCTACCCTTGCTGCTTCCAAGGCGTTGTGTCTGATCTGCAGTTTGCCTTCTGAAATCAGCTTGAACTGGTAGTCGTAGTCAGGCCTGAACTTCCCGGTTGTGAAGCGGGCGACCTTGGGGTTGGGAGCCCCTGGCGCGAACTTCTTGTTGTAGAACATCCCCTTCTGCTGTCTGTAGTTGGAACCGTGCACGGTTGGCTGGCCTCAAACCCGCGCCTCGCCAACCCCTAATTAAGCTTCAATCTTCCAGGCTCAAGAACCTGAAGTTTTTGCTGGGATCAGGGCTCCCCATCACGAGGCACGCGCCACGGCCGTGCTTTCCACTTGCTTCTCCATTTCGGTGAAGCCGCCCTCTTCGGCAGAACTCCCAAGTGACAGAGTCCTCTCGTTACAGTCAACGCTGCGAGCCGCGCCCGAAGCGTCCTGGGAACCCTTTTCCAATGACGCCCCTGCGGTGCCAACATGAAGGCCTTCGTAGGGGTTTCGGGGTTCGGCTACCCGTCTTGGAGAGGGAAATTCTATCCCGATGGGATGAAGAGCGGAGATTTCCTTTCTCACTACTCCGGAGTGCTGGAGAGCGTCGAAATCAACAGCAGTTTCTATGCGGAGCCAGGCCAGACTATGGTGAAGGAGTGGGCTACCAAGACCAGCGAGACATTCCGATTCTCATTCAAGGCTCCACGGGCCATCACGCACATAATGAAACTGGGAGAAGGGTCTCAGGAGGCGGCTAACAAACTCTCCTCAACCCTTGACCTGCTCGGTCCAAGACGGGGACCCGTTCTTTTCCAGCTCCCCCCGTTCACCAAATTCAGCCGCGACCTGCTAGACGGATTCCTTTCCAAGACGTCGGGGGTAGAGCCGAAGGTGTTCGAGTTCAGGAACAGATCGTGGCTCACAGACGCTACTTACGACCTGCTGGAGGAGCACGGTGCGGGGTTCTGCATAGCGGAAACTGAGGCGACCGAACCGACCTTCAGGGTGACCGGGGGCATCGCATACTTCAGGCTCAGAAAGGGCTCTTACGATGCGAAGTCCATCGAGAAGTGGAGTGACAGGATCAAGGAAGCCGCTGATAGCGCCGAAGAATGCTACGCTTACCTGAGGCACGACGAGACCGGGGAGAACGCCATCCTCGCTCAGTTACTTGCGAAGAAGCTGGGTTAGCCTCTATACGGTGTTGGCTTCTTTCGGGATTCGTCTGCCCAGCCTGGCGAACAGAACGAACGCAGGCGCCGCCGGGATCATCATCAGCGCCCAGGCTACAAGCGTGTTGCTGCTGGCAGAAAGGGCAGCTCCTCCTAGCGCAGGGGCAAACACGTAACCCGCGCCAGAGAAAAGACCGAAGGCCCCATTGTAGGAACCTATCTCCGTGGGAGGCGCAAGGTTGGAAGGCATCGTCATCGACGGTATTGCCGCGAAGTTCTCTCCGACGGTCAGGACGACGATGGCGACCATGATCCCTGCTATGAGCCCCAACCCTGACCAGCCCAACCCCAGGGCCCCTAGTGATAGGTAAGCAGCCACATAGAGGATGATCGAGACGCCGGCTGACCAGGTGTGAAGGCGCCCAGTTGCCCAGCGGGTGACTTGGTTCTGGCCTATGACGACTATCAACCCGTTGAGCGACAGAGCGATTCCTACGATGTTGTTAGGTAGCTTGAGGACGGGCCCGATGTAGAGCGGGAGGGTGTTTGCCCACTGGGCCTCGGCGAGGTTCGCCAAGAAGAACGCGAGGCACAAACTCAGGAACACCTTGTCGTTCATGAGTATCCCGAGGCTATCCCGGACTGAGGTCGGCCCCGAAGTCTGCTTCGCTCCTTCGGGCGACGCCCCCTTCTTCCTTGCGACATCATATGGTGACGGATGCAGAACCGACGCGAGCAGCAGCGCGGACGCGAGCATGATCGCAGACGCGACGAACCCAGCTGTCGAGTACCCCAGGGCGAGGGTAAGGTATCCGCCCACTGTCACGCCGGCAACATACCCGCCGTTGAACCCTATTCTCTGCCAACTGAACGCCCGACTTCTATCCGCCAGTGTAGTGAGGTCAGCAGTGTAAGCAGAAAGAGCAGGTCCCGCGAGGGCGCCCCCCGCGAGGTTTGCGACTGCGGCCGCGATTATGATCCCCGAGACCAGTCCGGTTGACATCGATAGGGCGACCATTCCGATGCACGCGGCCTCCACGGCGAGCATGACCAGAAACAGCCTTCTTCTCCCAACCCTGTCGGTCACGAGGCCGCCGAAGGGCGACACGAAGAGGGGGACTATCCCGATGACGATCAGGAGCAGGCCGATGTCAAGATATCCGAGGCCGAGCACCTCTCTAAGGTAAATGCTGATGAAGGGCGTGAGCATAGCTACGCCCAGGGCCCTGACTCCTGCTCCTATGCCCAGGAACCTGATGTTTCTGTCCAAGCTTTTGAGGTCGCAGTCATCCGATTAAAAGGGGCATTGACCGTCCGAGTCCATCCACGCTTAATATCGTGGATGAAATCGCCAGGCCGGATGCCTTTCACACTTCCGCCTTCCCTGCTGGAATCAGACGACATTGCGCTCATACTTGCTTTTGGGAAGCTCTCGGTCCTCGAAGCCTGCTCTGTCCTGGGTGGCGCCGTCCAGCGGGCAGAGGCGCCAACCGAAAGGGTCTCGGCGCTACACGTCGGACGCTATAGCCCAGACCTCCTCTCTGAGCTTTCGGGATCGCACAAGTGCGCCCCTATAGTCGAACAACTGGAATCGGCATCGTCAGACCAGTCGGTCCTGGCAGACCTGTTGGAGGACTATCTCGACGTGAAATCAAATGTCGCGATGAGCGGATACGGAATCCCTGAAGACGAATACGAAGAGCTAGTGCGGGAGATGCTTGACGGCCTCAGGGCGCGCGGTCTCAGGAAGGTGAGGCTGCTGAGGCCGGACGGCGGCGAGCTACTCTCCGAACAGGTCCTGACAAGAAAGGCGCTCGACGTGGTTGCCTTTCCATTCCACGGGGGTTTTGCCTTGGGTCCGACCGCATGGGTCCCCGATTCTGCTTCCCTGAGACAGAGGGGGACGCGCCGACCAGTGCCGTACCCCGACATCGCTATGTCCCCTCGTCTGGCCCGGACCCTTGTCAACCTTGCAGGTCTGTTGCCAGGCCAGACACTCCTGGACCCCTTCTGTGGGGCGGGGACGATCCTCGTCGAGGCTTGTTCGAAGACGCTCCGGTGCCTCGGTGTGGATTCCCGAGCCAGCCGAGTTCAGAATGCGCGAGAGAACCTCCGGTGGTCTGGCGGAGGGGCAGAAGCAGGCTATGACATACGGAAGGGAGATGCGAGGGAGCTCCCGAGGATGCTGAGGGGCACGAAGGTCGACGGGATTGTCACTGAGCCTCTCCTGCTGCCGCGACTAGACGCCAGGCCGAAGACCGCCACAGCGAGAGCGATGATCGAGGAGTCAGCCCGTATCTATAACGACGCACTCGCTTCGATGGCCGAATGCATCCGGCCCGACGGCCGGATTGTCATGGTCGTCCCCGTCGTACAGACCATGGATGGCGACGAGGTTACCTTGACTCTCGAAGGGAGGAGCCTTGGCTTGAGGCTCTATCAGCCAGGACCAGTCGGATTCGAATATCCGGTCAGGCTGTCCTTTGAAAGCACTAGATGGGTCAGGAGAGCCGTCTACGTGTTCGAGCCGCGGTCCTGATCCGAACCAAGAGTCGCCACCGCTTTCCGGAAAACCCCTGACATCAGGTTAAGCTGGGCGTCGGTCAAGTTCGAGGTCGCCGCCATCCTCTTGGCGCCTTCCAGGAGGTTTCTGGTCTTGTGCCTGGGCATCCTCGAGGCCTCTGACAGTTCAAAGAGACTCTGAGCGAAGACCTCTCTCGCCTTGCGTCCCTGACGTTTCTTGTTGCGAGTGACCCCCCTAGAGGCAAGATAGAGAATGATCGCGGCCGCGTGGCCTATATTCAGCGACCGATATTCTTGGCCGGTGTCTATGGTCACCGTAACGTCACACGCGTCGATTTCCTCGTTGGTGAGCCCGGTGCTGTCCCTGCCGAACACGAGCGACGGCGCCGCTGATGAAGATAGGATTTCATGAAGCCTTTCGAGGCTCGCCATCCTGCGGGATATGTTGGATTTCTTCGTCGCCCTTACCGCGGTCGTGGCGACCAGCAGGTCGTTCTCTTTTCTGACCTGGTCAAACGTGGTGACTACCGCCTTGTCAAGGACTTCCGCGGCGTGAGACGCATACACGGCGGCCACCGAAAGGTCGGCCTTCGGTTCGACCAGGTACAGCTTCTCCACTCCAAAGTTCTGGATCAACCTTGCTACATGGCCGACGTTGACGGGGCCTTTGGGCTCAACCAGGGTTACCGACAAGCCACGAGGGAGCACGGCCCGGCACAGCGCCAGGCGGATAAATCTGTCACTGTCACACGCGTTCGCAGATCAGGTGCACTTCGTCTGGAGTCAGCGAAGCGACCCTCTTCTTTCCGTGGTCCTCCTCGTTCCTGAATCCCAGCTCTGCGAGAGCCGAGTCAACCTGCCTTCTCCTCAGGGAGAACAGGTGGATCACCCTGGCCACCTCGTCTACAGAGATTCGGCGTTTCGGACTGAACCTGACGATAACCGAATCCACCTTCGGAGGCGGGTCGAACGACGCCCTCCTGACTTCGCCTATCGCTTCGGTTTCGAGAGCTATCTGCGCGACGGCGGAGATCCCTCTGTAGTTTCGCGCTCCTGGTGCCGCCGAAATCTTCTGCACGAAATCCTTCTGCAGGACGGCCACCGCGTCGGAGAACTGGCGGGTGCTCAGCCAGCGCACGAACGTCGCGGACTCGGAATACGGGAGGCTCGCGACAAGCACGTCGAAGGTGGGATTCTGGCCGAAGGCATCCGCGAGCACGATTCTCGCCTTCGTCCCTTTGACGGCTTCTATGGTCGCTTCGTAGTTGGCCTCGTCGATTTCATATCCGAGAAACGACGCGCCCAACACCGCGAGCTCCTTCGTCAGGGCCCCCCTGCCGGTGCCTATCTCCAACACCCTGTCGGAGGGTTTGATGTCTGCGCAGCCTACAATTCTTCTAACTGCCGACTCGTCGACCAGGTAGTGCTGCCCGAGCCTATGGCGTTTCAACTACTTCTTTACGAAGATGCTGACCCTTGAATCGCCGGCCAGCTCCTCGACGATCCTCTTCGCGATCATCTTCGAAGGTTCCCTGAGCCCCACTCTCTTCTGTATGTCGTCGAAGCTCACGAATGCCTGCCTCTCTCTCGTTGCGACTATCTCGTTCATGAAAGTCTTCCCGATCCCCGGGATCAACTCGAGCCCATGTAGCCTCGGCGTGAGGGGCTGAAGGTCGTTGAAGGCAGCGACGTATCTTTTCTCGTTCTCCTTTACGAGGGCCTCGACCACGGACGGGAGAGACGCTTTGGCTTCTGGGGATATCTCCTCGTAGGTAAGCTTCCCGAGCACGCTAACTATCTTCACTCGACCCTCCTTCCCTATCTTCACCCTTTCACCCACTTCGAAATCCAGGCTCTCCATGGCGAGCAGCTCGAGCAGGGTCAGCCGGTCTTCCCCGATGGCCTGTACCATCGGACCTTCTCTCCCCTTGATGACCGCTGACTTCCCTCTAGGCATGAAGTCCAGTACGTAGGCATATTCTTCGTATTTCTTGTCGGCTGGCATCATTTTCCAGGACTTTTTCCTCTTGGGGGTTGCCTAGTTTGAAGGAGACCTCGCGGCACGGAAGAGAATCACGAAAACCACCTGCAATCCCCTTGGCTCCGTGTCACCAAAAGGCTTCCTAGTTATTTAACGCTTGGTCGGGACTACTTTGAATGAAGTATCTTCAATATCTTTTCGAGGGTCTCGGTTGAAAGCAGTTTCCGCCACCCTGAAGTGAACGTCCTGAGCTCCTCGATCGACTTCGGCGCTATGTTGACCAGCTCTACCGCCTCTTCCTCGCTCAGCCCCGCTTCGGTCTCCAGCTCCTTTTTCAGCTTCTTCGCTTTGTCCGCCTCTGACTTCGCAAACTTCGTCGCGTAGTCTAGGGTGCGCTTCTGTATCTGGTCTGCCTTCTCCACGTCGATTTTCTGAAGTATCTGGTTCGCCTCTGCGATTGTGAGGATCTTCTTCTCAGATTTCTCCGACATCAGCTCGCCTCCATGCGGACGACGTGCTCCTTCCTCGCGATCAGCGTCTTGACCTTGTCGCCGACAGGGACGTCTACCGTCACCGCCCTCCTCCCGACTTCTGTCACCGTCCCGACAAGACCATTGAAACGCCTGTGTGGCATCCCCTTGACCTGCGCGGGGTCTATCTTGATGACGACCTTGTCGTTCGGAGAATATTCTACGAGCATGCTGCTCAGACCCTTCTTGGCCGGCGACGACCTCAGAAGGGACCTAGTTCTTCTCCTCGTCCCGTGCGATTTCGGCAAATCCGAATCCTCCTATCTCTCTGACTTTGCGTATGTCAAAACTGCGGCAACCGACTTCGGTTTTTAAGACTTCCGACACCGATGGTGAGACGAGCTCCCCACTCACGAACCTTTTGACGGGCAGCCCCCCGTCCAGCTCGGCCCTGATGAAGAGCTTCTTCCCTCTCACCGAGGCCGAGGCGCTGTAAACCATCTTCGTTACGGGCCGGCTGTTCGGCCTTTCGAACGTGACAGATGCCCTCAGGAACGTCGATTTCAGGGCTCTGATGGCGTCTGGGTCCACTCTCCCTCTGGCTGACGCTCTGATTTCCGTCAGGAACCTGAACGAGGGGAGCCTCGTGGGTTTCGAAGGCAGCGCTTTGCCTCCCCGGACCAACACACTCCCTTTGCGGAGCCTGGCATTGAAGCTCTTGGGTAGCTTCCTCTTCTTGGGGCTCTTGATCTCTGCGACAAAGGGCCGCCCAGGGGAGAACACGCGGCTCTCCCGGTCTTCACTTCCCAGCCAGGTGAAGATTATCTTGGCGCTCCCACTGAATCTCGTCAGCTTCCCTCGGATTGCTTCTTCGACGCTCGGCTTTTGCTCGTAACCTGTCCCGCGACACGCATCGCATCCTGATCCCCGACAACTCTCGCAGAAGTTCCTTCGCTGAGCGACGCCTGGGGGTTTCGTGTATCTGCCATAGTAAAACAGCGGCTTCGTTGTGATGGAGACATCGTCAGACGCGAAGTTCGCAAGGACCACGACATCGGCGTTCTTCTTGTCGAGCCGCTTTCGGGTAATCTGGGCCAGGCGGGAAGCGACCAGCCTCGCTACCTGAGTCTTGACGGTCTCCCTTCCGATGAGCCTTAGGTCCGACCTGAGTTCATCCTCTTTTTCCTGGACCCCCTCAGGCAGGGTTACCCCTACCGCGAAGGTCTTGAACTGGTAGGGCTTAGCTCTCTTGGAGGCCAGATCTGCCACCGTCGCAATTCTCTCTATGAGGCCCCCGCAGAGGCTGCACTCTTTCCCAGTTACCAAAGAAAAGCCCTGACTCTCGGAACCCTGTCTCTCAGCGCATAAGCTACAGAGCTTGTATGCCTGCGGCTCTCTTTGCACCCTATTCTTCACCCAAGCGCCGCATCATCTGCCTGAGTTCTCGCCCCTTGCTTGTCTTTACCAGGGACTTCATCTGTTTGTATCTGGCAAGGAGCTCTCTGACGTCCTTCTCGCTCCTTCCTGAGCCTCTGGCGATGCGTCTCAGTCTGCTGGCGTTGATAGTCTCAGGGTTCGTCTTCTCCTCTCCTGTCATGGACTGGATTATCGACTTGTACACCTTCACCCTGTCCTCGGCCTTATCGAGTTCTTTGGCGTCGACCTGGCCCGAGAAACCAGGTATCCTCTCTAGGACCTTCTTGAGCGAACCGAACTTCTTCATCTGCTCGAACTGGACGAGAAGGTCGTTCATGGTCATCTTTCCCGACATGACCCGCTGGGTCATCTTTTCGTCCACGACGACGTCGGCGTCTCTCACCATGTCCATCAGCGCCTTCAGGTCTCCCATGCCGAGCAGGCGGCCGACGAAACGGGTAGGGGCGAACTCTTCGAGGTCGTCTATTCTTTCACCTGTCCCTATGAAATAGATCTTAGCTCCTGTGGCAGCCGCGGCAGCAAGGGCCCCTCCTCCCTTCGCCGCCCCGTCCAGCTTGGTCACTATGATGCCTCCTACCGGCGCAGCTTGATGGAAGGCCAACGCCTGGTTGTAGCACTGCTGACCTATCGTCCCATCTATGACGAGCACGGTCGCGTCTGGCCTTACCCCGCCGACGACGTCCTTCATCTCCTGAAGCAGCCCCTTCTCCTCCTTGTGCCTTCCAGCGGTGTCAATGATGATGAGGTTCTTGGTCCCCTCGAACCACTTCTTCCCTGCTTTCGCTATCTTCACGGAGTCCTTCTCCCCCTCTTCGCTGAACACTTCGACCCCCGAGGCGGCAGCGAGCGTCTTGAGCTGGGCGACCGCGCCCGGTCTAAAGGTGTCCGCGGCCACGACTCCTACCTTGAACCCACGTTTCGAGTAGAGACGGGCGAGCTTCCCGGTGGTGGTGGTCTTCCCTGAGCCCTGCACGCCAAGCATCACCAGCACAGTAGCCTTGTCCTTACCCAGCTGCAGTCCACCCTCCCCGCCCAGCAGCCGGGCCAGCTCTTCGTAGAGTATCGAGACAACCTGGTCTTTCTTGGTGACTCCGGCGGGGGGTTTCTCTTCCAGTGCCCGCTTCTGCACCCTATCGGTCACCTCCAGGGCGATCCTGACGTTGACATCAGACTGGATAAGAGCGCGCTGCAGGTCCTTCACGAACTCTTTGACGCTCTTTTCGTCGACGACGTTCGACTTCACGATCTTGGAGATCGCGTTCTGCAAACCCTCACGGAGCGAGTCGAGCATCGAAATCCGGCGAACCACCTCCGTCTATTTAATACCTCAAAGGTGGAAACGGGACCGGTGACGTGAAACGAAGGTAGCTGCCCTCTTCTCGGGGGGCAAGGACTCAGCCTACGCAGCCTGGCTGGCCACCAAGGAAGATGAGCTGGCCTGCCTGGTGACCCTTCTTCCAAAGTCAGAGACGTCATACATGTTCCACTTTCCGAACCTCGGGTGGACCAGGCTACAGTCAGAGGCGATGGGGGTTCCGCAAGTCGCTGCCGTTACCGAAGGCGTCAAGGAAGAAGAGCTCGGAGACCTGAGAAAGGCTCTGGGCGAGGCGAAATCAAGGTTTGGCATCGAAGGTCTGTATACGGGGGCTCTGGCAAGCGTCTACCAGAAGACGAGGGTGGAGAAGGTATGCTCCGACCTCGGTCTCAAATGCGTCTCTCCCCTCTGGGGGTTGGAACCCGAGTCTTATCTGCGGAAGCTGGTCATCGACGGTTTCTCGGTGATTATCGTGAGCGTGTCTGCCCTTGGGCTTGACCAAGAATGGCTCGGGAGGCTCTTGGATGAAAAAAGCATAGGCGAACTTGTCGCCCTCGGGAAGAAATACAGGTTCCACGCAGGACTGGAAGGAGGCGAAGGGGAGACTTTCGTCCTGGACGCACCATCGTTCTCAAAGCGCATAGAAGTGCTGGCATCAGCGAAACACTGGAGAGGAGATTCGGGTTATCTGGAGATAACCGATGCCAGGCTGGTAGCTAAGAAACACGGCTAAGGAGGCGGCCTTGTCCCTAGGGTCAAGGAGACAGTCATAGGGACGCCGGCCCTGATTATTCCCAGGTTAACAACCTGACCTGAAACCGCATGCTCCTGCAGCCAAGTGGACAGCGCATTCCCATTCGCTATCCGGGTGCCGTTGATTGAAACTATGATGTCTCCGCCTATGTAGTACTGCGCTCCGTCGACCGTCTCCACCGTGGTCCCTGCCTTCAGCCCAGCCTGTGCCGCTGGTCCGCCCTGCACCACGCTTTCGATGAGCACTCCGTAGGTGTAGTTGGTCCCGCTGGCCTTCGCAAGGTAGTAATTCATGTCTGCCTCAGTTATGCCGATGTACGGGTGGAGGTTGTAGGATCCGGTGGCGATCAGAGAAGGCAGTTCCTTGACAATGGTGTCAGAAGGGATGGCGAACCCGATTCCCTGCGCTCCGCTTACGATTGCGGTGGTTATCCCAACGACTTCGCCCTGCGCATTCAGGAGCGGGCCTCCCGAGTTGCCGGGGTTGATTGGCGTGCTGATCTGGATGACATCGGCGATGGAGAAGTTCCCTGAGGTCTCGTCCTGTATGGTCCTCCCGAGCTGGCTCACCAGCCCTTCGGTCAGCGAGCCCGAAAGCCCGTAGGGGTTCCCGATTGCGACAACAGGCTGGCCCACTCGCAGAGACGATGAAGAGGCGAACGTGAGCGGGAAGAACTCGCTGGCTGGAGCCCCCACCACCGTCAGCACCGCCAGGTCGCTGTATGGGTCGGAACCTACGACCTTCCCCTGGTACGCATTTCCGTCCTGGAACGTGACCGATATGTTGACGTCGTTCTGCACTACGTGATAGTTCGAGATAACGTAGTAGTTGCCGCCTTCCTGCACTACGAACCCTGAGCCTTCTACGCCCTGGTATGCGGCACCGAACACGGTGGTCGTCTGCTGCATCCCCTGGATAGTGACGATGCTCATGTTGGCGTATTGGTAGATCAACGTCGTGTCTATTCCCGAATAGTTTCCTGACTGTGCTCCGAGCGTAGAGCTGGAGTTCGCGGAAAGGAGCTGGAGCAAAGCGGACCTTTGCTGCTGGAGCGACTCGACAGAGCTGTTGAGGGACGCGATGTTCTGGTTGGCCTGAGCGTATTGCGAGTAGTACAACGCTGCGAGAGACGCCGAGACTATGAGCAGGACGACGACTACAGCCACAAGCGGGCCGCCGCGTGACCGTTGGGGCGACTGCGGCGCCACCTCCAACTTAGACTCCTCCGTTCATTAGCTTCGGAACGAATCATCCCTTGGGTCTTCTTATCTTTGGTGTACTTCGGCTACATCCTCAGACGCTCGCCCGTCCGCGCGTTGGCCTCGGCGCCTCATTGGTACACAATCCTAAAATACAGAAAACCGGTCTTTTTGCAGGATTTGTCCGCCCCTGAATCCAAACCTCAGCGGAGGCGCTTCGGGGTCGCCGTTGCGGTCCTATTGCTTGTCGGCTCTGCGCTTACGATACCACTGGTGTCTTACGGAGCCGTCGCAACATCCGCAGGTCCCGGGCCAGGGACGATGCCAAGGGTCACGGTGCTAGTCGTGCAGCCTCCGGGCCAAATCCATGGAAACGCGGTGCTCGACGGCGTCGCGACTGTTTTCGTGGTGGCGCCGCCTCAATCCGAAGGCTCGAACCACGCGGACGAGAATGGGGCGCCCTCCAATCAGCCAGTCGCGGGAGGGACTGGGGCGCTGGTCATCGTGGCGGAGCCAGCCTTCGGAAACGGCTCCATCCGGATTCATGAAACCGGGTTCGGGCTAGGTTCATCACCGGGGCAGGGCTTCGGGCCCTCAGGAACGTGGCTCCCGGACGGGTCCGCGGTCAGGGCAGGGTTCATGGGGGAGGGGATGGTCGTCCCATCGTCGGTATCCTCAGTCACCGCCGCTGTTCCCAAGATATGGTGGGATTTCTTTCAAAGGCGGTCGAAGTTCGAAATATACGTGGAGATGCTGGAGCTCATGAAAAGCGGCCCGATGACCCCCTTTGAGGTCGCTTTCTACGCGAGACTAAACCACAAGCGCACCAAGGAATACGCCGAGTTCCTCGCCGACGCTGGCTATCTACAGCCAGTAACCGAAGAGGGGAGGGTGCTCTATGCTCTGACGAACGAAGGCCAGGGCTTCCTGGACCGGGTGCAGACGCTGCTTGTCGCGCCGGGCATCATCGAAGGCGCTAGTCACGAATATCAGCGTGACTTTTGAGATTCACAAAGCCTATATCGTGAAGCGGCGCCAAACATGGATGCTCTAGATGAAGGGGTTTCGGGAAGAGCCGTCTGAGATTACCGATGAAGAGCCAAACCGTCGATAGAGCGTCTAGGGATCTGTAGGTCAGAATCTCGGCAAAGTGACTCGCTGAAAGAGATCGACCCCACTAGACCTTCTGCAGCAGCAAAGCGACGAGTACGGGCCATTCCCGCAGAACTCGTGAACCCCTGACATGCATGCGCTACACGACAACATGGTCTTGGCGACAAGCGCCTTGGTTATGAAATGCTCCGAATTACTTTCTGTGCTTTACTGTGCTCTAAAGAAAAAACGGAGAGCGCTGGATGGCTCTTCATCGGTTTGGCAGCGTGATATTCACAAAGACGGCGCCCTTCGGCTTTGATCTGGCTAGATAGAAGAGGTGCGCGGTCGCAGGCTTCAGCTTCCGCCTTTGATCCTCATTATGCGGTTGCGGCCCATCATTGCCCAATACTCCACTTCTGCGCCCGGTGCCAGGTTCCCGGTCAGCTCGGCCATCTCTTCTGCTGTGGGTTTCGGCGTCTCAAGGACTTCAAACGTGGCAAGATCCATGATCTGAACGGTGTTGTCCATGATAGAGGTGACCTGCCCTGACCTCTTGTCTATCATGGGGATGTCGACCCTAGACTCGGCAGGCGCCACGTAACTCTTCTTCGACCCGGTGAAGAGCGATAGGGCCACCAGCCTTACCTTCGCGCTCCCGTGTTTGCCCGGCTTGAAGTGTTCGCGGCTCACGACCTTACACGGTTCGTCGTCGATGATGATGTAGCTCCCTTCTTTTACGCTGCCAAGTTCGGCTGGCCTACTCAAATTGTAACGGGCCTGGCTCGCCGAACAAGCTAAATAAACGTCTCATCGGCTGACCGTTCGTCCGGGCAAATGGAGTTGCGTCTGACGTCGGCTTTTTCGGCAAGGCAAGATTGAATCTTTGAAGGCATCCCCTATTGTCTGAGCCGGCATACATCCTCGACTCCACGGCGTTCTATGCCGGGATTCCATACCAGGGGAGCGGACGCTATTACACGACTTATCTGGTCCTCGAGGAGGTCAAGCACCACAACGTCGGCGCCTCTCTCATACACAGCCGCGTCCAGGTGACCGAGCCGTCTCCCGAGTCTCTCACCAGGGTGAGGGGCACGGCTACGAAGACCGGGGACATCGGGGCGCTGTCTCAGACCGATCTCTCGCTGCTCGCGTTGAGCCTTGACCTCATGAACAGCGAAGGGGGAGCGAGCCTGGTCACCGATGATTTTGCCGTCCGCAACGTCGCCGAAGTCCTTTCGATCCCGCTGGCGCAGACTTCGTTGAAGGGCGGCGAGTGGAGGAACATCACCTGGAAGATCTATTGCCGGGGGTGCGGGAAGACCTACACCAACCCGAAGCTGACCGTCTGCCCTGTGTGCGGCACCCAGCTCGTCAGGAAAGCATCGAGCAGCTGAACGCGGGAACCCGCCCAAGTTCGTATATATCGGAGAAGCTTCCAAGGAGAATCGTGTTGGACTGGACAGTACCCGCTTTCGCAGTCGGTGGAGCAGCCTTGCTCGTCACAGCATACAAGCTCACTCAGTTCTCCAAGGAGCCTGACGGCTGGTGGACCAGGGCGATACTTCAGGACAGGAGGGTCAAAGTCAGAACAGATTGGAATCTCTGCATGGGTGCGGGGAGCTGCACAGAGCTTGCTCCCGGGATGTTCAGGCTCGACTGGAGCAAGAAGAAGTCCAGGTTCGACCCTGCGCCGTTAGAGGTGCACGATGACGAGAACGCCAAGGCCGAGGAGATATTCCGGGCGGCCCAGTCATGCCCTTACAGGGCGATAGTCCTCGAGGACGCAGTGACCGGCGAGCGACTCTTCCCCACATGAGGGGACCCCCTACTCGCCTCACATCCCAATAGAAACATCTTTCATTGGTACGCTCAGGTTTTGCTACTAATACCAAAGATACTACTGCACTTATATACGACTGGTTGTTTACTGAAAGTGAGTAGAAATTGAGATACCCTAGAACATCGGTTTTGCAGGTTTCAGACAGGTGCCCCCAGTGCGGCAAGAGGTCACTGGTCGAGGACGCGAACACGGGCGAGCTCACGTGCAACAGCTGCGGCTTCGTGGTGACCGAACGAGCGATCGATCGCGGCCCAGAATGGCGGTCATTCAGCGACGAGAAAGGCGAGGACAAGGCGCGCACCGGCGCTCCTACGTCGATCACCTACAGAGACATGGGTCTCTCCACCATGATAGGGAAGTACAACAGGGACGCCTCAGGACGGGCGTTCGGTTCCACGATGCGCAGCAGCATCGACAGGCTCAGGAAGTGGGACAACCGCTCTCCGGCCTTCGGCAACCAGGAGAAGAATCTCAGCATCGCTCTGCGAGAACTAGAGAAGATGTCCGACAAGCTCGGCGTGTCGCAGGCTGTGAGGGAGCGCGCAGCTTACATCTACAGAAAGGCCTTGGAGCGCGGGCTCCTACGAGGGCGTTCCATCATCGGCATATCTGCAGCTTCGCTCTACGCGGCGATGAGGGACACGGAGACCCCGAGGACGCTGAAAGACATCGCGGCTGCCAACAACCTCGAGAAGAAGGCTGTGGCGCGGGACTACAGGATCCTGGTCAAGGAGATGGATTTGACGATGCCTGTCGCAGACGCAGCAAGGAACGTGAACAGGATAGCTTCGAGCGTCGGCCTCTCTGAGAAGGTAGCCCGTAAGGCCATCGAGATCGTGAGGATAACCGAAGAGAAGGAGATATCAGCCGGCAAGTCTCCAATGGGGCTTGCCGCAGCATCTCTCTATCTTGCGGGGGTTATCGAAGGAGAGGTCAAAACTCAGAAGGAGATAGCAGAAGCTGCGGGAGTCACCGAGGTGACGGTCAGGAACAGGTACAAGGGACTGAGGGCTGACATCGGCAAGCAGCTCGGGCTAGACGAAGAGCAACCAACTGGGATTGCCGTCGTCCAGAACGTTCCCACCGTTTAGATAGCTTCCCAACAGAAGGGAAGGCGTGGCTGAGAGCTCCCCGAAGTCTGGCCCCAGCTATTCTTCCCTCCTGAAGAACAGGTCCTTTTCATTTCTCTGGATCGGCCAACTCGTCTCACAGTCCGGAGACGCAGTGTTCGACATCGCCCTACTCTGGCTCGTCTGGGTGACCACGCAGTCTACTGCGCTCGTGGGGCTGACCCAGGCTGCAGTGCTCGTCCCAGCTGTTCTTGTTTCCCCCTTCGCAGGGGTCTACGCGGACAGGACCAACAGGAGGAACTTGATCGTCCTGAGCAACGTGGCCCAGGGGATCGTCACGGCCGGGGTCTCCGTCCTTTACGTGCTTAGCGCCCTAGACTTCTCCGTCCTCATCGTCCTGGTCCTGCTTCTCTACAGCTGTGCCCAATTCTACAGGGCGGCGAGTAACGCCATCGTCCCCAGCATTGTCAGCAGAGAGAACATCGGGGCCGCCAACGGTCTCTTCTCGCTGACCCAGTCTGCCAACCAACTGATGGGATACACCCTCGGAGGGGTGATCATAGGCGTCTTGGGCCTCGCAGTCCCCATCACCTACGACAGCCTGACCTTCTTCGCGGCCGCCTTCCTAGTGCTATTGATAGCGAAGGGGCACGGCCAGGCTAGGCCTTCGGGCAGCCCCGACGGTGCGAGTTCCTTCACGAAGGATTTCCGCGAAGGCCTGAGCTACGTCAGGCAGAGCAGGTTCTTTCTGGAGTTGATGTTCCTAGGAGTCGTGGTCAACTTCTTCGCCACGGCTGTGTTCGCCATCCTCGCGCCTTACTCGGAAGTCTGGGTGCACGGGGGCTCATCGACTTACGGTTTCCTCTCTGCAGCCTTTGCTCTGGGCACCATCGTCGGGTCCGTATTGATTGGGAAGGTCAACTTCAGGGCTTACGTAGGCAAGCTCCTTTTCTTCGGGGTCATCGCTTCCGGCGGCATCCTCATCCTGCTCGGTCTAATCCGGAGCATCCCGCCCGCGCTTGCAGCTTTCTCTGCAGTAGGAGTCATCCTGGCGGTCGTGAACGTCCCACTCAACACCCTCTTTCAGACGAAGGTGCCCAAGGAGATGCTGGGCCGCGCCGGAACCGTGCTCAGCGCGTCCTTGACGGCGGCCCAGCCCATAGCAGCGGTCTTATCGGGCGTCCTGGCAGGAATCTACTCCATCGGCGCAGTCATCACGGTGTCGGGGGTTGCAGTGATGGTGGCCACCGCGGTGCTGTATTTCGTCTTCAAAGAGCTGAGGAATGTAAGCTACTAGAAAGAAGTGGACCGGGGGGGAATTGAACCCCCGACCTCCCGCGTGCGAGGCGGGCGTTCGTACCGCTGAACTACCGGCCCTTGTTTTCGGCCTCGTCGCGTAGCTCGTATAAGAGTTAGTGGACCCTGCAGACTTCCGGCGCGCGTCGCTTATGCGACGACCGCTCGTAACGGTCCACCAAAGCCTTCACCACGTCCGGTTTCATTCTTAGCTTGGCAGCCGTTTCTTCGACCCCCTTCTTCTGGTCGACGTGCAGTCTAAGGACCCCGTCGATGATGTTGTAGCTCATCCCTAGCTCGCCCTCTGCCGTCTGACCGGGCCAAAGCCTTGGGCTGCTCCGTTTCGAGATGACCCTCCTGCTGATGCCGAGTATCTCCCCTAGCTTCCTCACCTCGGTCTTGTACAGGTCTCCGATTGGAAGGATGTCTACTCCGCCATCTCCATACTTGGTAAAGTACCCCACGAGAGCCTCAGACCTGTCTCCCGTGCCGACGACGATCTTGTTCGACAGATTGGCGTGGTAATAGAGCAGAGACATCCTGATTCTCGCCCTCAGGTTCCCCTCGGCCAGCCTGTCCCGTTGCAGTCCTTTCAGGAACGCCCTGTGGATGGGAGCGATATCGACGACCTTCGTATCCGCGCAGAGCTCTTCGGCTATGGACGACGCATCCTCAATGTCCACTTCAGGCGTGACGCGCTTGTCGGGCATTATCAGACAGGTCACACGTTTGTTCCCCAGCGCCTCCACTGTGAGATAGGCTGTCACGGCCGAGTCGATGCCGCCGCTCAATCCAAGTACAGCGCCGTCGACATGAGCTCGTTCAGCCCTGTCCTTGATGAATCTGACAATCCTCTCTCTCGCGGCCATGATGTCAATCTCGCTTCGGGGCAACCCGAAGATCGGTTCGTGAGGGCCAGAAATACCTTTTCAACCCCCGGTCACACGAAGGGGCTCGATGGCTGGCTTCGACCTGGATGACCGGAGATTCTGGCTGGCGAACGAGGCTGAAATCAAGAACGGAGACACGACCGACGTCTACTTCCGACACACCGAGCAAGTCCTCCGCAAGGGTGGATACAATCCGCGGGTCGTCATGGAGATCTACGCTCGTGACGTGCCATACCCGCAGAACTGGGGGCTCCTCACAGGCGTGTACGAAGTGGCGAAGCTCCTGGAAGGCACCCGCGTCAGCGTTTCGGCCATGGATGAAGGGACAGTCTTCCTGGCTGACTCAACCACTGCCATGTATGAACCCCTCCTCACCATAGAGGGGCGCTATCTCGACTTCCTCTGGTACGAAACAGCGATCCTCGGACTCCTGGGGTCTTCGACAAGCGTCTCGACCAGGGCCGCAAGGTTCAGGCGTGCAGCGGGGGCCAAGACGTTGCTCAGCTTCGGGACGCGAAGGGTCCACCCTGCTCTCTCCGCGCTAGTCGAGCGGGCGTGCTACGTCGCAGGGTTCGACGGCGTCTCCAACGTGCTTGGAGCGGAGCTCTTGCATGTCGCTCCCGCAGGAACCATGCCTCACGCGCTGGTCCAGATAGTCGGGGACCCAGAGAAGGCGTGGAAGCTATTCGACAGAGACGCGCCGAAGGAGGCGCCCCGGATTGCCCTCGTCGACACCTTCTGGGACGAGAAGACGGAGGCGGTCAGAGCGTTCGAGGTCTTGGGGAAGAGACTCTGGGGGGTACGCATCGACACCCCGGCATCACGACGGGGAAACTTCAGACAGATAGTCGAGGAGGTCCGTTGGGAGCTGGACATACGCGGTGGCAAGGACGTCAAGATTATCGCCTCGGGAAGGCTTGACGAAGACGCGGTTACCGGCCTATGCGACCTCGTGGATGGCTTCGGGGTGGGGACGGCAGTCGCCTACCCTCCAGCGATCGACCTAAGCGCGAAGATCGTCGAAGTCAGTGGTCCAGGAGGGACAGAGTTCAGGGCGAAGCGGGGCGGCCTCGGCGGTAGGAAGCAGGTCTATCGCAGGAAAGGGTTCAACGACGTCGTCACCTTGGAGAAGGGAGACGCGCCAGGCGAGGCCCTGCTCAAACCCTTGCTGGAAAAGGGACGTATCGTCAGGAGATATGAAGGGCTGGACTCGATAAGATCGCGAGTGCGAAGGCAACTCAAGGAGATTGGCGCATCCCAGCCGAAGATTTCGTGGAGGTGAGCCATGCCCAGGGCCGCGCTGTTAGTGGTTGACGTGCAAAACGACTTCTGCCCTGGGGGTGCGCTCCCGGTTCCCGGTGGAGACTCGGTCATCCCGGGCCTGAACATGGCCACCTCCGCCTTCGTCCGCGCGGGATTGCCTGTCTTCTTCACCAGGGACTGGCACCCACCGAACCACTGTTCGTTCAAGGCTCAGGGAGGGACATGGCCGCCACACTGCGTGCAGGGGACGACCGGCGCCGCATTCCATCCGTCCCTCGACCTTCCCCCGGGTTCGACCGTGATCAGCAAGGGTGACAGGAAGGACGCGGAGGCTTATTCGGGGTTCCAGGGAACTGACCTTGCGGCGCGGCTAAGGAGACTCGGGGTGACGAGCGTGTACGTAGGGGGGCTCACCGCCGAGTACTGCGTGAGGACCACCACGGAGGACGCCTTGCGGGAAGGGCTCCGGGTGGCCGTTTTGTCCGACTGCATCAAAGGGCTCGAGATCCATCCCGGCGACACGTCGGCGGCGATCGAGGAAATGAAGAGGGCGGGTGCGTCGCTCACGACATCGCGGGCCGTCATCAAAGTGATAGTCGGCACACAGCAATAGGGTCATCATCCCGGTCTTGAGGACCAGTCCAGATCGCCCGTCGTAGCACGCTGCGTGCCAGACCGAGAACTTTCTGCGTGTTTCTGTATTTATTCGTTCCCGGGCCAAGAAGGCGCCCGTTCGGTTTTATTAACGACATGAGCCTCGTCCGAACACCTTGAGCGACGAAAGGGAGGAGTACGCAAGCTGGTGGCTGGCCCTATCCAGAGACCCTGAGTACTACACCAACACGGAACAAGGACAGAAGGAACTCGCAGACATGATCCGCAAGGAGTCGGAGCGCCTCCTCGACGAGATAGGGAAGCTGGTCAAACCGACGAAGGAGATAATCTGGCTTTCCAACTACTGCAATTCCTGTCATTACTTCAGGTCCGAAGGAAGGAAGACGTCATGCGAAAAATGGCACGTTCGCATAGTGAAGCCGTTCCACGGGCAGGCTCTGTGGAAACAGATTCCCGCGAAGGCGGGAGGCGACGAGAAGGAGTTGGTGGTCGAGGGCATCGACTGGGACACCAGGTGGAAAGAGGTCTCGGAAAAGATAGTGGACATGGCCGTGGGGATGGTGAACGGCGGGTACCCGTACTTTTGCTACAAGGGAACCTAGGCCTAGGCCGAAGAGAGATACTGGTCAAGCTTCTGCGGGCAACGGGCACACGCGCGGAAACCTGCTTCGGAGAAGATTAATCTCCTAGTCTGCTCTACTCGCGCTAGGATGACCACCGATCGACGGTTCGCCCGTTTCAATGCGAGAGATACGTCAGGCCCACTCGCCACTCATGTGGTGCCGGAGGGGGGAATGTGCCTCTCGGCGTTCGTGGTGCTCACGGAGGCAGGCAGCCCCAACCATGTCCTCCTCGGACACCTGAACAGTAACGCCAACTGGGATCACATCGGCGGGCTCGATTCAGAAAGGGTCACGGCGCACTCCAACGGGTGGATGATTCCTTCTTGCCATCTACTGCTGAAGGAGTCTCCGCAGGAAGCAGCCAGGCGTGTTTTGGACGAGCAGCTCGGGCTCAAGGACGTCGCGCTCTCAGAGCCTAAGGTCGTGTCTGAAGTCTACGCGCCAAAGAGATTTCCAGACCTTCCGAGCCACTGGGACCTGGAGTTCATCTTCCGCGGCGTTCTGCCCAGGCGGGAGCTTCCGACGGTGACGGCTTGGAAAGAGCTTTCCTTCGTCGATGTAAGCAGGACAAAGAAGTCTGAGATAGCGAGGTCCCACGAGGACGTCCTCGAATCTGCAGGCTTCAAGTTCGCTGGTATGACCTAGACGATGAGGGGCCCTGGGTGGGATCTGAGTCCAGATATATGGGCTCAAATTCTTCACAAACCGCCTCCCAAGCACCGCAGGCCGGTCCTAAAGCCTAGGGTCGCGTTCCTGCCCGTTGGCGTCGATAGGTTCGAGTGCGGTCATCGCCGCCCGGTGTACCATGCCAGAAGTGGACCCGAATCCGGTTCGAGTCCTGCGTTTTGACTGCACCCACCGAGCCATGCCACACCACCTAGACGCACCATATTTGTGCACCGATGAAATGGGGCAGAAGTCGGGAATGAGAGGGCGTACGAAGGGCATTCCTTGGAGACTGACACCAGATACTGGATTAATTACCTCGTCCAGGAATGATCGGCCGCGGTTCAGTGACAGCCCAGCGGGTCGAGGGGCCTCCAGAGGAGGCAACTTCCGCGACAAAACGGTGAGGACCGCAGCACACCATAGGCAGGACCAACCGATTTCAGATGAAATGGAGCCTAGTCAGTCCTAGTGAACTGGTATTTCGTCGCCCATTCAATCAATTCACGTAGCTCGTTCTTGACTTTGAACTGGTAGGCCTGAGCGTTCCCAATCTTCCCTTCGGGGGCTACGAAGCCCTTTGCTGAGAGCCTCTGAAGGACCTTCTGGACGGTCTTGAAGCTCAGACCGGTCGATTCTTCGAGCATCGGAATCGTTTGTTTCATGCTACCGACTAGGAAAGCCTGATCAAGGACCCTCGCCTCGGGACTACTGAAGACTGACGACAGCGGCCCCGAGGTTTCGTACCTCACCTTCACTCGCCACTCACCTTCCTACCCAAGCCTAGGCCGCTACTTAGGACTTTGGAATAAACTCCAAAGTTATGCTACCAGGTACAAGAACGCGCACGGGCAGAGGGGCCGTCGAACTCTGCGCGTATCGCGTCAAATTCCCAACAGGGCATCAAACCCACGGGTTCACTTACTCCCATGTCCGAGGCGGAATCCATAACTGTGTCCGTGTGAGGTATGATGCCCGAGATGGTCGACGTCCTCGTTACCGTTCACGGGGGAAGGGAGGACCTACCCGCATAATGTACAGAGCGGACCTAAGCTGGTTCGCCTGCCAAGTGATGTCACGGCACCTAATGGCCAAGGGCTCCGTCCGGGCCAACGCAGAGGGCGGGAAGAGACGATACGGGCTCACATCCACAGGCTTGGATGTCTTGGGCCGATTCTTGAAAGCGACGGAAGAAGTGAGAACCTAGATCTCGTCGTCTTCGCATTCGCCATGGTCTATTTGTCCCGATTCGATGGGTTTACCGTGCAAATCCGGCGCGGGTCGGGGGAAACCCCACACCTTACTGTTCATTGGCGGCCTGAATTGGTGAAATTAGAACGAACCTTCCGATAACCCTTATCCGCCCATATGAAGAATGCCACGCTCCGGACCATTGAAACACTCTAGCCGGGAAGCCTCTAGGACAGGGGTACTGAAGAGACTTGGATACCTAATTTTCCTCTTGCTCGGGACGCTGCTGATCGTATTCGCGTACGTCTTCAGCGGGCAGGCTCTGTTGTTCAACGTTCTCATCTCTCTCGGAACTGTTACCTTGGCGATACCTATGATCCAAATATTGTGGCTGATTGTCGGTGGAGAGCCAGCCCAGGCTATTATAAGGGAAATGCAAGATACAATGCGATTGGAAGGATTGGGCCTTCAAAGGTTCTACCAAACGAGATCAGACGTCGACTTTCAAAACGAATGGCTGAATTACATGAAGAATGCAAGCGAGGTCGATATTCTTGCTCACACTGGATATCGCTTCCAGCTTCAAGAAGCCAAGTTCCTGGAGATGCTTGAGGAAGGCGTCAAGTCGAGGAAAAGGCGGTACAGGATAGTAACGTATAGTGCAGACCCAAGCAACATCGTCACTCAGCTAACCGGCAACACAGAAGGTGACTTAGATAGACTGAGGACCCTGATTGGACTTAGTCTGAGTAAGCTTGACCCGATTATTAAGCACGATGACAAGAAGCGCCCCCACTTGCAGGTCAGACTCTTGGAGAACCACTTCATGTACTTCTACATTCTAAGAGCTGACGACAAGATGCTTGTGTCTCCGTATATGACGCACTTAACTGGCACTCACGCGCCTACGTTCCAGGTGACCGGCAGGAGGTCGGGGTTGTTTGAAATCTACAGAAAGGAATTTGAGAGGGTTTGGGAGCTTTCCACGGAGTATCATCCCGCGTCGCCTTGATTCTTCTTATTAACTTGGGAGTGAATTGAATGTCCGTGAAGAGGACCGATAGATTCACTTCATTGGTGGAGACGAAAGAAGAGCTCAGCAGGCCAGCCTTCGAGAGGTGGTTGGAACAGCCCGATTTTTCCGAGGGGCTCAAGGCGGCATTCTACTACTTGGACCATCGTTTGATAACAGAAATCTACGATCGGCACATCGACGAAACCCTGCAAATGGTGCATGAATTTATCCGAGGATTTGATACGACACTGAGCAAGCGTATCCCGGACGATCAGGTTCCTCTGGCTTTTGGGATTTTAGCCAGTCTCCTTGTTGAAGTAGGGCAATATCGGCAGGAGGTCGTCGCTAACGACCCGAAGTTCGTAGCATTAAGACAAGAAACAAGCTTCGCTCTTTCACATCTATTGGCTACAAGGATATTTGATTCCATTAGCCAAGACGTAAACGACGAAGTCGTTCCATTGCTGTCCGAGTGCGCCAATAGGTACTATCCGTACCGCGTAATTCTTGCTGGGGTCGCGGCCGAGAGACTTTTCGACATGACCTCGAGGACGCACGACACCAGGACCAAGAGAGTGCTTGAAGGAATTTATGGACTGAAGTATCCACGATTTGGGACTTCGGGCATACGGGGGATTTGGGGGCGTGACATTACCAGGAAACGTGTGGAATTCGTAGTCCAAGCAATTTGTGAGTATATGGACAGGACCGAATCAAGGAACAGAAACATAATCCTTGGCTATGACAGCCGACTCCACGCCGACGAGCTTGCAAGATGGGTAGCAGGAACCTTCCTTGCAAATCACTTCACGGTCTCGCTCACAAGGCGCGATACGCCCACCCCTGTAGTCAACTTCTGGGCGACGGAGCATCTGAAACAAGAAGTCGCTGGGATAGTGGTCTGCACAGCCAGCCATAATCCCCCTGAATGGCATGGAGTGAAGTTTTCCTTGCGGAGTGGCGTTCCCGCACCCACCTCGGTGACCGATTGGATTGGGGCACGCACGAACTTACACATGATAATGAACAGTCCGAGTTCTTCAGCAGACCTTGCGGCAGCCTCAAATTTTGGAACGCTTTCGGTCTTCGACCCGGCAAAAGAGTATCAAAACTGGGTCCTGTCAAAAGCCGAAGGGGTCGGCGTGAACCTCACGGCGATAAAGGAATGGTTCCAAGACAAAACAATTGCGATTGACGAAATGCATGGAGCAGGCCGGGGATATCTAGGAGGAATCATTGACAGCTTGGGGCTAAACTTCATCGTTTCTCACGGCACGAGGGACCCCACCTTTGGTGACCTAGCTTACGCAAACCCCGAAGAGCCCTTTGTCTCCCAACTTCAGCATCTCGTACGAAAGACGAGGGCGGCAGTGGGGTTGGCCATGGACGCAGATGCGGACAGATTCGGAGCAATCGATGATGATGGTACCTTCTTCTCCGCCAGCCAGGTGATAATGATGATGATTGACCACCTATTGCGAGACAGGATGATGAAAGGTAAGATCATTCACTCTTTCACGACTACTCCAGCCATCGCAGAAGTGATAGAGAAATCGGGATTTGGGACTAACGTTGAGAAACCCAATCAAGCTCTCGTGCCTCCGTACGCGTTGCACCCGTTCTATGGGGTTAGTCTCGGGCAGCGTGAGATGCTCGCTGGGCTTCCGACGTTCGTTACAATGGTAGGGGTGAAGTACCAGGCCGAAGCTATGACAATGGACCGGCAGTACAAAGTCACATCCAATCCCAACTTCAGGCAGTCGTTCATTCTATCCGCAGAAGAGAGCGGTGGGATGACATCAAAAGGTCACATTTCTGACAAGGACGGTCTATGGGCAGATTTGCTAGTGCTTGACTTGATGGCTTTCAATCGAAAGCAATTAAGAGAAATCTGGAGCGATCTGACGAGGCGATTGGGCTGGGTCCCTCATTTCGGACGAATAGACGTTGACGGAACTGACGAAATGAAGAGCGCACTGGTCAACTACTATTATGACAATCCTACACGCGCGATTGGAGGTCTTGCACCCAAGTACGTAGGAGGAATTAGGCACGACTTCACGGAAATCCAATTCGGAACGCCGCAGAAAATCATTGCGAGATTGATTATACGTGCCTCTGGGACGGAGCCTATTTGCAGAATTTACACAGAAGCGAGCTCAGAGGAAACTCGAAGAGCGCTCGAGCTTGACGTGTTGTCGAAGTTTGACGAGGTCGCATCGTCCGAGGTATCAAAGGCCAAGACATTGTGGCAACTCATTGATTACCTAAAGGTGACTCCCCCGCTTCGTGGGGTGGTCTCCACTGTACGGGAGAGAATTAGGTTTCTATCAATGGACGGCGGAGATGTTTCAACCAAGCTAAGAGATGAGCTGTTGAACCTGGTTGAAAAGTTGGACACTCGAAAGCGTGAGCTCGTGGAGCTGTGGATTCCCAAGATCGAGGAGTGGTCTACCCAGCCTCTCCATGTACTTCCCGATTTCGCGGAACTGCGCAGAGGAATAATGGCGTTCGACTTCGATGGGACTTTGGTACACAAGGGCGATACAGCGTTCAGCGGGGCTCCTGAATTCGCGGCACTCTTGAAGCTGGGTTGCAACTTGGCGATACTAACAACTGGTCCAATAGATGCGATCCACGGGAAGCTGGTTCTTCCTTTGAAGAGGGAACTGCAAAGCTCAAGGCAAATTGGTCTAATGACCGGCTTGACAATCTACTCCGATGGCGCAGGTAGGAAATTCAATTTGGACAAACAGGGCAGGTTAATGGAGAATCTTGGATTCAGGCGCCAGGCGCTAATCCCTCTCACCGATATTCGTCTCATGAAGTCGGTCGCAGATAGGGCTGTTCGCGAGGCACTCCCGCTCCTCTCTGACAGGAAAGGTCTGGAAATTACTACTAGAAAGAACGTCCAGTTAGTCATAGCACCCGTGGAAGGACGAAACCGCGACAAGTTGATTTCAACCATGAGCAAGCTCATTGCAAGGGCGAGAACGAAGGAGAGCTACCAAATAAGACGAAGCGGTAAATCCCAGGTCGAAGTCATTCGAGCGGGAACCGATAAGAAACGGGCATTGGTCGACCTGATGAGCACATTGCACGTCCCTGAAAGTAAGGTTATCTATTTCGGAGATGAGTTCCATGAGGGAGGGAATGACATGGTGATTGCCGACCTTAAGGTGACAAAGGTGGCTCTAAGCGTTCAGGCCAGCCCCACTGGTATTCCAGGTATCTTGTATGTTGGTCCGACTGATATCACAAACTTGCTTAAGGAGTGGAGAAAGAACGTCATCTGATGCGCCGCGGCATACTGTGCTCGAGACGACGGGCGACAAGGCCCTTAAGGCGAAAGAGTTTGAGAAGGCAATAGCGAGCTACAAGGAGGCGATCGTACTCGCTCCCAACCCGACAGATGAAGCAGAGTTCAATCACAAGATAGCCCTATGTTACAGGATGATTGGTGATTTTAGAAGCTACTACACATATGAGAGATTGGCCGCAGATCATTACAAATCTATTGAGGGCCCGGTTTCAACAGGCCAGTCCGCAGATTTCCTCAAGGAAGCTGGTGACGTGCTTTCCATCGCATCTTTGCGAGACCTTTCACGACTAGCCTACGCAAAAGCGAGCGAATATTTCCGAGATACCTCCGGGTTAGAAGAAGAGACCGACATGCAGCTTGCCTGGGCTGCCTGGGCTGAAGTATGTGAAGCAAAAAGTCTCTCACCCCCAGAGTCCAAGGCCCATTGGCTTGAGGCCGCAGTCGCCTTCGAGGAAGCAGCAAGAGCCTCCGAGCCAGAATTCCAAGAATCGAGGCTATCACGAAGTCATCAGTGCTATGCCATGGCAAATCTGGCTTCAGGAGATATTGCTGGAGCCGCGAGAGAACTTAACAAGGCCCGAGGGTACAGAAAGGACGATGACCGTTTAGCGATCGCGACCTTAGCTATCGATTGTCTGCTAGCCCTGACCAATGAAACGACTTTTGAGGGTGCAGAACAAGGGCACGCCAAGGAGACAGTTTCGGGAGTCACCAAACTGACAAAACATATTGAAAGAGTGGCAAACTATGGAAGCGATTTGACCAACGCGCTCAGGGTTCTCGCACAGCGCCTCGCAAGACCCGGAGGGCCCAATAAAGAAGAGAAATTAGTCTTAGCACGAACAGTCGAGACCTTCGCTCTGTGAAAGAGATGCTTTTACCACCCCATCTATGTACCTTGGTGCTGCGACATAATGTACGATGTCACCACCTTGGGGAGAATCGGCATCGATTTCTTTCCGATTGGGAACAAAGCTCGCCTATGGAATGCCTCGAGTTTTGCGAAGTACCTTGGGGGACCTGCCGGCAATGTCTCAATTGGAACCTCACGTCTTGGGCTGAAGAGCACAATCGTTAGTGCCATTAGCGACGACCAATTTGGGCAATATATCCAGGACCAACTAGCGAAGTACGGCATTGAAACGACCTACCTGAGTACGAAGCCCGGGAGCAAAATGCGGATTGACTTTATCGAGTCGATTCCAGGGGAAGAAAGTCGGTATGTCTCCTACTGGGAAAGTTCTCCCGATTTGCAAATCAGCGAGAATGACATAATAAACGACGGAATCCGATCAACCAAAGCTCTCGTCACAGATGCAACCAACCTTGCAAGGGCTTCATCGAGGAGGGCTGCACTACTTGCCATGCGCACAGTGAGGGAGGAAGCAGGGATTTGCGTCCTTAACCTCGATTGGCGGCCAGCTCGCTGGGTGGGAGTCAGCAAGAAAATGAGGACTACGTATTACAAGAGAGCGATGAACCTAGCGGACACGATAGTAGGAAACGAAACCGAGTTTGTAGACGCGGCGGGGCTCGGGTCGATCGATCGACTGGTCGAAATGAGTTTGCTATCTGGCAAGACTTACATCGTGACCGAAGCAGGCAAAGGCTCGGAATACATAGCTGAGGGGAAGAGGACGACGGTCCCCGCCTTCAGCATCAATCCGGCGAAGACAATTGGCGCTGGAGACGCGTTCACATCTGGAATAGTCTATGCTCTCTTGCATGCGTGGAATCCGACTAAAATGCTGCTCTTCGGGAACGCAGTAGCTGCGTTGTCGATGTCGGGCAAATCCTGTTCCGATTCGCTTCCAACATTGAAAGAAACCCTGAGGTTCATGAAATCTAATGTTGCCAAAATGTGGGGCGCCAATGCTCATTCCTGAAGAAACGGGTGTAAGCAAGGCAACCTGACAACTTGTCGCCCAAATCGGGTACTCCGGCTCTGGAAGAGCCAAGGGGAGTTTTGGGGGGCTGCTTCGACGTAAGGTCTGGGGTTCTTGAACCTAGGGCGCTGCTCCAACGCCTACCGGGTGCTTGCAGTCAGGACAGACCCCTTCAATGATTCTTTCGCAGCCCTTGCCGCACCTGCACTTGCGGTTGCCCCGGCATCTGTAGCACACTCTGGCCGCCACGGTCGGGACCGGTAATAAGATGGAACGTCAAGACTCGGACTCTTGGAAATCG
The DNA here is from genome assembly GCA_027320425.1 of Nitrososphaerota archaeon. Taxonomy (GTDB): domain Archaea; phylum Thermoproteota; class Nitrososphaeria; order Nitrososphaerales; family Gagatemarchaeaceae; genus UBA183. Next base: position 104,437 of record DAHVLJ010000020.1, read on the forward strand.
CACTAATGCTCAGAGCGTCCCCTGCTTGGGCCGAGCCCTGGCCAAATCGGTCGGCTCGTAGCCGTTGCCGACCATCGTCAGGAATCCCTTCTCGACGAGCGATTTTAAGATTCGTGAGACGGATCTCTTGCTGATCGTTATCCCGACGCCTCGCAGCTCTCCTCTGTAGATGGTCAGCTTGGCGAACTTCTCCCCCCCAATCTCGACCTCCTCCACGTCCTTCCACCTCAGCCACTGTACCGACCCTATCCTGGATCCGGAGGAGCAGAGGAAGAGCACCAGGCACTTCATCCTCAGGTCGGCGACATCGACCACCCTGCGGACCTCCTCCAGGGTAGGCGCCCTGTCCTGCCCCGCCTTCTTCGCGCCCGGGACGAACTCGTTGACGTACCCCCACTTCACCTCCTCCACCCTATTGATCTCAAGGAACTTCTTCACCGAGTCCCTGAACGCGGTGGTCGTGGACGTGCTCGACTTCCCCGTCTCCTGGATGAACCCGATGAAGCGCTCCTCGAACTCCCTGGGGTGCGACCTCGCTGCCGCGACGAGCTCGTCAGGGGTCATCTGAGCCTCACGGAGGTATTGCTGGATCCTTCCAAGGTACCCCTTCTTGGTCGCGTCAGAGAGCCTGGCCGAGCCCAGCAGCCTCTGCACGGATTCTTCAGTTGGCGGCGGTTTGCGGAACTTCAGGGTCATCCGGGCTCTGGGCTATTATAGAGCCCGGGCATTTAACGCCCAATGACTAGAGCCCAGATATAGGGGCCCTGGGTGGGATTTGAACCCACGATCGAGAGGTCCACAGCCTCCTATGCTAACCAAGCTGCACCACCAGGGCCACGAAGTGCGGCAGGCCGCTCGACCGCCTTTATGTCTTAAGTCGTTCCTTTCCGAGCTCAAGCACAAAGCATATCGTAGCGCAGGGCGCGTCTGACGCCATGGTCCGCTGGTCTTTCACCGAACTTGACGAAGTCGGTTCGACCCAACAGGTGGCGAGAGATTGCGCGACCAAGGGGGCCCCTGAGGGGACCACAATAGTGGCGAAGTCCCAGACCTCAGGGGCGGGGCGCATGGAGAGGACTTGGGTCTCTCCCGTCGGCGGGCTTTACATGTCCTTCATACTGCGGCCCAAGGGTATTACCACGCCTGAGCTT
>DAHVLJ010000002.1 GCA_027320425.1 Nitrososphaerota archaeon
ATCATCACGGAGAAGATGGATTCGGTGGACGCCGTATACCAAGCTCTGTTGTACATGAAGCGTAACAAGAGCGATGCGTTTTCTGGTTATTACATCAAGTTCGACATGGAGATTTTGAAAGGGTTCTCCCTGAGCGTTCGAGAGAGATACCCAAACGCTCCACCCCTTCCACGGGTCATGATTGACCTGTTCCCACCCTTCCGCGGCCTCGGTTGTACCGCGTCTCAGGAGCACATCGGGCGCCGCTTCATGGATGAGGGGAAGGGCCACGTGGACGAGGACATCTGGGATACGGCTACGACAGGGACGAAGGACGGGAAGACACAGAAAGAAGTCCACACTGCATACAACGCCATCAAATACGAACGCAACATGACGTGCCTTCGTCACAATCTTCTGGATACCATCTTCTTTTCACGAAATACCGACATCCTCAACAAGCCGACGATTACGGATGTCTATCCGCTATTCTCGAAGATGGAGGCATACGAAGCATGAATGTGAACCATAAGCGGCTGGCGTTCTTCTCCTCCATGGTTGCGATGACAGCGATGATGTCGTTTCTACCGGGTTTCGGAATCATGGGTGAGTTCGTAGCAACCGGAGCTCTACTGGCGGTCCTAGGCACAAGATGGCTCTTGTGTGGGATTCCCTTCGCGATGCTTTTCAACGAGGAATACGTCTACCCCTTCGCCAAGTATCTCGGTATCACCGTCGACATGTTCGTGAAGGTGTGGGGCCTCACTTCGCAGATTCCGGCCGCATTCTTTGGTCTCGCGTACCTGTTCGCGATCGACTACTACGGCGTCCTGGTGCCCGTCCTCGCGCTGCTGGTGACTGCGGTCTATGTTCGCCTCCATGTGCTACGTCGTCTGGGGGGACGGACAATATGAGACTCGGCGTCCTGTTCTCCGTAACTGGGACCCTCGTGAGTGCGTATGCCCTCGGTTTGTCCCAGGCAGTATTTTGGGACCTCGCCGTGGTTAAGGACGGCTGGAGCTGTTACCCCCTGCCTTTCGACTGGTATCAGATCTGCCCCAGATACGTGGCAGGAGACAGCATCTGGACCTTCAACCTCGTGTGCGTGGTTCTGCTCCTGGTCAGCGTGGTCTCGTTGGCCCACTACCTCTGGTTCCCCTTGAGCGCGCCTTGCCAGTCGCGCATGCCCTCGTGAAAGCCCTTGTAGAGCCAGGCGAGCTCTGTTAGGGGGTGACATCATGAGACAGAAGGGCAAGACGGAGCGCTGTAGAGGTGCTAGAACGTCAGGGTCCAGTCGGAAAATGCCATCAGGCTGTAGAACTGAGCCTTGACCTTTAAGAATTCGCGCTGTGCCTCTTTAGATGGACTCCCGGTCTGGAACGCTTTCGAGCATTTACGGTAGGAGTCATGCCACCACTGGCCGAGGTCGAAGAAGCTGATCGCAAAGGGCTGGCAGTGGCGGCGCGACTATCCGGGAAACGAGGTGCTCATCGGGCTCCCCGCGAAGCGAGACTGAGCTCGTCGTCTAGCATCCCCCAGTACCGAGGCCCCAGCACGTCCCAGTCTCTACACGGCATCTCATCCGGCTCCTGCTCTATCCTGATACGCAGAGGACTTCCGGGAGGGACCTTGGCTCTTACGACCGACTTCAGTCCGACGATGTTGACCGTCCCGATGCAGGGCTCTGTCAGCCTGTACATCTCCCTGGCCACGTTCACATATGCGAGCAGGGTCCTGTCCTTGGAGCCTCCAAACTGGTCGACGATCTGGCGGAAGAGGGGCGTGATGATGATCCTCGCATTGCCCATCCTCACGACAACCTTGTTGCCCTTGCTGAGAAGTCTGTTGTCGGGCGCGGAGGCGGCCCCGCGTTCGGCGACCTGTTTCGGAAGCGATGCGGGTGCACGAAGGGGCTTGTAATCGTCGATGAGAGTGAGGAACGCGTTCTCCTCCTCTTTCTTCTTCGTCACGGTTCTATCACTCCGTTAAAGGGGGAGATAAATTTGAGGCAGCCGCCTGCTAAGCATCTTCGGCGTATGGTTCAGCGCCCTTCTTTTCCTCTTCTTCCCATGAGCCGGCCACCGACCCAGACTTGGCCCCTGAAAGCTTCGCCGCGCTCAGCGTGGGGACGTTCTTGACTTTGAAGATCAGTTCGAAAGCGCCATAGGCGAATGAAACGACCGTGAATATGTCGAGCATGAAGGACGCTAGTCCCTGGAGTATCCCGCCGAGTACGAGTTGAGCGAACCCGCCGCCGAGCATCCCGACTATGGTTGGTCCGGCAAGGACCACAACTGGAAGAGCTGCGTACAGGTAGTGTTTCTTCCTTACGAACCACGGGACCATCGGCAGAGCGAGAGCGCCTATAATCACCATGCTGAAGGAAAATGTGAGGATGGCTGAAGCAGCGATGCCAGCATCTACGAAGAATATCAGAAACAACTTGTTCTGTTTGATTACCGAGCGCCTCCAGATGGCTAGCACTGCCGTGACCAAGAGTATTGCGAGAGCGGCCCAATCCAGCTGCGTGAACGTGAATGATGCAAGCGAAGAGGCGAAGGAACCTACTACTGGGATACTTTCGATAGGCGATGGGGGGACGAGCGAGTAGGTGCAGGTGTAGGGGTCAGACTGAGCATAATCGTTAGGGTTCTGTGAGGAGAGAATCAGCCTGTATGCCCCTGCGGTAGGGGTCGTGAAAGAGAACTGGAAGGTCCCTGAACCTGGCACTTGGACAGACTTGGTTCCCGGACTCAACATCAGCACACCACCGTCGGTGCTCCCCTGAATTGTAATCGTCCCCTGTACTGTGTAGCCGGCAGCTGGTACGGTGACATTCGCTACGACAGTCGAGGAAGTGCAACCAAACCAGCAATCGTTGAACGTAAAGACCCCCGAGACAGTAGTCCCTGACGATGCGTGTGCTGGTGCAGCCGCCAAGGCCAAGATGCCCAGAACCACTAACGCACCTATGAACGCTCTCATGCTTTCACATCCCTCTGCTTCTCAGCCTTCTTGCGCCGCTTCGACCTGTAGGCCCAAGTGCCGGCGACTGCAACTACCGTGCCTAAGAGGAAGATGAAAACCAACCACCATGGGAATTCTGTTCCAACGTGGATTACCACGACTTTCGTTACAGAATACACACTCTGCTGTACATTTGCCACAGTACCGGATACTGGTGCTGGGGCGAAGACACTGCCTGTGAATGTCACTGTGACGTTGAGATCGTGTACCCCGGGAGGAATACTAACCAATGTCTCCAGTCCCCCTGAAGACCATCCTGAGGGCGCCAGTGGGCTCGTCGGGACGTTGAACGTGCCACTCACGGCGCCTGGCTGAAATGGAAACGTCACGATGACCATAACGTTCGAATCCGCGACTATCGAACTTGGCACGGTGGTGACATTATACAGGGACCTTGGTGCTGGAACTTGGACGTAGTTGAAAGAGGAAGGTGAATCGTATGGGCTCTTTTGAGTGACCGTGACGTTAGGGCTTCCCTGCACCTGCCAGTACTGTCCCGTCGCGCTGATGAAGTACTCTGGCATTGCGAAGGTACATGCTAAACATACTTCCTGGTTGAGTTCGGCGAATCCTACTCCATTGTATGCCGCAATCGACACGCCACCAATGCTTTTCAGTACACCGAGAGCGGAAGTGTACGGATTACCGTTGAATGTAAGAAAGACGCCAAAGTCGGACGGGTTGCCATAAACGTAGATACCGTACATGACATAGATTGTCCGTGAGGCAGAACCCACAAATTCACTTTGTGGTCCACTGTGGTACAAGCCCCACACGACGTTGCTTCCATTCGCAAGGCTTTGAGAGCTTGGAGACGAGATAGTGAGAATCGAATTAGCGTCTACTGTGATTATCGCGTTCTGATACAAGTCGAAGGTCTGATTTGTATTGTTCAGCAGATATGTGACTGTGAAATAGTTGGACGAGTTGAGCGCGAACTGGGGGTATGCGGTAAGCTGCTCAGGTAGGTCCTGCAGCACCAACTTCACGTTGACTTGCGACGTCGAAGTCGCATACACCGGCACGACTGAGAACGCGCCCATAACGAATAACGTGAAAACGACGAGAGAGAGAACCTTAGCGTACGCTGGACGCGTTCTGTTATCCATGTTTGATAAAAGCGAACCCAGTCAGCTGGCATCGTGGCCTTGTTCACGATCCGCTTTTATCCATCGAGAGAGCATGTTACAGACACTCGACTGTCCCAAGTGTGGGAAGGAGGCTCGGGGGCCCCTCGCATGGAAGGCTAGGTCGCCCTCAGGGGTAGTCTACCACTATATCGTTTTCCGCCATACTAGCCGCGATGATGCTGGCAAGAGGCGCATATCGAAATGTTACGTGAAGCCCGCGCCGCTCCCTCTCACTGCGGAAGCAGGGGGGAGTTGAGCGATGCCCTGGGGCAAGGTAGGGAAGGAGAAGGTGTACAGGGGTTCTTTCAGCTACTTCCTGGGACAGGAGTTCAAGGACAAGGCCCGGAGGTCTTGTGCGCTTGTCCAGCCTCCGTTCCCGACGAGTAGCCCTCAGCCCAACGTGGTGGGGTCGATATCGACTCCGAGGTCCATAGAGCTCTGGAAGGAGCCTGAAAGTGAAGTAGTGCACGTGGTGGTAAGCTCCACACCCGAAGACCTGCCAGTCCTCCTGAGGGAGTTGGGCTCGGTCTATCCGGGGATGCGAGTCGTGAAGATCGACGAGAAGGAGCCGGCTTTCGTCTCTCACTCGTCAGAGTACCTGAAGTTGGGTGATGGATGGGACGGATGGTTCTTCGACATCGAGCAGGCGCACGCCCTGCCAGGGACATGGTTCGATATGAAACAAGAGCAGTTGCTGCTGGAGAACTTGGTCAGAGCGCTGAAAGGAAAGGGCGGATGGCTGCAGGTCTGCTGGCAGAGCTACTCGTGGGGGGGATACATCGAGGGCACATCCATGAGGATACAGCAGATGGTGAAGGAGATAGAGAAGGGCGTCGAAGTGACGACCCCCGGGCTGGACCCAGTAGGGGCGGTGGGGTTGGCATTTGGCAAGGGCGGGGGAGGGGGAATCAAAATGGACAAGAAGACTGTCCCGCACCCAGCTGCAGGGTCGACGCTCGCGATCCATGGGCCAGGCATCGCCAAGGACTACTTCGAGAAGGGCCAGCGGGACGGGATTATTGTCAGCATTAGGGGGTTCATCCTCAGCAAGACTCCGCCCGAGCAGCTCAAGGGTGCTGTCGCGAGTGTGAAAATGGACTACGACTTCCTCACCCCATGGTACTACCAAGACCCAAGGGGGTTCCGATGGCTGAGGTCGAGGGCCATCCCCGACCCGACCGAGATACTGAAGGTCCATGCGGCCAACGGCGGGTTCGGCGAGTGGGGGAGGAGCAGGGAGCTGATTCCCGTCCTGTGTGTCACCCCAGAGGAGATGCCATTACTGGTCCACCTGCCACAGGACCCAGGGCTGCTTGGCGTCGTTCACTACGCAAGGAGCGGAGGGTTACCCGAGCCGGTGGAGGAGGAGGAGCCGGAAGTGGTCCTGGGAGGCGACTGAGCATGACCTGGGGCATAAAGTACGGCGACTTCTCACGTCACATGTACGTCCTTGCGGGGACGGGGAGCGGTAAGACATCTCTCATCAGGGTGATTGCCAAGGCCTTGGAGGATGCCAACGGTAGGGGGTCGTTTCAGAACTCCTTCATCTACGTAGACCCCAAGGGACCCGACTCCTTTGAGTTCCTGAAGCAGGTCGTCAACCTCAGCCCCCAGAGCGTCACATTCCTTGACCCTCACCTGACCGGCTTCGCCATCAATCTGCTGGAGCTGCCCAAGTGCGCCGACGAAGAGAAGGAGAGGGTTCGCAGCATCTACATGGGGTTCGTGCTGAAGCTCATCGAGGAGTGGTACGGCTCGACACCGGAGACCGCCCCTAGGATGCTCAGGATATTCTCAAGCCTGCTCACATACCTCTATGCCATCACCGACGCCCCCACACTCATCGATCTCCACCATCTGGTACTGAGGCTGCAGGACAGGGACGAGAAGGAGAAGGTCGTCAGCGAGATGCAGATGGTTCTCCCTGCCGAAGCGGAGGCTCTGAAGCGCGAGATGGAGGCCATAGCCGGGCTGAAGTCCGAGGCGTTCGACCCAGTCTTGACCAGGCTCTCCCAGTTCGTGCTGGACCCCTTCCTCAGGAAGATCTTCTGCGTGCGCCACTCCACGGTCGACTTCGCCAGGATGTTGAAGCCGGGTCAGATCACCATCTTGAGGGCAAGCCCTGACATCGGCCACCACATCGCTCCGTTGGTCCGTGCGATGTTCGTACTGAAGCTATGGTTCGCAGTCCAGGAGAGGGAGGCTACGGCGCCTGCCGATCAGCTGACGCAAGTCGTCTGCGCTTTAGACGAGTTCCAGGATGTGCAGAAGCTGGAAGCAATCCAGACGATATTGAGTCAGGCGAGGTCGGCAAAGTTGGGCCTGATACTCTCTCACCAAAGCATGGCCCAGCTCGACAACCAGCTCCTGAAGATAATCCTCGGAAATGCTGGCACCCTCATGTTTGGGCGCGTGGGTCCCGACGACGCTGCGAAACTCCAGTACATCGACCCGGTGTTCGCCAAGGAGATCGGGCTCTCGCTGGTCACCCAGCCGAACGGGAGGTGGGTGGTGAGGAAGCTCCCAGACTTCGGACAGGAGGCCATGCCGCCGATGCAGAGGAAGACCAACCCGCCCCCGAGCGCGCTGCACTCAGACGAGGAGGTCCAAGCCTTCGTCCGAACGATGAGAGAGATGTACGGGACGGTCACCGTCGATGAGTCGATATTCGCAAGGAAGGAGGGCGAGACGGAGCCCGACCCCTGGCTGGAATTCATGCCAACTGGCAAGGCGATGCCATCCAAGGAAGCTTGGTGGCTGCTCAATGCCCTCGACGGGGCGGGGAAGGCGAACTACACCAAGCTCTGCGAGCTCACAGGCCTGCCTAGGAAAGACGAAACGAAGGCGGTGGTCGAAGATATGAGGATGAAGAAGTGGGTCAGGGTGCTCAGCACGCACATGTCAGGAGCGGAGCTGGTGCGGGTGTACGGGCTGTCCGACGGAGGCAAGGAGATGCTGGCGTGCGACTTCGGGGCGATTGGCGGAAGCAAGGACGTCCCCGAGATAGCAGCCCGAGCCAGGGAATACTATGTCTCGCATCGCATGTTCTTCACGGTAGGAAGGCAAGACCGGGACATGCCCAGGAAGCCTGACGCGGTGGTCTACGACTACGACAAGCAAAGGCCCATCGAGGTGGAGATCGAGTCGCCCAACCACGTGCAGACGCACGGGGAGCAGTTGAAGGCGCACCTACTGCAGATCGAGCCTTTCGCCGAATTGCACGTCTGGATCAAGGAGGAGTCCGCAGAGAAGGTCAAAGAGCTAATCGGGCAGCTGCCTGAAGACCAAGTTGCCAAGATTAGGGTGTTCACGGTTTAGACGCAGGCCTTTCGCAGGAAGCGGACAGTGAGCTAACTTGTAGTCTCCTGGGCTCATAGACACCTCATGATCCAACGTTCTCTCTGTATTAGAAGCCGGGGGCGAATACGAGCGCGTCCTGAAGGAGGGAATGACCTACGAGAGCGCCTTCAGAAGCTCATCTCCGAGTGGGCGAAGCCGTAGGCAGTTCCGCTTTCCTCCCTGCTTGAGGGACATGTCGCGGTATGGGTGCTTAAACTCGCGGGCGTCGTAAGTGGGTATGAGTTCACCCAACAACACGGACCAACCTGTTATGGAGAGGCTGGGATTGGAAGAATTGAAAGCTTTGGTGTCTTCGGGCAGGCTCTCCTTGGTGCAATACTACAGGGAATTGGACAGGCGGGGAATTGCCCACGCATGAAGCGCCACGCTAATCAAGTCAAATAGTGCTTCCCTCTTGCCTTTGAGTTGATGTCCGACCCCGACGCGCTGACGACAAAGGAAGAGGCCGAAGAGGAGGCGGGCGGACAGGGATGGGGAGGACTCAGGCCCCAAAAGGCGAAGGAAGAGAAGTACAAAGGGTACAAGATAGGCCAGAAAGTTGGACAACATGGGACATACCTTGGAGAGCGAGGAATCTACGACGAAAGGAACCAGCTCAACGATCTAACTGGGCGGGAGTGGGCTCTATTTTCCAAGAGCTGGTTCATCCACAACCCGCCTCCGCGCAAGAAGAATGAGGTTCTCCATCCTGCCAAGTTTCCGGAGTCGATGATTGGCGACTTCATCAAATTCTTCACAAAGAAGGGAGAGTTGGTGCTTGATCCAATGGCAGGCACGGGAAGCACCCTGGTTGCCTGCGACAAGACAGGAAGGAAAGGAGTCGGCGTCGAGCTGATCAAGAAGTGGGCCGACATCGCTAGACAGAGAACAGCCCAAACAGTCATTCAGGGAGATGCTAGAGCGCTGGTAAACCTCCTCAGGGAGAACGGAATAACGCAAGTAGACTTCGCGATTACCTCGCCTCCGTACTGGAACATGCTAAAGAAGAGCAGGGGGCACGTTCTTTCCCTCCAGAAACAGAGAAAGGAGCAAGGCCTCGACGAATACTACAGCGAGGATTCCAACGACCTCGGCAACCTAGAGGATTACAACACCTACCTCAACTCGCTCCACGAGGTCTACACCCAGGTCAATCGGGTTCTCAGACCAGGACGATATCTTGTGGTGATAGTCCAGAACATCCTCACCCCGGAGGGCGTTATGGTCCCATTCGCTTGGGACCTGGCGAAGAAGCTAAGCAACATCTACATCCTGAAGCAGGAGCGGTTATGGCTGCAGAACAACAAACTCCTAGGCATCTGGGGCTACCCGTCCAGATATGTATCCAACGTGCATCATCATTATTGCCTTATCTTTGAGAAAACGAGCGCCAAGGCGGCAGGGGATTAGGTCCAGATGCCTGGCGGAAGCCGCTTCCGATTAGAGAAGGACCGCCTGTATCACTTCCCCCACAACTCGGCCATCTACGAGGAGTTTGACGCAATGCTGCGGGCCTTGGACCCGGAGAAGACCGGTCAGAGCACGTACACCTTCAAGGAAATCTGCAGAATCATGCTCATCGACCAAGTCAAGAGCGGCAAATTCAAGGACTTCCATTCAAGACCATACGACATCTTCACCAAGCCGTCGCCCCCTGACCTCAATACCTTGTACGAGAAGGCTGGCAGATACCGTGCTCGGAAGATCGCCGAGGAGCGAAAAGAGGCATGGCGGAAGTTCCTTCGGAACCCGGACAGAAATTACGAGGGGTTCGTCGACGTCCGCTACAAACCTACAAAGACGTGGAGACAGAACTGGGTCGAGTTCGTCAGGGATTATGCTGACATGGCCGCCTATTGCGGCTTGCTTCCATGCTACTACAAGAATCTGAACTCCGACTCCGAGGAGGATGGATACGTCCTCTCAGACAGGGGCCGGGCATACCTCAAAGGTAGAGTAAGACCAGAGTTCGTTATGATGGGGATGAAGTATGCGAACTCCTCTATCAGTCTAATGCGATGGACCCAGTTCAACATCCAGGTTCGCCCCTTCTACGCAGCTCTTAGACTGCTTGTCGAGTTGGATAATAGAGGAGTAAAGCTCATCGACAAGAAGCTGCTCGGTGCGGCTGTGGGTTGTCTCCGTACCGAGGACGAGATACCAGAGGCTGCAGAGCTAATCAAGAGTGAATTCAGCTCTCCAATAGCCTCATTCAGCCGTCAGCCAAGAACCCCGCCGGATTTCGTAAAGGAGGGGGAGAGGTTCTCGCTTTCTCTGGTCTCGTTCCTCGCCCGCTGGAAAATGGCCGAGATTAAGGAGGGCAGGACTAGTTTGGTCAGGGTTACCGACTTCGGCCGTGAAGTAGTCGGCCGGACGCCACGCTATGCGTTCTTCTACAATTCTCTTCTCGGGCACATCAAGCCGACCCTGTTGATAGGACACCTGCTCTACGTGTTTTGTTCCACAGTGATGGGCGGCAACGACCAACTGGATTATGCAGCGCTTGTGGGACAGCTCAAGGCGGTCGTCGACATGAATGAGGTTGATGATGCTCTCGCAATAATCAAGGACCAACTTGACCCATCGCCTATCAAAGCCATTTCCCACGGGAGTATCCAACTAAACCCAGTATCACATCAATATGCTATCACTCCCGCCTCTGACTTCTCAAGTAGCGCGGAAGCTGCCTTCGTCGAGAGGGGCGTAGGGGCGATCGCGATTAAGGCTCCTCCGGCGGTACAGGTTGCGCCGCCAAAAGCGGTACTCGCCAGGCTGCAGACAGTGGCAAACGGTTCCAATGGCAGCGAATATGAGGACGTCCTGGTGGAGGCGTTGAAGGACCTGAAGACAGGGAAGGTTGTCCCTCTTGGGCACAAGGTAGCAGGACAGAGATACACCGATATCGTGTGGGAGGTTCCAATCATCGAGTCTATTGTTGGTAGCGAGAAGGAAATCTTGGTGATAATCGAAGCCAAATCTGGGGATGCGATTAGGGCATTCGACGAAAGGGCCGCAATGGACGATATCGTCAACACCCTGAAGGACAAGTACAGTAAGAGGCTGCATAATGTAGCGGGTATCTGGATCTGGGTGGTGGACAGTTCAAACCTTCCTTCAGTTAACGGATCTCACGGCGGTGCCCGTGAAGGGTCCAAGACGTTCAGAGAGAAAATGAACGAGCTGCTTCAGCTGACCTCATACGCCAAGACTCTGGTTGTTGTGACCGCCATGAGCGTCGAATCCTTTGTCGAGTATTACTCCTACCTATTCGGGTCGCTCCCGCAGCAGAAGCCTCCACTCACGGAAGTGACTTCCCAGAACTTCTGGATCTGGGGTAAGGCATTCAGGCCGCTCAGCGGCTACGTATTCATCTATGACGACCCCATGGAACTCCGTCGCAGGCTCTTGGGTTGACGTTATGCCAGCAGAGAAATCGTGACAGTACTACGGCGCTTTCCTCATCCTCGCCAGGGCCTCGTTGACGTCCACCAGGGCCTGCTCAACGTCCCGGATCTCCAGCTGGTTCCCCCTCCTGAAGGCCTGGTAGGCACGCGCCTGGATGAGCAACCTGCTGGCGAAGGACACCATCTCCTGCTCAAGTCGGGCATTGACCCCCTTCTGGGCCCTGTGGACCCCAGCCTGGCGGACCAGGTAGGTCAGTTTTACCGGCCCCACTATCTGGATAACTTCTTGGACGCTCATCATACATCTAAAAGCGGGCAGGGATTCCTAACCTACGTCTATTATCCACGCCCGATTCCTGCCCTATATGCGGAATCAGACCGGTTTTCGGGCTCTACACGTCGAATCCCTTGCCATACACTATCAATCCGTGTCTCGACTACTTCCGGTCCTCTCTTTGGTTACTCCTCTGCACCTTCTACCGTTGATAACTACCCTGCCGGTACACTACTAAGTCCTACAAACGATCCTCAACTACCCCTCGCTTCACGACCAAGACCACCATTTTCATTATCACGTTTATCACGTGGGGGGTGTACCGATTAATCACGCGACCCCTGTACGCGCAGGATAGCCGATGGTTAACCAAAGGATAGTCCAGGTGAGAGAACCACGGAAAGGACCAGGAACGGCTGAAAGACCAGTGAGAGGACTGGTCATGGGACTGCTCTGGAATAACAGGGATAACTGGGATAACTCGCCTTATATGCCTGGGTGAGTTGTGTTATCACGCTCCACCAGACACGGCTGAAAGACCGAAGAGAGGGCTGCGGGGTAAGCTCACCTGGGAACTGATGCCAGGTATTTCGGTCTCGACTTGTGGAGCGCAAAATACCAAGTCCCGACGAAATGAAAGGGCCCGCTTACCATGAGAAATATTGGAAGATTCGCAGGAGAGTAGGCCAAGATGATAACGAACGTCATCCCGAACTCAAAGGTCAGGGCTGCAAGGGCTTTGGTGTGCAATTCAGGACTTTCAGGACATGGCACCTAAAAAATCTTCCAGCCAGGGTTTGTAATCGAATCCGGTTTACGTCGCTCCGCATCAAAAGCTGCGCGCTTTCCCCCTCGTTGGTAGGCGTTTCTGGAGACCTTCCAAGTGCTCTCATCAGCCCCGGCTTTCTCGGTTTCACGCTACTCCGGGGTACACTCGCCCACCTTTCAGACGACGACCATGAGGGGCCTAACCCGGTGAACAGCCGCGGAACGACCTAGCCATAGTCGGCTGAGAAAGCCGCGGACTGAAGCCCGGATGAATTGTCGCCTGTCCCCCGTTAAATTCTCAATCGTCGTTCGGGTGCATGTTATTTCGGTACCCGGGCGGGAAGGGAAAGCTGGCGAAGCCCATTCTGAGGGCGATACTCGAAGAGTATGAACGGCGTCCGTTTTCGGAATATTGCGAGCCGTTCTTCGGGGGAGGGGGCGTCTGTTTCGCTCTGCTAAGGGTCCTGGACTTGGAACGTGTCTGGATCAACGACCTGGATCCAGGGGTCTACGCTGTATGGTGGGCTGTTTTTAACAGGCCCGACGAGCTGAAGCGAGTTATCCAGGAGTTCGTCCCATCGCGAACAGCCTACGACCAGTGTAGGAGATTGCTTCTTTCAGGAACCGTAGACACACAGTGCGTCCAGACGGCGCTTGCCAAGGTCGCCCTGCACCAGATGTCATTCAGCGGGCTGGGCCTGAAAGCTGGTGGCCCCATGGGGGAGATTGCCAGCCGATGGTCGGTGCCCAACCTCCAAAGCCAGATAGACGATGCAAACAGGCTCCTTACGAGAAGGGACTTCGTCCTGACCCGCCGGGACTACAGAAGAGTCCTTTCGGCGTGCGGCGACGACACGCTCGCCTATGTTGACCCCCCGTACTACGAGAAGGGCTCGCAACTCTATCAATACGCCTTCGGAGAGAAGCAGCATCAAGAGCTCCGCGACCTGCTGCGCGGCTCAAAGTTCCCATGGGTGCTCTCATACGACAACCACCCGGAGATCAGGAAGCTCTATCCAGACTGCAACCTATCTGAAATCCCGGTATCGTACACTATAAACGGAGGAGTGAGTAGTTCGGAGTTGCTCGTCAGCCGGCTGAGAGGACCGCGGGTGTCAGACCCATCTTCCGGCCTACTTCAACCCGCTGAAGGTCTATAAACAAATTACCCTTCTCAGGAGTCGATGTCGATATACGAAAAGGGGTACCGGACCTGGAAAGACATTATCGTCGTGGGAGGGCTCTTGTGGGTGGTTGCGGGGGTGTTGGTCTTCTTTCTACTACGACCGCCTTGGGTGATACCCGCCTTGATGGTTCTCGTGGGTGTCGTGATGGTCTCCTTGGAGATTCTGAGAGTCGCGAGACTAGCCAAGCGCTGAGCCAGCTACGCTCCATGGAGGGAAGACAGCGGTTATCCGATGGTTAACCAAAGGATAGTCCAAGTGGGACGGCAGAAAGGACCAACTCCGGCTGAAAGACCAAAGAGAGGGCTGCGGGGTTGTGAGCTTGGTCGCGATAAGAATTCGGCAGACGGGGTCAATCCTCCGCTCTTATTAGAGAGCTTGGTCGGAATCAGTCCGGATGAGGCCAGCGAAGCGAGTGGTAGTCTATTCTGTGATAATCGTCCTAGTCGTAAGCAGCGTCTTCGCTGACTCCTATCTCCCGACTCCCGCGTATCCTCATGAGGAGTCAATCTACTTCAACACCTTGGGGATACCCGCGCTTCAGAAGCTGGGGCTCAATGGGGCGGGTGTCAAGGTGGCCATCATCGACAGTGGCATTAACTCCGCCCTTCCGGTTTTCAACACAGGGCAGGTTATTGCATGGAGGGATTATGTTAACGGTGAGCCAACCCCATATGATGACGACGGACATGGGACAGCAGTAGCTTCAATCATCGCCGCTAATCCTGCTTCTTTGCCGTTCAGCGGAGGAGGGACAATCTCTGACTTCACCGGCGTCGCCCCGGGAGTGTCACTGATCATGGCCAAGGTAATCAACTCCAATAACGTAGTCAGTAACTGCAGCGTCATTGCCAATGCGATTCACTGGGTAATGGAGTACAATCCAGCGATCATTAACATCTCCATTGAGGGATGCCCATACGCCTCCAATGGCCTGAGTGTCGTCGACCAGGCGATAGACTGGGCTTACGGCCAGGGTGCCCTCGTGGTAGTGATAGCAGGTAACTTTGGGAACGAGAGTGGGTCCATATCTGTACCCGGAGACGCCATTGACGGCCTTACAGTGGGGGCCGTCAACGTCTACGGGACTGGAATTCTAAATTATTCAGACGCGGGTCCAACCGCAGACGGGAGGATCAAGCCAGATTTGGTTGCCCCAAGCGGCATAAAGGTCGCGGAGAACTCCGGAATGATGGCGGTCTCGAATGATGGAATGCTTTACGATAACTGGTGGGGAACAAGCTTCTCTGCCCCTCTGGTTGTGGGGATTGCAGCGCTACTCAAGCAATGGGACCCACACCTCACAGCTGCCAACATTACGGCTATCCTTGAGGAGACGGCCCATCACCTAGGAACTCCAGGACAGAACGATTTGTATGGATATGGCCTTGTCAACGCGACTGCCGCGTTTACGAAGGTGGCAGGTGTCTCCCCTCAGACCGTTGCTCTAAGCCGTTCACTTCATGATGCGGAGTTCGGACTGATGGTGGGCGTGCTTCTTGCTGTAGCAGTCGAAGTGGTCGTCTGGCTACGGGGGCCCAGGCATGGACGGCGCTAGAATCTGAGTCTCCCGGGCTTCCCTTCTTGCCAAGCGCTCCTTTTGTATCCCGAGAGTGGATAAAGCGGTCAACCCTGCCAGCGGTTCGTCGCCCATGTACTCACCTCCCTGGGCGGGAACCGGGGCGAGGAAGACTGCTCTGTCCGCTCTCGCCTTTGCAAGGTATGAGCAAACTGAGATGCAGCGACCGCGAGTATTCCGCGGGAGATAAGAGCGCACAAGTTCATCGACTTCACCGAGCAGGCTGTCGACCTCGGACTGCAGGGACGCCGCATTTCATCTTCACCTTGTGGAAAGCGGGTCTCAGAGTCCTTGGTTGTTCGCCCGCATGTTTATGCCCCTTCCTCGAATGCTCTCCTCCCATTTTTGTTTCGGCTTTTGGTAAACATGGCAGAACCAGAAGGAGGTGATTAAGGATGGTACATCGTGTTTCAGCGCACGACGAGAAGAACGATCCCGACCCATACGACGAAATCATAGCCGAGTGGCGGGAGGAAGTCATCTCCGGGGAGACCTCCCTTTCAGACCTGGATGTCCATGGCGCCACCATCACGGAGGAGAATGACGTCATAGCGGACACCATCGGCACCACCTGGCGGGAGCTCGGACGGCCGGCGACCGAGGAGGAGAAGGAGACGTACGACGTGGACGGGAAGGACGTGCGCGTCATCGACATCGGCGAGGCGTTTGACGCGTGCGACTTCGGGGACCTGGCGTACGACGTGCTCCGCCGGCGTGGGGAGGACGAGTCGGAATGAGCGCCATCGTGGCGGCGTGGAGTGGCTCTCCGGAGCTGCTCTCTCCCGCTTTTATGAGGCATGAGCAAGAAGCTCTCTAGGAAGGAGATGCGCGAATGCGCCGATTCCTATATCGGCCTCGATGGGGGCGTCTACTGCGGCCTCGACTCGGACGACTACCACCTCGGTGACGAACCTAGCGCACCGCGAATTCTGGTACATCTTCGCCCTGCTACTCCTGCTTTCTGTCAGGCTGAGCTGGAAGAGCCCGGGCTGCGCAAGCCCAAGAAGGGCGGCGTAGGGGGCGCTTTTTGGTAGCATGGAAGACGAGGAGTTCCAGACTTCAGAGGCAGTCCAAGCAGCTTACAAGAGACGGAGCGACACAAGGATAAGGAAAAGATGGCAGTCGCTGCATCAGGAAGAGACCTGCATCCACTGTGGTAAGAAGATCGCAGATGCCACCCCCTTCACCCTGGTCCCCAAGTGCGAGACGTGCTCCATGGTCGAAGACGCCGCGAAGGCCGGCAAGCTTCACGAGTACTTCTGAGCATTCAGACTCTGAACACTCCCTCTGTGTTCTAACACTTGAACGAGGATACACCAAATCCGCTTTTGTGGTGTGGGTGCGTCTGACGCTTCACGCTGGGTTGCCTCGCTTGCCTCCACTCCAAACGCGGAGCCAAGGTGAGACGGCCTGGCGCACCTTATACCCTCATTACTTGATTACGTCAAAGGAGTACCTAAGAGAGATTGAAACCAAAGAAGACGTGGTCGTGCTAGTAGGCTATCCTGGGGATGATTTCTCTCCTCAGTTGCCAGTCCTTGGGCGGCAGTAGCACGAAGCATTCGGTGAAACAGCCCTCCATGTGAAGGCTGACCAGGCCGTCGGGGACGACCGCGAAGCAGCTCATGCAGACCCACCTCGACTTGCCATCGGCTGGCCGGAAGGGCTGCTGGACAGGCATGACGTTTCACCAACCAAAAGCGGGTCCGCGGAATCCTCGCCCGCTTTTAGTATCCGTAGAGCCCAAAGACTCCCAAAACAAAGAAACCCGTTCAATTCCAATCCGAGTGCGAACTATACTCGAATGATGCTTTCGGCTGGATTTTTGCTGTCAACCAGTACCAGCCAAGATTCTGTTGGCTGTCCAACGCCGTTTCATGAACAAAGTGCTATCCGGGCTCTACAACACTATAGGTGTAACAAGAGATGCGTGTCTTTACTTCGCAGTATGTAATGCATATGCCGAAGGATCCTGACGAGCTTGTTGGGAAGTTGTTTGACAATGCTCGGTCAGTGCTGAGGAAGGTTGCGAACCATCGTCCGACCGTGATTACCCTTTTTGAATCTGGGTCGGATTACGCGGCGCACTACCACGTGATGGTCCCGGACCCTGGAGATGCTGGCGTCCCCTCTGTCAGGCCGATCATCGACAAGGAGCAGTGCGATGCCTTTGCCGTGATCTCCCTCGCCGAGGTAAACGTGACGGGGAACAAGGAGGGTCATCCTGAGGGGTCCGCTCTTTTCTTGGTGTTCCACTCGAACACCGCGGACAGGATGATGTACGAGACCTACCGTATCGTCGGGAAGACGAAGAAGGGGAAGCCCAGGATCCGCATGGGTGAGTCCTTCAAGACTGACAAGGCCATCAACCTCCTCGGGTTCGGGAACCTGGCACAGATGAAGATGAAGAAACCCAGCTACCTGGGCTGATACGACGCACCGAAAAGAACAGTTGGAGCTGTCTCAGCCCGCGTATGTTGGCTGTGGCCTCCTTCCCCACGCGACCCGACGGGGTTGCGTTTCCAGCCTGACTTCGGCCAGGCTGATGATTTCCAGCGAATTCCCGCTGATGAGCCGTGCAAGTCGGCTTACTCTGCACCCTGTGTGCAGAGGATGGGTGGAAAGCCCACGAAACCGCTCGGCAGGGTGAGCCCTGTCGACGGTCCGGGACAGTTGTTTCTACACCATCGAAGCAACTGCTCGCACTGCCGTCGGCCCGTGGGGGCCGATGGGTGAACCGTTCAGCGATGGGGTTAAGCGTGGTACGGTGGCCTCTTGGTGAACCCTGAGGGGGCCAGGCTGGAGGGCTCCAAGCACGTGGGGAAGCTGGGTGAGAGGCTGACCGCGGGCGGGAAGGGCCAGGCGAAGTCGGGCTGATTATTGGGGGGGAACGAGTATGCCGACCGTCTTCATGATCAGGCTCTTGACCTCCTCGGGCTTCCTCTTTCCTGTCATCACGTCGCTCCACAGGGTGAACAGGGTGAGCGTGGTGAGGGCGCACACTCCCTGAGACTGGAACAGGCTCGCTGCCGGTTCGCTGAAGTCCATCAAGCCCTTCCTCTGTGCGGGATCGAGGAGCCGGTGGGTGTTGGCGACGAGGACCACCTTCTCGCCTGTCGAGTGGCCCTCCTTGAGCCTCATCAACTGGGCTATCTTCGGTGAATCTGATGCGACCTTGTCTCGGATCCCCGTCACCTCTACCGCAATCTCGCCCTTTCGCATGAGGTCGGCGGGGAACCCTTTCTCAGTAGGGTCGGTCTCTATGCCAATGTCTTTCAAGGCCCGCCAGACTGCTTGCACCAGAGCGGTGTCGGTCTCGGAAAGCAACCGCCGATAAGATTCAGCGTCCTCCTTCTGCTGCTTCAGGACTTCGACCGCCTTCAACTGCTCCTCCACGACCCTTGCTTTCGCTTGTATCTCCTGCTCAATCCTCGGAACCATCGGGACCGGTACTCTTTCCCACCATTCCGGCCTGAATTCAAAGCCGGCTTGTCTTGTTCCGCTGGTGATGTCGATAATGATCTCTATGCCGTCATGTGGAGTGCACTTCGTTGGCGGTGGCAGGAGGTATATGCCTCCTTGAGAGCCCGACAACGATGCAATCCGCGCTGAAATCATGTTCTGAGACTTGTTATAGGCGACTCCGCGCATCTTCCATAACAGCGTCTTTTTCGACAAATACCCCCCAATGACGGCCGCGGCGAGCTCCGCCGAGGGGTTACCCGCGTCATTGATCGTAGTCTTGAAGTCAACGAACAACTCGTAGCGCCATTCCCCGACCTTGTCGAAGTAGGGTTTGAGGTCCGACTCGACAAGGGGCCCGAGGCTCGTTCCTTCTTTCGCTGCCAGGATTGGGTAGACAGGGAGCCAGTCCCAGTTGTTCTGTATGGGCTGGAAGAAGGCACCTTTCTGCGTTGGGAGGGGCGAGGCGGAGACCTTGGGCACGAAGATGGCGTAGACGTTCCTTCCAGTCCTCAACAGAGTCTGCAGTGTGTCCGCAAGCTGTCTCACTGGGTTTGGGCCAGGGCCTTTGGCAACCAGCTTGTCTATGACTGCCTGTGTGTATGATGTCATGTTGAGAATCACCGCGTCGAACTCCTCCACGTTCGGGTAGGGCTGCAACCAGTCCACGCAGCGGGCTCGGGCATGGCCCTTCGACCCGATGACCAGTATGTGCACGCTGCCCCTTGGCGTCATGTGGTTACAAAAACAAACCGCAGTGTTCGGAGGGCCTCACTCGCCCACGACGAGGTGTTTGGCCGCTCTGGAGTGGTTGGATGCTCCCCCCTCGAAGTTGGTGGAGTAATCGCACTCGGCGCACTTGAAGCGGGCTGGGACCATGGTCGTCTGGGTCATTGCATGGTTGAAAAGCGCGAGGCGTCAGATAAGCGTCCATCTAATCTTGAGCCCCAGGGAAGAGGGGGGTGAATAGAAGTGAGGATGAACGCGCCGCTGGCTACCCCCTGTTGTGGAGAGAGGGCAGGGAGTCGGCCGCCGCAAAGGGCCAGCGGACTTAGGGCAACTGTTAAACGATGTAAAGGGGTGGTAGAGCCATGCAAGAGACGAAAATCGCATGGACGGAGTACTCCTCCAACCCTATCCATGCCTACGTGGGTAACAAGTGGGGTTGGATGTGCGTACGCAAATCCGCGGCGTGTAACTATTGCTACGCTGAGAACCAGAACATGAAGTGGGGAAACAAGTTGAGGTACAACCTCGCAAGCGTGAAGAAAGTCAATTGGGTCCTCAGACAGAAGGAGATCGACTCCTGGGCGAAGGCAAAGCCAGGCAAGGCATTCGTCGAGGACATGTCAGACCTGCACTTGGAGCAGATACCAGAAGAAATGGTTCTGTCCGTCTACAAAGGGTTCGAGAAAGCGCCACAGATCCAGTTCCAGGTGCTTACAAAACGACCTGAGCGGCTACTCGCCTTCGCCGAGAAGCACTACCCTGATGGACTTCCTTCAAACGTCTGGGTCGGGACAACGGTCGAGTCCACGGCTGTGAAGAGCAGGATAGACGTCCTGCGTAAAGTGAAGACGAACTCCGGGGTGCACTATCTGTCGTGTGAGCCGTTGATGGGTCCTATGGGGAAGATGAACCTGAATGGTATACAATGGGTGATCGTTGGTGGTATGAGCGGACCTAACTGGAAGAAGTCGCCGATGGACCTTGCTTGGGCTCGAAAAATCAGGGACCAGTGCCTGAATCACAAGCCACCTGTGGCGTTCTTCTTCAAGCAGAGCAGCGCCCGCCTCCCTGGCAGGGAGCCAAAGCTCGACGGCAAGGTGTGGCACCAGATGCCTGACGGGACGGCGCTCTAACTCAGCTTACTCCACAGGACCTGGTATATGCCTGCGGTTCTGTCCCTCTCCCACCAACAGCTAACGCCATGCACGGTTTCCGAGGCTATACCAGGTTCGGAAGGTGAGCGTAGTGCCTCTTGACGAGGTCTTCTTCTATGACATTCGCCACCGCTATAGGCCCTAACACGACCAAGACCATGCCGACAATTTCGTTCTCACTTCACCAAGACGAAAGTGTACAGCACAGCGTCCATCCCGCTCACTGGTGAGGTGTTCAAGCTCTGGACCCTGAAACCCTTTTCGGCCAGCTTGGAAAGGTCGGCACTTAGGCCCTTGTCAGCGGCCGAGGCAGTCTCCAACTGCCTGTCAGTTTTCAGCCCGTCCACCAGAACACTGAGGACCTTGTACTCCATGGCTGGGAGAGGTCCGCCCTTCCAATTAAAGCCTTGAGGCAAAAGTCGGGAGCTTGGGTGCGCGTTCCGATATCATAGCCCACATAGGCGGGTCGACGGAGGGCATATTTGCAAAGTAGGTCCCCCCGTGCCCTGCGCACATCACCTTGGCTGGACTGAAACCTGAGGAGGAACGGCTGCTCGCCTACCTGAAGAGGTTCGTACTCGCCCGCAGCCTTGAAGGCTTCCAAGTCGGGGTCTTCACAGGGCTGATTGGAGAGCTATCGGCCTGCAAGGCAATGGGTGCCGATTGGGACCCGAGCACGGGGTATGATGCGCTCTATAGGGGGGGTACCATCTCAATCAAGACCAGGCGGTGGTGGAAGGAGAGAGGCAGGGACAGGTCTGCCAGGATGGGGGCGTTCAGGCCTGATGCCACTGGGAAGTACAACTTCAGCTATGGATGGTACGTTGAGCTCGGTGAAAGTTTTGACCCGAATGCGATCTGGCAGGCACCGAAACAGACGGTGATTGCCCTGCAGGAGCGTGCTGGGAAGACTGGGAGAGGGCAGCCGAGAGGTATAACGCTACGCTGGTTCAAGAAAAGGGCAAAACTGATTTGGCCGCAGAACGAGAGAATGCTCGGGATCTCCTAAGAGTAACACGGAGCGTCAGGGTCCTGAAGTGACCTTGCCGGGCGGGGGTCTCTGGTAGACGATGGCGTCGTAGTCCAAGCCCTGATGGACTTCAGCTCCTGATACAACCTGTTGCGGCGGAAAGACACTGTCCCAGCGGACGAACGTCCAAGCCACCCTCCTGGCATCGAGCGCCTTTGCCCTGTTCCTTTCGGCGGCGTCTGCGTTGCCTATGTTGTGGCGCACCTTGTCCTTGCTTCCCATCACCCTCCACCCCATCTCCTTGGCCGCGCTCCGCGCCATCCGCATGATCGTCGCGGTGGACGGCACCCCGAGGGTGCTCCCCCAGGGCATCCAGAACGGCTGTATCTGGCGGGCACTGTATCCGCGTCGATACGCGACCGCGGACAGACGCCTCAGCCTCTCACGGCGTACAGCATTGTACCGCTCGGCTTCCAACTCTGCCTCTGACATGGCTAAGATCTCCCGCACATACTGCTCCGACACCCTGTAGCGGACAGCGATTTTACAAGGTGATTTATCCACGCCCTTCCGCATGGCTATCTTATCCCAGACCGTCAGCTTCCTAGCAGGCAAACCCCTGGTCACTCATTTATCCAAAAGCCGAAACAAAACTAAACGAAACAGGCAAACCCGACACCCCCACCCCCATGGCGGACTATCGACATATGCCCAGCCAGAACCTGGTATATTCTGGTTGGAAGGTTCCAAATTCATGATCCACCATATACATCCCCCTGTGGCGAGCGGAGCGAGCTTCAGGGGGCTTGGGGGTAGTGCTGCTTTTAGTAGATAGAACAGTGTGTGCGGTCTGTACGTGGTGCGTACGAATACACACTGTACTGTATACTGTACTCTACTACTCTACTGTACTACTACTGTATGATCCAGTGAGATACTGCGTAGGTTCCGAGCCGGGGGCTAGGTAGGTTTCGCCTGTTTCGTTTTGTTTAGTTTCGAAGTATAGACCAGGTCGGTTGCAGCAAGCCTGTCCTGGAGCCTGTCCAGCGCCTCTCTGTCGTGGTTACGCCTCCCACAACATGGGCAGGTATCGCCCCCTGCTCCCTGCCGGGGCCTCGTCGAGCCAGCTTGTTTGTAGAATACGAGGCATCCGTCTCTTTCTGCGACCCTGTTGAGGTTGACCACCCACCGGGGGTCCATGGGACGGGCCCCCTCGCCTGACTCGCCTCCGACGACGATGAGGTCCACCCCCTTCAGTGAGAACTCTGGGTCAGGCTCGCCAGTCGCTGGGTCTGCCGTAAGGTCCTGAAGGTATGGCTCCACGGAGACCCAGACAGCGTTCGTGTGTGGGATCCCCTTGATCTGCCTGAGTATGTCGAGCCTTTGAAGCCTGTTCCGGGCTGCAATGGTGGTCCCGATCCACGCGTTGGGGGGTACCCCGCGCTCCCTCTTCCTGTAGAACATGAGGGCCCTGCCTATGCGCTTCGTGAGGACCCGGAATGTCATGTCAGGGAACCCCTCGATGACTTCCGTATGCAGACGCTCGATGCGGTCGAACGGAATGTCCTCGTGGAAGCCGTCGCTCATGTCGTCGAGCAGCACTCGCCTCAGGGCGGGCCCTCCATCCTCGTTGTGAATCCAGCTTCGAAGCTGCCTGATCTGGTTCCCGAAGTCGTTGTAGCCCAGGTGGTTCATGTCCGTGCCGGTTCGTTGCGTCTTCATCCTGTTGAACCAGGGACGGAAGATATAGCAGCCTGTGCACGCGCCCAACGGCCCGGTATCGACCCTCCGACACCCTTGGTAGAAGTTCAGAGTAGCGTCATGCTCCGTGAGACTGCCATACCTCGGCATTCCGCATCCTACTCCTTCAGGTATGCTTCCAGGGCTTGTATCACCACATCCCTCAGCCCTCCCCTCTTTCCATCCCTGGATTCGAAAGCCTTTGCCCGTAATTTCTTCTCTAGTGCAGGGGGGATCTCGATGTCTATCCTGACACCCCTCTGTCCTGGTTTGGCCACGCTGATACCGAGGCACCTGCCTGCATTTAATGTTACACAATCCCACAATGCTTAAATGTTCAGATTACACAATTACACAATATGCACCGACAAGAAGTGCCGGAACAGGCGAAGGAAGCGACGGATGGAGTGCGGGAAAGGATAGCAGAAGCAGAACTCTGGAAGGAATACCTGACGAAGTTCGCGGATGACAGGATTGCGACCCTGAGGAGCGCGGTAGGAGACGGACAGACTGGGGCGATTGACGACAGCCAGAGGGTCTTGGAGGGGCTGAACTGGAGCAAGGGACGCAAGAACCCCAGCTGGGAGTGGACATTCAACACCGACCGTGAAGGCAACCAGCTTTCAGACACTGACGCTGCAGCCAAGCTTATCGAGAATGCGAAGGACCACAAACTCAAGATCGGGGGCTACGAGTACTCGATCAGCATTGACAGGAAGTTCCTGAACCGCAGGAGGGCGAAGTAGGTGGAGGCAGACGTCAGGTTCCTAGTGAGTGTCGAGGAGTTGAGCCCGGGTTACATGCGGGCCCGGCTCCTCCACCGCATCATCAACCACAGCATGGACCTTCAGCAGCTAGACTCGGTTGTCACGCTGACGGCGATTTCCGGAGCGTTCGACGACTTGGCACTACTTTGCGGCCAAGGGATACCTGCAGTAATCGACGTCGAGGAGGGCAGAGTGGTCAGAGCGTCGTCCTCTGCCGAGGCAGGGATCAGGCCGGCTCAGAAGCTCGTCTTCCGTCTGGAGGAAAAAGTAGGGTCGTATGCCATGATCTACGTTGCTCGCAGGTATTACGAGCCGTTGAAGGACTACCTGACCACCCTGAAGTATCATTGGTCCCATCAGGTTGGTGAACGGAAGCACATTCTCACCACCAAGGACGCAGTCCAGTTCAACACCGACCACTGCAGTGAGTGTGCTAACGTCCGTCTGCTGAACTCGGCAATATGCCCGGCATGCGTCGGGGCGAGTTATTCGCCAGTTTATCGCGTAGCCTTCGAGCTCCTGGGCATGGTCAAACTAGCCGATAGCGGGAAGAGCATTAACGGCTCATTCTCGGCCCGGGCAGGCACCTCGGGGGCAGTCCAAGTCATCTCTGGCGAGTCCCAGACGGCTACGAACGCGTATGACCTTCAGGCAATCCTCGAACGTGCTGTGAAAGGAGGTCGCTGAGATGGAGCTAGAGGATGAGTTGGTCGCCTTGGAGGCCGCAGGCGTGAACGTCCAGGCTATCGTGCCGCTACTGGTCGTCAACCCCATCATCATCGCTTTCATGATAGCAATCGTCGGGACAGGCTTCTGCCTCATAAAGTCCTGGCACCGTCACAGGAGGGCTGGAGCATGATCAAGACGCTGAAGAAGGCAATCCAACTTAAAACGAGAAAATCTTGGTAAGTACGAGAAAAAACACGGATTTTAGTGAGTATATAAAGAAAGTGAAATAGCTCATTTTGGGCTCCGAATCTCGGCGTAACTATTTCACACGCACGAGTTGCGTTGAAAATATTTTTCGTGCGGGAAAATCGGGAAAAAAGGTGTTTTTTGCCCATTTTTCACTCCGCATTTTTAGTATATAAAGGAAAAATAATCCGGACAAAAACATCTTTGATGCATCTGAAATCGGCCCCCGGAAGTTACTTCAAAACATACATGAGCAACGAACTCCACCAGAATAATGACCGCGCGGAAAGACGCGCACCGACGGACGCCCCGGTTTTTTCGGGCGAGACCGTGATGTATGACGCAGATGCGGCGGCCCTCGCAAACGGGCGCACCATGGCGAATGACCCACTCCCCGAATACACCTCATACCCCGGCGATGCCTCCTGGAACCATGGAGTGTGACAGAATTCGTCGACCTCGCCGTGAAGGAGAAGCTAGAGCGCGACGAGGCAACCCGGAAGGAGGTCTAATAGGATGGCCGAGCACGCGAGCTCGGAAGATAGAGAGCATGAAGGATAGTCGCGGCAAACGCCCACTTTTGAAGAGTGGAATGGGCGAAGAGGAGAACGACGCCGAAAACGAGAGAAGCCGAGAACTTGAGCAGAAGACGACGTCCTTCGTCAGAAGGCTGCTCGACGCCGACTACGAGAAAAGTCGGGAAGAGACACGAAAAGCTTGGCGACCAAGGGAGACATCAATCGCCAATGGCGTCGAGGTAGACGAGCGTAAAAGGCGGACCTTCATCGAGTATGCGGATCTGAGCGATGACGCGAAGGAGGCGTTCCACAAGGGCCATGTCTCGATGCTCAGGAGCGCCAAGCGGAAGGCGCAAAAGGACCCTGACAACGAAGAAGCCAGATACAACTATCTGCGCCTGAAGAACCGCCCGAAGTATTGGGAGATCGAGGGCGAGCTCAAGACAGGGCACTACATAAAAGTCGCAATCATGCGTGACACGCAGGGGCTTTCAGACTCGGAAATCGAGGACGAGCTGAAGAAGGAGGCTAAAGAGAAGGCACGGCTCAAGCGCTTAGCAGAGGACCCGTAAGACCTCCCGCACAAACTCAAATCCGGGTTTTAAGAAAGAACGACAAATTCCATGCCCGCTTTTTATAATATGCGCAGTTAGCCTCCATGAGCGAGGCAAGCGAAGAAAGCGGGGTCCAGGAACAGCGTTCGGCATCGAGCGCCAGTAGCGTGACGAGACCGGTTGCGGTGTGCTATTGCACCTTCGACTTTGCCCAAGGCAAGTATGTTTGGTATGACTCGGCGGGCAAGCCTATTCAGAAGACGCCAAAGGCTCCTGCCTCTGGCGAAGGGTTCCATCCAGAGGACGAGTTCGACCAGGATGCCGTCCGAATCCAATGGCTGTCTTGGTTAGTCAAGAAGCGTCTTGAGACAGCATCTGAGATTACTGCAGACGATATCTATGCCGAAGCGGTCGAGAGATACCCTGACAACGACCCCCGCTGGATAGGCGCCGTCTTTGCGAAGCTCTCTCATGAAGGAATTATTGAGGTAGCTGGTCCTCCGAAGAAGTCGGTCAGGACAGGCACCAACCATTCGCGTCCCATCGCGAGATGGAGGCTGGCAAATCGGGAGGTCGTACTGCAATGAAGGCTATCCAAATCCTCGTAGGGAAGCGGGTAGCCGCGACGGTGCCGGCCAAGGAGGCGGACGCCTACATCTCCTCGTATGAGCGCCTCTTCCCGACCGCGAAGGTGTCAACGCGGGAGGTAGACAGTAAGCCTGAGGATGTGCGCAAGGCTGCCGAAGAGGACAGGGCGAGGGAGAATGGAGGTCGCGGTTATGAGGGATGGGCAGATGTCGACCATCAGATCGCGAGTCCAAGCAGCCGGGACCATGGTCTCGGTACCGATTTGGCGCAGTCGATACGTGAATTAAACCGCTCCGGGCAGTGCCTCTCACTCTCAAAGAGCTACGACACAGACGCCGAGAAGCGCAAGGAAGAGGACCTTGTCGTAGAGCTCACCAACCGCTTACGAGGAAGGGTCTCCAATGATAACGTCGCGGAAGCGGCGGTGGCGTTCAGGAAGGCGCTTGTCCCGATCAGGGATGAAGCGAGGGAGAAGAAGGTAGCCCTCCTGGAGCGGCTTACAAGCACCTCGGGACAGGGACTTCAGTCAAAGGCGAGCCAAGTGACCGACGAGAGGCTCGTGGAGACACTGTCTTCGCAGTTGTCTGGGAAGGTCTCAGAAGCTGAGCAGGTCGCAATCGAAGAGATACTCAGAAACAGTCTTGCCGCTATCGACAAGGAAAGCGACAAGCGGAAGAGGAGTCTTCTGGACACCCTGACTGGCGGCGAGAGAGCAGGGGAGGAGCCGGTTACTCCGTTCTCCATGTGCGCAGAGCACTCACGCTACTTCATGTCAGCTGAGGAAGAGCTGGACCACAAAGACCGGGTCCACCAGCCGGCGGAGAAGAGGAGATGGGCGTATTGACGAGCGAACTCAAAGTTATCCCGATCTCGAAGATCGACCCCTCCCCCTTCGAGCCGGCGAGCAGAATCACCCCAATCGACAGCGAGGAGATAATCTCGCCTCCCGTCGTGAGGCCCAACGGCGCAAGGTTCGAGCTCGTAACAGGCCACAGGCGCCTGGAGAGGCTGAAGGCAGATGGGAAGACTGAGGCAGAGTGCAAGGTCGTAGGGATGGGCGACCAGGAGGCTGCGCTCGCGCTCTTCGCCGACAACGAGGACCGGAAGGGCTGGGAGGATACGGAGAAGGGGTTCTACTTCAGGAGCTTGAAAGACCGTTTCGGGCTGACCGAGGGACAGATAGCCAAGCTCTGCCGCACCTCAGAAACCACCGTCTCCCGATGCCTGGGGCTAGTGATCCTGGGCGGGATGGTGGCCGAGGCCACTAGGAAGGCACCTTCGAAGTTGGAAGGTTCCAAACAGAGTATACCAGGTTCTACAATGGACCTCTTCAAGCATGCAATGACCACGACGAAATTCAAGGAGATCAACAAGCTCCCCGCGGACCGGCAGGTGGCTGCGGCCCGGGCAGTCATAGAGCACAAGCTGTCTGGCGACGAGACTAGGGAAGCGGTCGAAAGGGCTCAGAAGGCTGGTGCGGTGGAGGATGGTGTGACCGCGATCGTCAACGCCAGGCCGGCGAAGAAGAAGGAGGCCCACCTGCTAAAGAAGGCAAAGGTGACGGTCGTAAGGTGCAGGGAGTGCAAAGAGACCCTGTATGTGACCCACCAGGCTGGCGGCAAGCACGTCCTTGAGAATGAAAATCCGGCTTTTGATTCACAGATGAGGGGTGGAAAAAGTGGAGACAAGTCGCGAATACTATGAGAGGTCTAGGCTGACCGTTTTCGAGCCCAAACTTCCTGAAACTCACGCCTGCGTACACTGCGGCAAGGTCTTCGAGTCGCAGGGCTGGCTTTACCGGCACTACGGGAGTTGCAGATAGATGTCCCAGGTACTTGAAACCAAGTCGGGCGACTTGAATAAGACGAATGTTCAGAAACTCATGCTGGCATACGCTTCCTGCGTCACAGCGAAGAGCCTGAAGGCAGAGGGTGGTATCCGGTCAAAGTTTGATGCGACACGACTGTACGGTCAACCACTGACCACTACTTCGCTGGACGTAGAGGCGAAAGTGAGGACGACGCCCACGGGGAGGATCAAGAGTGCCACGATTCTCACAATCGGTCTGAATGCGTATCACTTCACGAAGAACCAACTGACCCTCTCACCAGTCACCCAAATCATCACGGAGAAGATGGATTCGGTGGACGCCGTATACCAAGCTCTGTTGTACATGAAGCGTAACAAGAGCGATGCGTTTTCTGGTTATTACATCAAGTTCGACATGGAGATTTTGAAAGGGTTCTCCCTGAGCGTTCGA
>DAHVLJ010000013.1 GCA_027320425.1 Nitrososphaerota archaeon
ATCCCTCCTCCGGACCCTCGAACAGGAGAAGGCGGCGTCGAAGGCGCAGCCCAAGGAGAAGGACGAGAAGTCCGCTCCTCAGAAGACCCAGGCGAGGGGTTGGACCAAGATGGGTTCACTGCTCGTCAACATCAGCGACCCCAATGGCGCGATGGCGGAGGTGCTCTTCCAGCTGCATGGGGACGTGAAGGCTAAGCTCGCAAAGGCGTCGGACGCATTGAAGTCATTCGAGGAGCTGAACAGCCAGACCATCCCGGAGGCGGGGCTCTACTACCTGCAGCTCAAAAACGGGGTACCTGAGAGGATAGTTGCGGACCTGCAGACGGGCCGGAAGGAGGCCTTCAGCTTCGCGGCTGACTTCAAGCTGGTGTAGGGGCCCGGAAGGCGGCCGAGGCGCCGTGCATTGCGGCTCATGGATGACCTGAATGGAAGGCGGACAGCAGAGCCGTACAGAATCGAGACCACAACGACGTTGGGCCTTATCTTGGAGCTTCTTGTGGAAGGGGCACTGGGGAAGACCGACTACGAGAGGAACGTGAAGGAGCATGGCTCTCAGGGCTCGATAAGCGATGAGATAATACAGGAGTTCATAGAGAAAGGAAGAGGGTCTTGACCGAGAGGATCTCGTTCGTGATACCGGAACAGCTCAGGGAATCACTGAGAGAGCTGCAGATGCTGACTGGAGAGGATCAATCCACGCTACTAAGGAGGGCTGTGGACAAGGGGCTGGGCGAAGCGAGGATGGATGTTGCAGTGGACCGCTACGTCAAGGAAAGGGCGTCCCTGGAGCAGTCGTCGAACATAGCGGGGGTCTCGCTATGGCGGTTTCTCGACGAACTGAGAAGACGGAACGCGGCCCTGAAGTACACGGCCGCAGATGCTGAAACGGAGATCAGCCGGGTCATTGCTCGCCAGAACTACTGATTAAGAGCCTATCCCAAAAACGAGCTGATAAGGTAGGTTCCTCTATCCATCACATGACGCATGGGTGTGATTATGAGTTACACAGTCGGGTAGTCCTCCTTTCACTGGTTGCGAAGATGCCCCATGCTGACTTGCTGTATGAAAAAGTGGGAAAAAGTAGGAGGGTTCTCAGGTAGTCAGTTGGGATTTACTCCCAGATATGGAACGTTCGATATGAGGCTGTTTATCTGGGCCGTAGTCAAAGGTGACGCGGATGCGTAGACTACGCTCGTGAGAGCAAGGTATGCACCCTGGCTTGGCACGTAAACAGCGTCGGGGTAGACTGACGGACTTGCGTTGTATGTTGCCGGAGTGACATAGGCCCATTCTTCGAATGTCCCGCTGACGAAGGTTGACGCGCTCGGAGTCCCGCTGAACATCAGGACACCACCCCAGTAGACGAAGCTCCCGGAAAAGGTTATCACGCTGTTACGTGGGTTTGCGAACCATCTGCCAGACGAGCCTTCCTTATGATATGTGATTGTAACTGTGGAAGGCGTTCCATGGTTTATGGACGCGAAGGTTTCTGTAAGAGTGCTGGTGCTCGTCAGAGTGAAGGTGCTGGTCGCCGAGGTCAGATAGGACTGGGTATTCAAGTCCCATGCAGCGTTACCGAGGGCCGTCGCCGAGCAGAGCGCCGTAGGCGTCATTGTCGGGTCGTAGGGACAGTTAGACCAAGTTCCGTAAGGCACATTGGTTCCGTAAGTATTGTACCCGAACCAAAGGAAGACATTAGCATATGGGTTGATTGTGAAAGTAGATGGCGTGAAAGTAGATGGCGCTTGCGCATATGCGGGGGCTGCGAAGAAGGCGGTGAGGAGGAGAGCCGTTGATGCTGCCGCTATTTTCCACATCATGGCGTCAGGAGATTCGAAGCGTGGTCTTATTACGCATTGCGAGAGAATCGCTTCGTGAAGGCCAGATCTGAACGACCGAATGTCCTATCGGCACACTCCGGCCTTCAGTCAGGCAGACTCGATCTGGCACCCGTCTTTGGGATAGGCTCCAAGCCAACTCCAGAGGGGGGCGTCGACCAGAGACGGTGAGTCCAACGGGCCCGTTGCCCACTTCCTTGTGCCGGATCACTGTGGCAGCGGTCGCTGGAGTCCTCTGAGTTCAACTTCTCCGACCTAAAGGCCCGGAGATTGCAGCTGCCGGTTGCGCCGCCATAGGCTGGTTGAAAGCGGCCCCCGATCCGAGTTTCCTGACGCCCTCGGCCCGGATGTTCAGTGCGCCCACGCAGTCTGCCGGCGCCTCGAACCCGCACCTCTGGCACCTGAACAGGCCTCTCGAGACCCTGTTCCCCCCGCTGCAGCATGCGCACCTTGGGCGCTTCCCCGAGGTGTTCCTCGGGTTGACGAGGACCACCGGGACCCCTCGCTCAGGTTGTCGCCGGCGGTCCGAAGGTGGATGCCGCGACACAGTACGAACTCCCAGAAACGGAGCGC
>DAHVLJ010000011.1 GCA_027320425.1 Nitrososphaerota archaeon
TTTGCATGATCGGCTCGGACCAGGAACGTTTCCACACACTCTTTTAACGTCTGCAGACTGCGCAGCTTCAGGTTGACCGAGAGTCAGCGGAGTCGGGTTGACGAGCTTACCTTGCTAAGGGCTTGGATGGAATGGAATTCAAAGTCTCGGCGCAGGTACCTCGAAGCGATTCTCCGCCTGTCTCCTGAAGATCGGAGGAAAGACCGAGGGGCCTCCTGGGGCTCGATTCAAGACGTCTTCTTGCATGTCATCGAGGACTACATGTGGTGGTTCGAGGACGTTCCGCAGGGAAAAGGCGAAGACCAATTCGTCGCGCTGGTTGGGCGTGAGGTCGACGAAGGCGAACTTCGTTCACTGACCCGAAGGGCAGAGGAAACGGTCCAGAGGTATATGGCTTCGCTCACCCCCGAAGACCTGGGTCGTCCTTATGTGGTGCACGGCACTTCCGGCGGTGGAAAGGAGTACACCATGACCACGTGTCCCGCTGATATCGTGTGGCACATGGTCGAAGAGCAACTGCAGCATATCGGAGAGCTGAACGCCCTATTCTGGCAGATGGACATGGACCCGCAGGCGCAGGCCTGGTTCAGCAGCGAGTTGTCCTGGACTCATTAGCAGCGAGCCAAGAAGACGTTGGGCGACGTCATGTTGCAAAGGCAAAGCGTGGGATGACCCTAGACGATGGTGGACAAATGCCCGCTTGCAGTGCGATTTGTCTTTGCGGATTACGTTGATGGCATGGCACTGTGCCGACGGCTCATGTTTCGCGAGGTCCGAACCCTTGTCAGAGAGGCCAAGTGTCTGGGCTACAAGCTTCACGGAACAAAATGGGACGAGTGGGACCGCCATACCTGATGGCGTTCCCCACTCGGAACTAGGCTTCGTTCTTGATGGTGTATCTGGATATGAGCGCCCAGATGCCCCCGATGGCAACTAGGACTCCGCCTAGGCCACCAGCCAAGAACCCCAGCACAGCGAGGACGATGTCTATGGCTTCGTCTTTCACCCTGTTGGATGTCACGAGCGCCACGACACCGACTATGACTGTGAGGAGCGGCGTGGTGTTAGCGAAGGAGTCTGCGAGAGTTCTGTATGACGCGATGTTTGCTCCGAGTGTCGTCGCCCCGTAGGCGATGGCCACGATGCCGCCAATCAGTAGGATGGCACGTGCCAGCGAGTATGCATCATCCTGTTTCATTCTCTCTTTTCACCCCCTTCAAGCGGATTGCCCAGCTGACAACAGATAATACAACAGGTTTGAACGGAATCTTGGAAGCCAGAAGGCGCGCACGCGCAATTTGTGGAAACTCGCCCGCGCGGGGTTCTGGGCTCTGCACCACTCTTGCCCACTCCCTCTATATTTCATGGTCGCGCATAGAGTGTCATTCGCCAACCGTTTTAGCTAGACGCGAAACAGTGCACGGTGATGCAAAAACAAATAGAAATCGGTCTGACGGGCGAAGGCCCGTGGGAAGCCCTGCCAAGCCAGAGCCTCATGGCGTTGCTGGCGTTGGTGGGGGCGCAGAGCACAGATCTGGAGAGCCTTCGAGGCAGGACCAAGTTGGGGCCGCGTGCTTTCGTCCAACTCCTTGGCTGGCTTCAACGGGAGTATCTCGTCGACCTCATCACTTCATTGGGAGTGGATCACGTCGAGGAGCGCGTCGAACTCACCGACAGGGGCGAGGCTCTGCTGCTCAGCATGCTGGAGAGGACCTGCGAGCTCCCCGATCTCGGGTAGCCTCTCCTGCCGCTACAGCGCCTGGGGCTCTGCCACAGTCAGATCGATCGCAATCTCGGCGATGTCAGAGCCGTACTCGGCGGCTCTCCTGATGCTTTCAAGCATGAGCTTGGTCGAGGCGACCTGCGCTCCGCTCATGCGCGGCGCGAGGATATCGCCGCTGACCTTCTCTTCCATCCTGATGACGTCCTTCGTCCGTGCGATTGCTTCTTCCGCGAGCTTGCCGTCCAGCCTGAGGAGCGACGAAATCGAGCTGTCGAACACCTTCCTGGACATGGTGGCCATGTCCTGGACTCTCTTCGCCGACGCCTCCGACAGCGCCGTCAGGCTCTCAGCCTGTCCGGCGATCGCTGCGGCGTGGTCGGCGACCCGCTCTGCGCTCTTCACCGCCAACCTGTAGCCGAGGCAGTCCCTCGTAGACGTCAAGCCTATCTCTTGTATCACCGACCTGTCCCTGACTGCGATGTTGAGCTGCCTCAGCAGAAAGTGGTAGAACCTGTCTACCTCGTCGTCTCTGTCAATGACCTCCTTGGCCAACTCTCGGTTCGGACCTCGGAGGACCTCCACCGAGTCGGTAAGCATCCCTCCAGCAATAATCGCCATCCGCTCGAAGGCCTTCTTCAGGGGAAGTTCGACGTAGCCCGAGAGGCACTGCGCCAGTATGGTCCCGGATGACTCCTCGATGATTTCGACCCCGACCAACTTCCGTCTGATGCCCTCGCGGATGAACCCCCTCAGAGACGAGTCCCCTCTCCCAAGGGTGATTCTTATCGTGTCGTAACCTGCGAGGTAGTAGGATATGAAGTGCCTCAGCAGGAAGTCCTTGTCCAGACCCTGCGCCTCGAGCGTCGCCTCTGACTTCACCGCAGTCCTGATGTCCCTCCTCGGCACGATAAGTAGCGACGAATCGGGCTGGATCATTACGGCCACAGGGTCCTTCGCGTGCAGTCCCACATCCGTGACCCAGCTCTTCGGAAGAGAAACGACGAAGCTGTTGCCCCCTGTCTTCTGCACCCTCCTATAGTTCTGCCTCCCGGCTTCGACCAATCTGCACTGGTGTCAGTCGCGTCACTATATACTTCTTCCCTTCAATCCAATGGGCTATTGAGGTGGATTCGACGCTGGCGGAACGTCCCGAATTCTGCGCCCGTTCAGACGTGCTATCGCGTTGGCTAACCATGTAATGAGGTCTGATTGCGCAGGAAGGACACCCTCCTGCTTCTGCCATGTCGTGGCGGGGACCTCATCTCAATATTGTATGATTCTAAACATAGAGTAATTCGGCTACCGATAAATCGCCGCCGGTGTCGGGTCAATTTGAAAATGTCATCTTCAGTGAACGAAAGAAAGAGACGCGCGATTAGCAACGCGGTCATGGTCGTCGTCGCCGTCGTGCTGATGGTTGCGGGCGGCGGAGTCGGTTACTTCGCCGGAGCAGGATCCGGCGCCCCCGTCACCACCACCGTAACGGCGCCCGGCGCGACCACGACGGTCTATTCCATCACAACGGTCTACTCCACAGGCTCGTCGACGACCGCCGCCACGCCGACATTGCCATCTTCTCTGCCGGCGGCGACCATCTCAGAGACGGGCTCAACGCTGCTCTATCCTCTCTTCAACTACTGGGTCCCTGGCTTCGGTGCTACCTACACCAACGTCCACATCAACACAGCTGGCACCGGCAGCGGCATAGGTATCTCCAGCGCGGCTGCTGGCACCGTCCAGATCGGCGCATCTGACGCCTATCTGCTTCCGGCCCAGATGAACCAGTACCCCAGCCTCCTCGACATTCCACTCGCCATATCGGCCCAGATGATCAACTACAACCTCCCGGGCATACCGAGCACCACCCACCTGAACATGACCGGCAACATCCTCGCGAAGATATACAACGGGACCATCTCGTACTGGGACGACTCGCAGATCACTGCAATCAACCCAGGCGTGACCCTCCCGCACCAGATCATCCATCCGATTCACAGGTCTGACGGAAGCGGCGACACCTTCATCTTCACAACATACCTGTCTGACACCAACTCGTGGTGGAAGACGAACGTCGGTTTCGCCACTTCGGTTTCCTTCCCGGGCATCCCCACGGCCGCTGCCTACGTAGGCAACGGAGGGATGGTCCAGGGGTGCCAGGCGACACCATACTGCATCGCATACATCGGAGTCAGCTTCATGTCCAACACCCAGGCTGCTGGTCTGGGCTACGCATACCTTCAGAACGCGGCCGGCAACTTCGTCGACATAACACAGGCAAACATCCAGGCGGCTGCTGCCCAGATGGAGTCTTCTACCCCACCCAACGAGGCCATCTCCCTGGTCTACGCACCAGGTGCCAACTCATACCCAATCATCAACTACGAATACGCCATCGTGTCCAAGACCCAGTCTGACGCCAACACGGCGCTGGTGGTCAGGACATTCCTTAACTGGTGTGTCATGCCACAAAACGGCAACGCTCCCTCGTACCTGAACAAGGTAGGGTTCGTCGCTTTGCCCAGCTCAATCGCCACTCTCAGCTACGCACAAATCGCGCAGATAGGCCCGTAGACCAAGGTCAGACGCAGATGAAAGCTGGAGGCAGCTGGAGGCGGACGGCAGACCGGGTCTACGCCCTTGTCTCCGCACTGCTGGGAAGCAGTGCGCTCCTTTTCCTTTTTATGGTTCTCGCAGTGTTGGCGGTCTTCGGAGTCCCGTCCATCATCGTCAACGGACTGAACTTCTTCACGACAGTCATATGGAACCCGGGAATCTCGACCACCCTGACGACCATCCGCGGGTTCCCGGCCATGTCCGGCGCCTCCTATGGGATGCTGGTGTTCTTCTCCGGGACTCTCATCTCGTCCGGCCTTGCGTTGCTCATCGGGGCCCCGCTTAGCCTCGGGGTGGCGATCTTCCTCACGTCCGTGGCCCCCAAACGCCTCTCCACTTCGCTGTCCTTCTTTGTCGAACTGCTGGCGGGAATCCCCAGCGTCGTCTTTGGCTTCTGGGGGTTCCTCGTGCTTGCTCCCCTGCTTTTCAACTACGTCGAGCCTGCAATGGCTCAGTATCTGGGCTTCATACCCGGTGTCGGAGGGCCCGTCTACGGATACGGCCTACTCGCTTCAGGGCTCGTCCTGTCGTTAATGATTGTCCCTATCGTTTCGGCCATAAGCCGCGACGCGATGGCCCAGACCCCCGTCGAGCTGAAGGAAGCGGGCATGGCACTTGGCATGACAAACTGGGAGATCACCCGAAAGGTCGTCCTGCCCTACGCCAAGACCGCGATAATCGGCTCTCTGGTCCTCGGCCTCGGGCGCGCGCTCGGCGAAACCATGGCCGTGGTCCTGGTCTCGCAGTCCGCCCTGAACGTGCTTCCGAAGACGCTCTACTATCCGATCAACACCCTTTCGGCCTTCATGGCGGTGACATTTGACAGCGCGCTCACCGACCCGTCCGGAATGGAAGTCAACGCAATCGCAGAGCTGGCCCTGGTCCTCTTCATCATCACTACGACGGCGAACATCGTCGCCCGGCTCTTAGTAAGACGTGGATTCATCTCAAGCGCCGAACACCTTGTCCAGGTGTAGGAAGTCATGAGTGCAAGAGAGCCGTCCTTAGTCCGGGCCCCGGAGGCCCCACATTCCGCCTCTCCCGCCACTTCTGCACGATGGAGCGTCCGCGGACCCCCTGGCTATGGCAGGAGGCGACTACGGAATTATGTGATGACCGGGCTGACAGTGTTCAGCATTGTCCTGGTCCTGGTGCCTCTCGCAGACATAATCTATCTGTTCGTCATCAAGGGCCTGGAAGTGATCTCTTGGCCCGCGCTGACGACGATTACGGTCGGGACCGGCGTGGAGTTTGTAGGCGGTGGCATCTCAAACGCAATCTCCGGGACTGTCGTGCTGATGGCGCTGGCGACGGCGATCACGGTCCCGCTAGGGCTCCTCGGCGGTATCTACATGGCGGAGTTCTCGAACAACAACAAGTTCTCAGAAGCGCTCAGGTTTGTCTCCGACGTGTTGGCAGGCAACTCTTCCATGGTCGTGGGGTTGGCAGGGTACTTCATCTTCGTCCTGTATTTCGGTTGGGGGTACTCCGCACTTGCGGGAGCCCTCACCTTGTCCATCCTGATGTTTCCCTATGTTTTCAGGACGACAGAGCTGGCCCTGCGGAAGGTCCCTGACGACATCAGAGAAGGGGCAAGGGCGCTCGGCAGCACCAAGAGCACTACGATAAACCGCCTCACGCTGAGGTTCGCGATGCCCGGAATCCTCACTGGCATACTTCTGTCGGTGAGCATCGGTCTCAGCGAGACAGCTCCGCTCCTCTTCACTGCCTCCTTTTCCAACTACAACTTCAACGGGAGCTTCCTCCATACCCCCGTGGGTTTCCTTACCTACATCGTCTACGTCTACTCCCAGCTTCCTTCGAACAGCGCCCACAACCTGGCGTACCTTTCCTCCTTCGTGCTCATCACTAGCATCCTTTTGATAAACATCGTCGCCCGGGTAGTAGTCAGGAGGTTCTCGAAGGTATAGATGATGAAACCAGAACCAGAGCCCGTTCACCGCGTCGCCAGCGGCCAAGGAACAAGGGAAAGAGAGATCCTGGACCACGAACGCTCGAAGGGACTGACGGGAGACGAGGGCGGGCTGATAAGGCTGCAAAGCCTCTGCGCCTACTACGGGGAGCAGAAGGTCCTCGACGAGATTTCACTCTCAATCGCCCGCAACAGGGTCACCGTATTCATGGGACCATCCGGATGCGGCAAGACGACCCTACTCCGCACCATCAACCGGATGAACGACGGGGTACGCAAGTTCAGGGTGACCGGCCAGGTCCTCATCAACGGCACTGACGTCTATTCGTCCGAGGTTGATCCAATCCTGCTGCGCACGAGGGTTGGGATGGTCTTCCAGAAGCCGAACCCTTTTCCGATCTCGATATACGACAACGTGGCTTTCGGCCCAAGGATTCACAAGCTCACGAAAACGAAGTCAGAGCTCGACCAGGTAGTCCGTGAAAGCCTTGAGAAGGCCGCGCTCTGGGAGGAGGTGGGTACGAGGCTCAACAAGAGCGCCCTCGAGCTGTCAGGCGGCCAGCAGCAGCGCCTCTGTATCGCACGCGCTCTCGCAGTTAAACCCGAAGTGATCCTGATGGACGAGCCGGCGTCGGCTCTCGACCCGGGTTCGGCCTTCAAGGTCGAGGAGCTCATGGTCGAACTGAAGGAGAACTACACCGTCGTCCTCGTCACGCACAACATGCAGCAGGCGGCCAGGGTGGGGAACGAGGTGGCCTTTCTCTACCGGGGAGAGCTGGTGGAGTTCGGCCCGGCCGAGGAGGTCTTCCAGAACCCCAAGAACGCCCTCACCGAGAAATACATCAGAGGTACACTGTAGATGGAGTGGAGGGATATCCGCGAATGAGGCTCATGGACATGGGGCTGGGCCAGCTCAACACGATGCTGACCGAGATGGCCGGGCTCTCCCAGGCCGCAGTCTCCGCCTCAATAGAGGCCTACGTGAAAGGGGGAAAGGGCACCGAGGTCAAGCAGATGTCTGACCGACTGCAGGAGCTTCATCGCCAGGTTAGCGACCTTTCGGTGGAGATGATCGCCAGGTACCAGCCCGTCGCGACCGACCTCAGGTTCCTCAAAGCCTGCCTCGAGATCTCCTATGGGTTCTTCAGATACGGTAGGTACGCCCGGGACATAACGGAGGTCCTTGACATGTTCGGCGACCTCGGCCAGTGCGACCACAGCTCAGTCGAAGCGACTGCGCAAAAGACCCAGGAGATGATTAAGATGAGCGTGGAGGCGTTCTCGAGGAGGGACGTGGAGCTCGCCAGGAAGATCCCCACCATGGACGACGCCGTGGACGACAGCTACAGGAGCAACCTCATGAAGACCCTGGGCGCGAAGTCCAACATCAGATGCGCACTGTCTGCGACCCTGATTCTGCGGTACCTGGAAAGGATCGCCGACCATGCGACGTACATCGGAGAGACGGTGGAGTACATAGCGACCGGCGTCGACCCCCCGGGCTAGCCGCCACCCCGGGAGCGCTCACCTGAAGGAAATCAGCCTTGTCACCTTCTTCCCCGCCCTGACTGTCACGCTGTCGCCCAGGCCCACCCTGACTCCGGCCGGCCCGTCTGACGCCCCGTAGAGCCTGGCGTCAGCCTCTCTGAACAGGGACAGCTTGATGGTGCTCCCCCAGGGGACCCTGTATCTCAGCGGATGAACTCCGGCCCCCTCTCTTTCTGTGAAAGTAGGGGCGATGTGGCATACCCCGACCTCGTTCTT
>DAHVLJ010000021.1 GCA_027320425.1 Nitrososphaerota archaeon
CAGCCACTTTCACAAAAGTATCTTCGTATTCAATCTTCAATTTTCTACAACCCTCTTGCCCCGCGGGTTGGGCAAGATTCTCAGCTTACTTTTTACAAACGTCCTCTTAAGCTCTTCCCCGCCCTGTATCTCATGTAGGACGATGGCGAGAGCCGCCACTTCTGAGTGGGGTTGGGACGTGACGGCCACGTTGTAGTCCGCTTCATGGTATACGCGCCCTGGGACCTTGGG
Organism: Nitrososphaerota archaeon; assembly: GCA_027320425.1. Classification (GTDB taxonomy): domain Archaea; phylum Thermoproteota; class Nitrososphaeria; order Nitrososphaerales; family Gagatemarchaeaceae; genus UBA183. Next base: position 232 of record DAHVLJ010000021.1, read on the forward strand.
CCCTCCCACAACCAAGAGCAGCTTGTCGAGCTTCCGCAGCTCGGGGACTACGTCTTGGATCGGCATCCCGTACATGGTCAGGTGCACGACGCTCCTCCCTTCCTTCTTGGCCTCCCTGATTACGCTTCTCCAGGACGCTCCAAGCTTCGCTTGAAACTCGCCTCCCCAGGTCCTGTTGACGCCATCGAGGGTCGCAAGCACGTCGTTTTCGGCGTCTTCGAGGTATATCGACTCGGCGCCGAGGGCCCTTGAAACGAGGCAAAGGTGGGTAAGGGTCCTCTCATCTCTGACGTATCTTTGGCCTATCCTGAGCACCCTGATGCTCGGCACGTCGCTTACTGTCAACGGAGCGATAGATGAACGATTCCGAAGGGTACGTCCTGACCCTTGCGACTTGCATTTATCGGGCACGCCCCCGACGGTGGGGTCGCTTGGACCCCTCTGACGACCTCCGCAAGGTGTCGGTCATCGTAGACTACCTGTTTGGCAGAGGGGCGAGCAGGGCGCTCCCCAGGTCGGGGTTCAGGGTATACTACTCCCGGAGATCTGGAAGGGTGAAGCTGGTGCAACTGGAGGGCAAGCTGTTTGCGACCGTGAAGCCGAACGGCGCGATGGCGCTTTCGCTCGAAGCGGCGACCATCCTTTCGAAAAGCCCAAGGTTCAGGGAGAACTTCGTGGAGGTGTCTGACGACGCAGTCACATTCGTCAGGGGAGGGAAGTCGGTCTTCTGCAAATTCGTGACGCGAGCGGGGAAGAACGTTCGTCCGAAGGGAGAGGTGGTGGTGATAGACAGAAGAGGCCGGGTCCTCGGAGTCGGGATGGCGGTCCTCAGTGGGAGCGTCATGGCACAGTTTAAACACGGGGCAGCGGTGAAGGTCAGATCGGGCGTGCAGCTATGAAGATGGACAACAGGAACGCAAGGCGTATGATGGACAGGATGGGGATAAACATGAAAGAGATTCCCAACGTCCAAGAGGTCGTGATAAAGACCACCGACAAGGAAATGCACATCACCAACGCCTCGGTCTCCGAAGTGAACGCGCAGGGGAACCGCATCTTCCAGGTAGTAGGCGAGGTGGAGGAGGTCGAGGTCGAGAAGAAGGCTTTCAGCGAGGAGGACATACTCCTCGTCCAGCAACAGACCGGAGTGAGCAAAGAGAAAGCGGCCGCCGCGCTGGAACAGTCAGACGGCGAGGTCGCAAGGGCGATATTGAAGCTTAGTTCGTAACCAGACCGCTCGTCAGACAGAGCTTCGCGCGAGCACGTGGTCCTTCATGAGCCTTTCGACGTCGCTTCTCATCGGCAGCGCCGGGATGACGTCTCTTTTCGTCACCGTGAGGGCACCCGCGCAGTTCGCAAACCTGACGGCGTCTTCGAGCCCCAGCCCCTCGCAGATCGCGACCGCAAGCGCCCCGTTGAAAGCATCACCTGCCCCGGTGGGATCGACAGCATTGACCTTGGGTGCAGCGATGTGGCGCCTCTCATCTCTGGTGGCCAGGTAAGCTCCCTTCTCTCCAAGGGTTACTATGGCCGCCTTCGCACCAGCCTTTAGAAGCGCAGCCGTCCCCTTCCCCAAGTCGTCTGTGCCGGTTACGGTGGCAAACTCTTCCTCGTTGGGTGTCACTATGTCGAACACCGAGAGGTCGAGCTCATCCATGCGACGTGCGGGCGCGGGGTTGAGAATCGTGGTAGCTCCGAACTTCCTACCTAGCCTGCCAGCGGCTACCGCCGTCTCAGCGGGGATTTCGAGTTGGGTGAGGACCAGCCTTGACCCTTTGATGGCGTCGCTTGCGTCAAGATCTGCCGTATCGAACGCCATGTTTGCTCCGGCGTCCACCACAATCGTGTTTGTCCCCTCTCTTCCCACTACTATGAGGGCGACGCCGGTATGGGCCGGCACTCTTCCCACCCGAGTTGCGACCCCTTCCGCCTTCCAGAGCTTGAGCGCCTCGTCCCCATACCTGTCCCTGCCTACGCACCCCATGAAGAGGACGTCTCCTCCGAGCCTCCGCGCTGCCACGGCTTGGTTTGACCCCTTCCCGCCCATGCCTTCGCAATAGCCGCTGCCAAGGAGAGTCTCCCCCGGCTTCGGCAGCCTGTCCACAAGTATGGTCTGGCCGATATTGTAGCTCCCCACAACGGCAATCCTCTTCGATGCCGACGGTTGGGCCGAGGTTAGTCCCCCGACCCTTCCTTCTCTACTCGCACTTCGAGTAACCGCAGGAGTTGCAGTGGTAGCAGCCGTTCTCGAAGACCAGGGTGTTCTCATGGCAGTCTGGGCACGCCCCTCCCTCCGAAGGCCTCTTCGCCTGGACAGTTATACTCGACTCCTTGACCACATGGTTCAGCGTGAGGAGCTCCAGCGCTTTGGCGATGGCATCGGGGATGGACTGCAGCTGGGTTCCTTCATCCCAGGAGACGTACTTCCCCTTTATCCCCTTCAGCGTGGAGATGACATTGGTGATGTCTCCTCCGTGTTGAAGGTATAGGCTGATCAGCCTTCCCAGCGCCGCGGCGTCTGCGTTTTCGTCAGCCCCAGACTTGCCCAGTGTGACGAAGACCTCCTTGATGATCCCGTTGACCAGGTTCGCCGTGAGGTAGATGCTCCCCTGAGGCAGCTTCAGCTTCAGGGTCCTCCCCTCCATCACCTTGGGTCTCTCGAAAGAAGCCGCCGACTTCGGCTCGACTTTTTTGGCCACTTTCTCAGTCTCCAAGATGCCTTCCCTGCTTCCCTCCCGGTAGACGGTGATGCCTTTGCATCCCAGCCGCCAAGCGAGAAGGTAGATTTTCTCTACTTCCTCGGGGGTTATGTCTTCGGGGAGGTTAACGGTGCTTGAGATGGCGGTGTCGATGTGCTTCTGAATGGTCGCCTGCATCTTCACTCTCATCTCTGGCATGATCTGGTGGGCCGTGACGAAATAGTTGGGGATCTGACCTTCGTCTCTGGCGCCAGTGGTGGACATGTACTCCTTGACCAGCGGGTGGAAGACCTTGAACTCCCCCTCGCTGAGAGACTTGCTCCTCCTGGTGTAGAAAAGGGCGAACACTGGTTCTACCCCACTGCTGGTCCCGGCCAGAATCGACCCTGACCCCACCGGGGGAATTGTCGTGACCGCCGCATTCCTGATCCCTTGGCTCCTGATCTTCTCCTTCACCTTTGTGTCGAGCCTGGAGATGAAAGGCTGTGCCAGGTGCTTGTCCGCGTCAAATGCCGGGAAGCTCCCCTTCTCCCGCGCAAGCTCGGTCGAGTAGTCATAGAAGACGTTCTTGATCCTCTCGAACAGGTGGTCCACATACTCGATGGTGGAGTCATCGTCGTATTTCAGCCCCAGTTTGATCAGCATGTCTCCGAGTCCGGTGATACCCACGCCAATACGCCGGCTGTGGAGGGATGCCGTCTTCTGCTGCTGGAGCGGGTGCCTTTCAGCGTTGTAGTCGAGGACGTTGTCCAGGAACCTGACGCCGTACTGGGCCGCCCTGGTGAGCTGGTCCCAGTCGATGCTCGCTCTTTCTGTGAATGGGTCTTTCACGAAGGCGCTGAGGTTCACCGATCCGAGGCAGCAACAGCCGTAGCTCTCGAGGGTCTGCTCGCTGCAAGGATTTACCCCTTGGACCTCCATCCCGTTGTACTCGGTCGTCGATTCGCGCTTGATGGCGTCCCAGAAAAGGACCCCGGGCTCGGCCGACTGCCAGGCTCCTCTGATAAGGGACTTCCATACCTCCCTAGCCCTGACCGTGCGGTTGACCTCCACCTTCTCGTTCTTGAAATGGAGCTGGAAATCGCCATCGGTTTCCACGGCTCTCATGAAGTCGTCGGTGATTTTCACCGAGATGTTGGCGTAGTTCACCTTCTTCAGGTCCTTCTTGACGCCGATGAAGTCCATCACGTCCGGATGGTCCACCCCAATCGTAATCATGAGCGCCCCTCTCCTTCCAGCCTGGCCGATAGTCCCGGTTGTCGTGGATAGGAGCTCCATGAAAGAGACGGACCCGGAGCTGTAGATGGCAGAGTTGTTCACCGGCGCACCCCTCGGCCTGAGGACCGAGATGTCTGTGCCCACCCCTCCCCCGTAGCTATAGGTACGGGCGGCCTCCTTGCACCACTCGAATATTGCCTCTATGGAGTCTTCTTTTATCTTGAAGAAGTAACAGTTCAGGAGCGTCGACTTCCTCGGCTGACCGGCGCCGAAAAGTATCCTCCCTCCAGGCACAAAACGGTAGCTCTCAAGCAACCAGTAGAACTTCGTGGCCCACTCCTTCCTCTTCTCCTCGTCCTTCTCAGGCGAAGCCAGCTCCCTTGCCACCCTGCGCCACATGTCGGCAGGCACCTTCTCCGTCTGCTTCCCTTCGGAGTCCCTCAGCGCGTATTTCTCATAGAAGACGCGTGCGCGCAGCTCATCTCCTCCGAACGCCGCCAGCGTCTCAACTGGGAGCTTCACTTCCCCCTTCTGTCCCTCTCCTACATCCGGAGAGCCGTGTGGTTGTTCAACGATTGACGTCATAACCTTGGCCTCCACCCCATCTCCCTCGCTATATATTTCGACCATGGCTGACTCTAAGTTGACCAACAAGGAGGACACATCACCTAACCGCGACGCCATGAGGCGTTAGTCAGTTAACTCGTTTTGACAAGAAGTAAAGCGCAGGAGCGACGGCTACGCCGCTGTCGAATACTGCGCCATCGCCACGGACTTGCACTTCGGACACCGTGCGGCACTCTGAGGGAGCTTGGTTCCACAGTTCCTGCAGACAGAGATGATCCTGTCCACCTTGAAGTAGGGGAGCTTGGGCGTCGCGTTCAATATCAGATTGTATATCGCTCTCACTTCATCTGATGACCCATCGAGGGTCACGGACACTCCGCCGTGAAGCCCAGCCGAAAGATTGGTCATATAGCTCATCCTCTCAGCGTTCTCGAGGTCGGCCAGCTGCAGCCTTGGCGCCTGAGTGTACGCCCCTCTCATGAGAGGCTGGATATTCGCCTTGCCGTACTTCTCGGAGTCAAGGTTGGCAAGCCTGAGAGCGCCGTCTAGGTCAAGCAGCGCCACCCCGAGCCTGTCGATCTTGGTAGACTTGTCATCTGCGACCTGGGTTGCGGTCCCCACTATCTTGTGAGCGAGTTCGTAACGAGATGCTGTCGTAGGGTCCCTTATCAGACTCGCTAACGTCTCGTCCAGCCCAACCAAGTTCATGATTAATGGCATCGTGTCCGACGTGACCGCGTCAGACCCGGACGCAAGGGAAGGCAGCAGTCCACGCTTCAACGTGCGCTCTATCAGGCGCCGCCTCGTTGAGAGCGCGTCAGCCGCGACCCCTATCAGGAGAGCGAGTTTCGCCCTGAAGTACGTCTCATCTTGATTCGAGTCATAGGCGAGCCTCGGGAGGTTCAGACTGAGACCGTGGAGCACGCTGACATTGTCGGCCTGAGTCTCGGCGGAGAGTACGTTGGCGTCCAGGCCCAAGAAGCTCCTCCGCTGGTCCGACGAGGAGAAGGCAATCCTTCCTCCATTGAATATTATGGATGCGGCGTCTTTCAGCGTCTTCGTGTCGTCGACCCTGCTCGGCTTGGCCAGAATTATCCTTACGTCAGGCCTGGGGGTCTCCTCGACGTAGCTCCTGTATGCGCCCAGGGCGGCGTCCAAAGTCTTGTCAATCACATCCCTCCCGACGTCGTCATGCCTGTAGGGGTTGAGGTCGATGCTGATTGCGGGCCCGTTCGCCCCCGCCACTGGCGAGCCTATCACCTCGAAGAACCTCTGTAGGAGAGACTCGAGCTCTCTCTTCCCCCTCGATTTGCAGAACGGCCCAACGAATTGGAGGAAGTTGCGGAACGTGATCTCGTCTGACGCTTCTCGCGTCAGCATCGACGCCATGTTCAGCACGATATTGAGAGCCCTCTCGGCGCTTTCGGGGCTCGGTATCATCGAAGTGTTCGGTATCTTGCCTCTGGGGTTGAGCCCGGCGCTCTTCATCGAGAGCAGGTCGACGAACACAGTGTCCGGAGTCAGCCCCCACGAGCCCGCGTTCGTGATGTGCATGTCGCCCGATAGGTGCGCGTCGGCGACGTCCCTCGGAAGCTGCTCTAGGAGGAGGTACTCGGAGAAGACCTGCTTCCCTGTCTGATGTATCAGTGACTCGACGTTCCCTCCGTCGTCTCCCGCCCTGCCAAGGAGCTGAGTGACGTCATAGATGGGCATGCCCAGCCTGGTAAGCTTGTGCCTGTACTCTTCCATGCTGTGTTCGACAAGCAGGGCATTGACGATTTCCCTGATGAGAGGAGCAGTGAGATACTGTGTCTGGAACTTGTACAGCCTCGACTCCGTCTCGCTGGTGATCTTCTGGGCCAGCTCTACGGGCATCCCAGCCTCTTTCACGAGGGACTGGAGTATCTTGTTGGCGTTGAATTCCTCCATTGTCTGATGAGATGTCCTGACATACAGCTTCCCGCTCTCTACCAGCGACTGCTCCTCTATCTGGCGGGTCAGGTTCAGGACGAGCCTCCCCAGATTGGTGACGGTGTATTTCCTCTCTTGCCTGTTCAGCTGTATGAGCAATTGCTTCACAAGCTTTCTCAAATGGTATGCGAACTTCCCCGATTCCTTCTTGGACTTGAAGCCCGCAAGCGTCTTCAGCGCGCTGTAGGTCAGCGGTCCCTTGATGTTCAGGATCCGGAGTATCTCGAGCCTCTGCGGAGAGGCGATCACGCTGTAGATCGTTTTGACCCTTCGAGGAGCCGCCTGCAACGACTAAGACTCTAGGTCAATTGTATTTAATCATATGACTACTCGTTTTCATCACGATGTTTCTGCCCTGCGCGCCAGAAAATGCTGGGCGATGCGGAGCTGGCGCGAATCAGGAACCAGCTTGTGTGCCGAGTTACTCAACGTGGATCCATAACTGCCTGCTTTTTGCAGTATTCGCCACCGTTGGTTGTCCCGATAGGTTCCATCTCCGCTTAAAACCCCCGCATCCAAGTGTTAGCCATGATGGCGCGGACCGGGCCGGCGACTGCCGGTCCAAGGCTTTTATCGGCGTCAAGAATCTCTTGGGATGACCAAGAATGGCAGGATACAAATTCAAGTGCAAGGACACAGGCATGAAGTGCGACTTCGAAGTGAAAAGCGCGTCATCCAAGGACGAAGTGATGCAGATAGCTGCGGTGCACGCAAAGGTCGCGCACAACATGCAGAATGTCCCACCAGACGTCGCCCAGAAGGTCAGCTCAGCCATCAAAGGTTGAGCTGGCTGTCCTATGTTTTCAATCAGTTGGCCAGCTGGTTCTGTGTGTGCACTTCAGACGTAGAAGCCCATGTTTCGCGTGGCCTCGTCGTCTGCTTCCAAGGCACCCCTCAAAGGCGGGCCCAAACAACTTCCCGCTTGACGTCAAAGTCATGGGGGTTGGGCGTGCGATTACTGAGGCACCGAAGTCAGAGTGCAACTGAGGTTTTCCGCGAGAATCGTAAAGCGTCAGCGGCGAAGATGCTGTTGGCTGTGGAGGCGAGTTAGCACGTGAACCATGAGGACGAGTTCGCTCGCATCCTTCTCTCGGAAGACAGAAGGAAATGGCAGGACCCGCTGAAGATATCGAAAGCCATGGGTGTCCGAAAGGGTATGACAGTAGCCGACTTGGCGTGCGGGCCAGGTTTCTTCACTCCTTCGATAGCTTCGCTGGTCGGCCCCGGCGGAGTTGTCTACGCTGTCGACAAGAGCCAAGCGATGCTAAATCACCTGCGTGCCGCAATCGCGGCATCTCACGGATTTAGTGAAGTCATCAAGGTCGTTCGGGCCGATGTCACAGATACCAGCATTCCATCGGGCTCAGTAGACCTTGCGCTCTTCGCAAACGTTCTCCACGACCTTAACGACAAGGACGCCTTCTTCAAGGAAGTCAGACGAATCTGCAGGCCTGATGCAACAGTAGTTGATATAGATTGGAAGAAAGCGAAGACGAGGATGGGTCCCCCATCCGAAATCCGACTTACTGGGAGAGAGGCTAGGGAGATCCTGTCCTCATGCGGTCTGCGCGTCGTCAAGGCGATAGACGCCGGTCCATATCACTATGGGCTGACCTGTCGGATTCGAACGCCATGAGCTGGGTTGGACATCTCACTTCCACCCAACGCTTCGCAGAGAGGGCCTCACATAGACATCGCATAGGGAAGAAAGAATTGATGATGGGTAGTCCACGAATGACCAGGCTACGTGCCATGCGGTAACGACTCGTATCCTTCCGCTTCCGGCGCTCCAAACAACGAGATTCATCAGCACGGGGCTGGGCTATAGTTCTTGGCGTCCCTATTTGTGAGCCCGGATTAATGTGGGGTCGCCCGGATTTGAACCGGGGATCTCAAGCGTTCTTGTGGGAAAATCCCAAGGCCACTTCCGGTGAGGTTTGAAGCCTAGACCAGACTAGCCGACGACCCCTGTCTCGCGTGTCAACCATGAGTTAGTTATGGGTTCTGGGCCTAGGATGGCCTGCCCTTGGAGACATACGGGCTCCCAGCGAGGAAATAACGCCATTTCCTTTCCTTGCCGTGCGAGACCCCCACCCTGGTGCTCATTCTAATCGCTCCTTCCGCCCTCCCTGATTCAAAGTACAGGCTGTCCGATTTCGTGATATCTTCCCCATTGAGGTTCCTGTCTATCTTGAATGCCTTCGTCAGGTTGCCAGGACCAGAGGCTAGCCGTCCCTTGTCTTGCGTGCCTCTGTTAGCTGCCATCTCCTCGATACCCTCGGTAGGCTGGACAGCGCGCAGGAGGACGGCGGCCGGCGACCCGTCGGATTCCGTGGTGACATTAAGGCAGTAGTGCATCCCCATGGTGAAGTAGACGTACGCATGTCCCGCAGGACCAAACATCACTCGGTTCCGAGAGGTCTTCCCTCGATAAGCGTGGCTTGCCGGGTCATTTAGGCCCCTGTATGCCTCTGTCTCGACGACGACGCCGGACAACCTCCTTTCATCGACCACCCTGACGAGCCTGGCGCCTATGAGGGCCTTGGCGACATCGGGGGTGTACCTGCTGAAGAAGCGGCGCGGCAGTTTGGAGGGCCCGACGGCGGAGGACAGAGAATTGCCCCTCTACAGCTTGACCGGCCTTATTCCTGCGGTCCCCATCCTCGAGTATATTGGGAGCGCCGCCAGATAGAAGCCAAGGAACAGCGCGTAGCCGATCCAGTTGTGGATCCCCCAAAAGGCCGCAGATCCGTCGACATAGCCGACCCACATCAGAAGGAGGATGCGGATTGAATTGAGAATGGTGAGAACCGCTATCCCCGCCACCGCCAGCGTCGCTGTAGACCTGGCGTCCTTTCTTAGGTCCATGTGCATGAGAGCGAGAAGTCCGAGAAAGGTCGTCACTGATATGATACTCGAGCAGCCTGGCGTCACCACCCCGTCGATGACGTCTCCGGTCTTCGAAAGCAACTGAAACTGCGTCCCCTGCCAAGCCACCGGAAACCCCGCCAACCCCACCAGCTTCGCAGAAAGAATCGACGACAGCACGGCGAGCGGCTCTCCGAGCGCCCACTGAAGGACAAAGGGCGCTCCGACACCCGCCGCATAGATGACGGCATACGGCAGAAGGAACCTCCTGGAGAGAGGGGCGATGACAAGGGAACTCGCGAAGAACGTCAGGACTACAGCGATGCCCGCTGTCTCAACTGTAAGGTTCGTTAAAGGCTCCAGGATGAGCAACCCGGCTATCGCCGCTGCCCCAACCAGCCTAACGTTGCGCTCGGTTCTTGCGCCTCCCTCGTTCTGAAGAGCGGATTTGAAGTCGTTCCATCTCAGCGCGAAGATGAGCGTAAGCAGGGCGGCAAACGGGATGGCAGGGAAGACGTTGCCAAACGTGTCGCCCAGGGACTGGTTGAGGAGAGAGAAGAAGTCCGGAGCCGTGACAAGCGTCAGAGCCGACGCAGTCCCTATCCAGACAACGAATCTTACTTCAGGTTTCAACTAGGCGCCAGGCTCACCGGGACACATCGCCGGTCCCTTGGCTGCGAACCGTCTGGCGACGAGGTAGGCTGAAAGCACGAAGAGGACGAATATCGCGGTGAGGGTCCCTTCGAAGGGGAAGACGGGAACTCCCCCGCTACCACTGCTAGTCGACGTTGTCGTCGTCGTAGTAGTGGTTGTGGTCGTGACGGCAGTCGTCGTAGTGGTGGTCGTGTTAGAAGTCGTAGTGGTGGAAACCACAGTGGTCGTAGTGGTCGCGACGGTCGGCGAGTAAGTGAACGTAGTATGTGCGTAGATCTGAGGAGGATATGCCCCCCAGGTGGCGTTCACCATGTATGTCCCTGCCACCCAGCTCGACGATCCACCTGCGACGACAGTGAGATTGTACTCGCCCGTACTAGCTCCGACGTTCGCTTCATCGACCAGCAGAACGGCCCCCGAGGGGTTTACCACTTTCAGGATCACGCCCGTCGATGGCCCAGGTGCGGGCGATACATGTCCGGATATCTTGATGCTCTGTGACCCAGTGTAGGATGACGCGTCGGTGGAGACCGTGAGCGCGTAAGTTGTCTGTGCCACCGCGACTTGCGTGAAGAGCAAGCACGCCATTGTGAGCGCGACTATCGCGGCAGACATCTGCCCTGATTTCAAACAGGGAAACAATCTCTGGTTGTCTATTTAATGGTAGCATCTAGAACATGAGTGAAGTGTGGGGGTAGTCGGATTTGAACCGACGGTCTACAGGTATCTGCAGCTCCAATGCCTAATCATCCACGCTGCGGTGTCATCAAACTTTGGAGTTTGACCACTGGAGCCTGTCGCCCTGCCTAGATGCCCGCTTTTTGCTCTGGGCTATACCCCCAACACGGCAGACGGGGCGGCTCGCAGGTGCCTTTAGAGTTTCTATCTCTGGGTTACAGGCTCCAGGGTTTCCCGCCATGGACCACATTCTGAGGAAGCTTAGAGCTCCATCTTTCGAGGAATCCAAGATCTTCTTTCCTGTTCCTCAGGTTGTCCGGGAGCATGACGGGGATCTCGTCGATTATTGGGTAGTATCTTCCGCACTCTTGGCAGACGAGGGCTCCGTCGACTACAACGTCCATCCCTCTCAGACTGAACTCCATGAGTTCCAGCGGATAATGCTTGTCAATGGGACACGCCAGAATGTCGAGGAGCTTCCGCTGCACGTGCCTTCCTTGTCTCAACACACGTAAAAACGCTTGCAGCCTGCCAGAAACGTTAATCTACCGCTCCGGAACCGCTGGCTTCTAGCCGGCCATAGCGTGTGGGCCCGACCTGGACTCGTCCGATCCCAGAAGTCAAACCATGCGTCGCCCCGGTGCTACTGACTTCCGAGAGGAGTCGGGAAGCCGAGGTGCCGGCGCCTTTTTCTCAAAAATCCTACTTCTTCTGTACCTTTCGTACAGAACATTTAAGTCCCGCTCACTCTGCTCGAATTTCGACTTTCGTGCTTACCATTTCGTCTGCGGTCCTGCAGGTATCTACCAGCGATATCACGACCTACCTCTATATCGCTTTCTTCGGGCTGCTCTTTATCGTCCAGTTTGCGTTCGGAACTAGGCTTCAGTCCTATTTCGCGATAAATGAGATAGGCAGGGGCCTCAACAAGCTGAAGGTGATGAAGGACAAGGCGAGGAAGGACGCAATAGACTATCTGGTCAACGTTGGGAAGGCTTCCAACGACCCCACGCAGAGGGTCGATCAGTTTCTGGACTACGTCACCATCATGCCGGTCGACATCGACCCATCCGGGCTGGTCGGGAAGATCGACCATGTGGTCACCACAAACAACGACAGGGTCAGGACTGAGGTCGGTGCCCTGCTCAACCAAACCAATCCCGTGACGATCTCGATATCCGAGAATCTTCTGGAGGTCGCCACCTCACTCAACCAGATACACAAGATAGTGCGGCACTTCTATCTCTTGGGGAAGAAGACGAACTCATACTTCACCCTCGTCCAGTTGCAGATGCTCATGCCTATGATCATCCAGGAAGCTGACGCCCTGCTCAACGCGACTGACTCCTTCAAGATGGGCGAGCCGGTCGGAGACGGGATCGGGCCCGTGGTCGTCTCAAGACTCATGGCAGGAAAGGAGAAGAGGGTTATCGCCAAGGACACCATGATGGCTGTAACAGAATACAAGGGAAGGAAGCTCTATGTGCTGAAGGCTGATGGACCGATGGCGTACGTAGGTCAGCCGGGCGTGGCAATCCAGAAGATCGTAGGGGACATGGGTGTGAAGCCGAGCGCCATAGTCATGATAGATGCTGCCCTCAAGCTGGAGGGGGAAAAGACCGGGGAAATAGCAGAAGGAGTGGGGGCAGCGATCGGCGGCATAGGGGTTGAGAAGTTCCAGATCGAAGAGGCAGCGACCAAGGCGAAGGTGCCGCTTTACGCCATACTTGTCAAGCAGAGCCTCATTGAAGCGATCACTGTAATGAGGAAGGAGATAGCCGAGGCCGCTGACAGGGTGACAGAAGTGCTGAACAGGGTCATAGAAGAGAAGACGAAGGAGGGAGACGAGGTCGTGGTCGCAGGCATCGGCAACACTCTAGGTGTGGCCCAATGATGAGCTCGGTTCCTGGGCCGGACAAGAAGACGAAGCTCCTAGTATACACCATAGAAGAGTGCCCGGTGTGCGGTCAGAAGACGAAGCGCGCGTTCGCCGTCGGTGACTACGTGACCAAGGACTCTTCGAAGTGCCCGAAGTGCTCCAACGTCACAAGAGTCAGCCTTGTTTATGCCGAAGGCGTAAAGCCCTCAAGTTAAAACCGACAAGCCGTTCTCATCCAACGCCATCGTGTGTTCGAACTGAGCCACGGGGCTCCTTGATGCTTCGACCAAAGTCGGATACGCCCTCATTATCTTCTTCGCTACGAGCCTGCCGACGATGTCGTAGAGCTTCTCCTTGCTGTACTCCGCAGCATACCACTGTGGCGTGAACGGAAGGGTCTTCCGTTCTGTCCATATCCTGTCGGCGAACCCGTCAAGTTCGGCCGTCCCCGTCTTCTTCCTCGCGACGAGGGAGAAGATAGTCTTGGATTGGGCGTCGACCACATAACCAGCAGCCGAACTGAGCGTAAGGAACGGCTCGATTGCGAACACGTCTCCCTTCTTCAATGACTGCATCCCAGGCATGAATAGGTTAGGTATGCTCTTGCCAGCGTGCACTACGTACCTGTCTACCGTGTGTCCAGTCAGGTTCTCGATTGTCTTGAACCCGAACCTGGCTGCTTCCCGGTGTATCTCTCTGCCGATCTCCGCGGTCCTGGGTTCCCTCCTTGCCGTGGAGATGGCCGTCTCTAGGCACCGCTCGGTGGCCTCCAAGAGGAGGTTGTATTCCGGGTTGAATGAAATCGTCACCGAAGTGTCTGTCACATAACCGTCTACGTGGACCCCGAAGTCCACCTTGACGAGCTCGCCCTCATGTAACACCGACTCATCACCCTCTTGGGGCGCGTAGTGTGCAGTGACTTCGTTGACGCCGATCCCAGTCGGGAAAGCAAGCTTACCACCCCTGCTCTCCACCTCTTTCTTCACGAACTCGCAGGTCTCGAGGAATCCCATCCCGGGCTTGATGCGCGACCGCACGAGCGCTTTCACTTCGGAGGTTATCTTGCCCGACCTGCGGTATTCTTCCGGAATCAGTTGCAACCCATTTCACAAATCCCTTTATTTCGTTCTGAATCATCTGGGTGCGTCCGTGGTATTTCAATTGATTTGCCCGCTGGCGGAGTCATGATGTACAAGACTGTGGCTACCGGCGGGACGTTCGACCACATACACAAGGGGCACGTCGCTCTCTTGACGAGGTGCTTCGAGGTGGGCGAACGGGTCGTGATCGGGGTCACTTCCGATGAATTCGCTAGGAAAGAAGGGAAGCGCCCGGACCAGAGCTACGAAGAGCGGGTCGCCGCCCTCGAATCATTGATCGGCAAGAAGTTCCCCGGCCGTGAACACCTCGTAGCCAAGTTGGATGATTTCTTCGGGCCGGGGATCGCCTCTCCAGAGATCCAGGCGATTGTCGTCAGCGGAGAGACCGCGCAGAGGGTACCTATCGCCAACTCGCTGCGCAAGGCGAAGGGGTTCGCGCCCTTGGACGTGGTGGTGGTCGACTTCGTCCTCGCCGACGACTCAAAGCCCATCTCTTCCACCAGGATCAGGAGCGGAGAGATCGACACGCAGGGGAAGCTGACGAAGGGGGAAGGATAGCGGTGAATTCCGGTCTCCCTGGATAGTGGTTATATCAGAACCTCGTCAGGCAACGGCATCGTGGGTACCGGAGAACTCGACCCCTGGGGCACAAGCTCAGTCAAGGACTATACGCGCCTCCGCACAGAGTTTGGAATCGACCCGGTCGCCCCTCTCCTCTCCCGTTTCAAGAAGCTGAGCCCACATCTTAGCAGGGGGATAGACTTCGGCCAGAGGGACCTGGGACGGGTGCTCGACGCCATCGAGAAAAACAACCCATTTGCTGTAATGAGCGGCATCAAGCCGACTGGAGACTTCCACCTGGGGACGAAGATGACCGCGGACGATATGATATACTTCCAGTCGCTGTCCAAGAAGACGACGGTTTACTATGCCATCGCAGACATCGAAGCTTATGCCGACAACGGCCTCTCGTTTGAAGAGACTTCAAAGATCGCGACGCGGAACGTCGCAGACATTCTCGCGCTCGGCTTGGACCCAGACCGAACGGTAGTCTACTTCCAGAGCGAGGAGGTCAAGGTCATGAGATTGGGCACCGTTTTCTCCCGGGGCGTGACAAACAATATGCTGAGGGCGATCTACGGCGAAAGGCAGATCGGCCTCTACATGTCGGCCCTCTATCAGGCCGGGGACATCCTGATGCCGCAGCTCCCTGAGCTAGGAGGCCCCAAGCCGGTTCTCGTCCCTGTGGGAGCAGATCAGGACCCACACATCAGGCTCGCCCGAGACCTCGCTGGCAGGTACAAAGACGAATACGGGTTTATCCCGCCTTCTTCGATCTACCACAGGCTGATGCTCAGCCTCGGGGGTTCGGACAAGATGTCGAAGCGGTCCTCGTCTACGCTTCTAACCTTGGAGGACCAGCCCAAGGACGCTACGAAGAAGATCATGTCTGCCTTCACCGGAGGGAGAGATACGGTGGAGGAACAGAAACGCATAGGCGGTCGACCAGAGGTCTGCCCGGTCTACGACCTCTACAGGTTCCACTTCGCAAGGAACGACGAGCACGTGAAGCAGGTCTTCTACGAGTGCTCGAAGGGTGTTCGCCTTTGCGGCGAGTGCAAGCAGGAGGCGGCGGGCCTCGTAAAGTCATGGCTCGACGATCATCACAAAAGGCGGGACTCTCTGATGGGCGACGCCCGGGAACTACTCGCAAAGAGTCGAGATTTCCTGTCTTCGGCGGGGAAGTAGGGCCACATGTCCACCTCTCTACACCCTTTGGAACAAAAGATCCTTTCTGCCTTGGCGTCTCCTGGTTCCTTATCCTTCACCTCTCTTGTCGCCTCCACTTCTCTCCAGGAAGACCAGGTAAGGCGCGCACTACAGTGGTTGGCGTCTAAGAACCTGATATCGGTGCTTGACTCAGTGCAGAGCAGGATCGAAGTGGTCCGGAGCCCTCCAGAGCTCGAGCTCTTCCGCAGGGTATCCGCGTCGACGACCCCTCTTTCCGTCGAAAAACTGAGAGAGGGCTTCGGGTCTCCTCAGGAGTTCTCAGCCGCTTTCGGACGCGCGCGAGGGGCAGGATGGATCAAGGTAGCCGGCGAGACCATCTCGGTTGTGCTGGTCGCAGACCCCAGTGGGCCCCAGACCATGAAGACGCTCATCGACCATCTCTCTGAGGGAAAACCTGAATCAGACCTCGACGATGAGCAGGCTTCACTAATCTCGGACCTCGTCAAGCGCGGGGTACTGAAGCGCGAGGAGTCTAGGAACACCACTGTGTCACTGACTGAAGCGGGGCGCAAGGCGGCATCTCAGACATCTAACGAAGACATTGTCGATAGGCTCACTCCGGAAGTCCTGTCCTCCGGCTCATGGCGGGGGAAGAGGCTAAGGCCGATCGACGTCGAAGCAAAAGCGCCGCGCTTCTATCCCGGCCGTCGCCACCCGGTCCGTGACTTCATCCGGGAAGTCAGGGAGACGTACATCTCCATGGGGTTCACTGAGGTCCAAGGGGACAGCGTCCATCCTGCGTTCTGGAACTTCGACGCCTTGTTCGTCCCCCAGAACCATCCGAGCAGGGAGATGCAGGACACATTCTACCTTGACGGGCTATCAGACGTCGAGCTGAAACGCGTCGGGACCGTCGCCAAAGTCGCATCCACGCACGAGAACGGATGGAAGACGGGGAGCAGAGGCTGGGGATACCAATGGAACATAGAGGAGGCTAGGCGTCTAGTTCTCAGGACGCACAACACCGTCCTGACAGTAAAGGCGCTTGCCGAGGAGAAGGAGAAAGAGAGGCGGGTCTTCGCCGTGTCGAAGGTTTACAGGAACGAAAACCTCGATTACAAACACCTGGCCGAGTTCTACCAGATGGACGGAATCATGGTGGGGGAAGGACTCAACGTCAGGCACCTCATGGGGTTCCTGATGGAGTTCTACAAGAAGCTGGGGATGTCCCAGGTCAAGCTCTGGCCGACCTTCTTCCCATACACCGAGCCATCGCTTGAGGTCATAGGATACTCGAAAGCCGTGGACTCCTGGATTGAGCTTTCTGGCTCGGGGGTTTTCAGGCCCGAGGTCACGGTCCCGCTGGGGGTCAAAGTTCCCGTGCTCGCATGGGGGCCCGGGATAGAAAGGCTCATGCTCATCCGCTATGGATTGGATGACCTGAGGTCCATCTACGGTGACGACCTTTCATGGCTGAGAGGGAGGAGAGAGGTTGCCCGTAGTTAGGATCTACACTTCCAGGCTTTCGAGGATGGTAGGGACGGATAGGAAGAGAGCCATCGACAGGCTCCCGTACATCGGCCTTGACATCGAAAGCGTCGAAGCGGACTCGGTGCGCGTCGAATACAGCCCCAACAGGCCTGACTTCGGCACTGATTTCGGCATCGCCAGGGCCCTCAGGGGGCTCCTCGGCAAGGAAGTCGGACTCCCCATGTTCCGCGTTCATCAGTCTGGCATCACAGTTAAAGTAGACAGGCGCCTTTCCACTGTCAGACCATACATCGCGTGCGCCGTGGCAACCGGACTGCGCCTCGACGACGAAGATATCCGGCAGATTATCTCGCTACAGGAAGACCTTCACAACGGCCTCGGGAGACGGAGAAAGGCCGTCGCCATCGGCCTGCACGACATGGACGCCGTAAAGGCGCCATTTTCATACCTGGCGGTGGACTCTTCCTTCTCCTTCGTCCCGCTCGGTGAACGCCACCCCCGCACCATCAGTTCCATCCTCAGTGACACCGTCGAAGGTAGGACGTACGGGGGAGCACTCGGCAAAGGCGGAGTCTTCCCTGTCATAACAGACTCCAAAGGCACGGTCTTGTCGTTTCCCCCGATAATCAACGGGGCGGCTACTATGGTGACAACGAAGACGAAGAACATGTTCATCGATGTCACGAGCACGAATGAGAAGGCCGGGGACGATGTCCTCGCCGTGGTGGCAACGACCCTCGCAGAGGCAGGGGGGAGGTTGGGGAGAGTCGACGTGAAGTACCCGGGTAGGACGAAGACCACCCCAGACCTCGTTCCATCCGTGGTCCCCTTGGATCAACACCTCGTACAGTCTGTGCTGGGTATGGACCTGAGCCTGGGGGAGATTAAGAAAGCCCTCGGCAGGAGTAGGCTCTCGGTCAAGGGGAAGAACGCGTTCGCCCCCAGATACAGGGTCGACATCATGCACCCGGTCGACCTCGCCGAAGAAACCGCACTAGGTTACTGGTTTGACAGGATACAACCAATCTACCCGGCGAGCAAACAGCCCGGGGCGTTCAGCCAGTACGAGGAGTACCTCGATTCGGTCGCGACCTTGATGGCAGGGATGGGGATGATCGAGTTGATGACCTTTGAGCTCACCGACCCAGAGCATCTTTACGCCTCGTTCCAGAGGCCAGATGGACCGGGGATCCGGGTGAGCGACCCGAAGAGCCTCGAGCACTCTGTGCTGAGAGACGCGCTGCTCCCAACCATGATGGCCGCCCTTCGCACCAACATCAAGTCAGACTATCCTCAGCGGGTCTTCGAGATCGGTCGGGTATATTCGAGGTCTAAGGGGTCCGTGAGTGAGACCATGAAGCTCGGATGCCTCGTCGCTCACTCGCAGGCATCCTTCACAGAGGCTAAGATGTTCCTCGATTCGCTTGCCGTCACCCTAGGTGGCATCGAGACGTCGGCGACAGCAGGCGAGCACTGGGCTTTCTCCCCAGGTCGGTCCGCTCGCATCGATACTGGAGGATCGCTGCTCGGCTACGTTGGGGAGATAAAACCCGAGGCGATCGAAGCTAGCGGACTAGGCGTCCCGGTGTCAGGATTTGAGATAGACCTGTCGGTACTCTACGAACACCTAAAATAACGCCGGGCGACTTCCTCGCCAGACGGCTTTCGTTCTAAAGCGCGCCAAACGGCCACCTGCGAAGGCGGAAACGCTTTGATGAGCGGATGGTTTACCCAGGCGTGCGACAGACGGAAGCCGTTTGCCCGTTGAAGAGGCGCGGTGACGCTCCCCGCGAAAGCTGGGAAATGATCCGAGCTCGTCAGAGACGGGCAACATTCGCATCGCGGTGACCAAATCGATCGACAAAAGGGAGAGAATCTACCAGGCTTTCGGGTCCTTCCTCGTCGACTTCATCCACGACCTGAACAACAGCTCAGAAGAAGGGTGGTGCGTCTTAGTCGAGGGCCAGCGGGACCAGGCAGCGCTCAGAAAACTGGGTTATACAGGGCATCTGGTTACCGTTTCGACTCTCCGCAAAAAGGGGGTGGGAGCGCTGGCCGGTTGTACGGGTACGATACTGCTCACAGACCTAGACCGAGAGGGCACGGTGCTCGCATCTAGGTTTGCAAGGGAGCTTGTCCATGAAAGCGTCAAGGTCTCGTTGCGCGAGCGTCTGAGGCTGAGGGTCGAGTCGCGGGGGGTCTTCCTCCACGTGGAGAACCTAGGCAGATTCGCTGTGTCCGAAGGTCGCATTGGGGACCTCTCGAACCTGCCCCGACAGCGCAGCAAGAGCGCTCCTGCAGGTAGGAATTGATGAAGCTCTGTAGCCCGCAAGCAACAGATTGATGCGGTCTATGATGACTCTGTGACAACAGAAACAAGAAGTTTATATCCCCGACCAAAACGGTGGAATTCAATTAACGATTAACACCGTTAAGTGAGTGAAACAGAAGTGAACGGAGAGAAAGAAATTGCCAGATTCAGGTATAGTAAAGTATCTAGTCAAACTGAAGTTTGAAGTAGACGGGGTCGTTGAAAGGGCCGACGTAATCGGGGCGATCTTCGGTCAGACCGAGGGTCTCTTCGGCCCTGAAATGAACCTCAACGAGCTCCAGAAGAGCTGGAAAGTTGGAAGGATAGAAATCAACCTAGAGTCGAAGAATGACAGGACGAGAGGCGAGGTCATCATACCCATGTCCACTGACATCGGCACCGCGGCTCTCATCGCAGCAGCTGTCGAGAGCGTCGACAAAGTTGGTCCTTGCAGCGCCCGCTTCAACGTAGGGCAGATTGAAGACGTTCGCGCCGTGAAGAGGAGGCAGATCGTGGATAGGGCTAAGCTGATTGTGCGGGACTGGAGCTCGAAGACGTCGAGCGAGGGTGAGAACCTACTCAAGGACGTCACCGAGTCCACAAAGAGGGCCAAGGTCATCAACTACGGCCTTGAGAACCTTCCAGCCGGACCAGGGGTCTACTCTTCAGACTTCGTCTACCTGGTGGAAGGCAGGGCGGATGTGGTCTTGTTCCTGAGGGCTGGAATCGAGAACGTCGTCGCGGTCGAGGGGACGAGCGTCCCTGACTCGATCATCGAGCTCGGCAAGAAGAAGCGCCTGGTTGCGGTCCTCGATGGCGACAGGGGAGGGGAGCTGATAGAGAAGGAACTGGCCCAGGTGATGAAAGTTGAGAAGGTGATTCACGCGCCACAGGGGAAGGAAGTCGAAGACCTCACTCCGATAGATGTGATCAACATGTTGAAGGCAGAGAAGGTCGACATGCCCGCGGTACAGAGGAGGCAAAGGGCGGCTCCGGAGGCCGCAGCTCCACAGCCACACGGGGCAGAGGAACCTGACGAGCCCGTCGTCGTGAAGACCCGTGAGCTCTACCCCAGCCTGAACGGGACCCTCGAGGCGGTGCTGCTTGACCAGGGGCTGGTAGAGATAGGAAGGTTCCCAATCAGCGAGCTAGTGCAGAAGATGGAAGGAACCAGCGGGGCGCTTTACCTCATTTTCGACGGCATCGTAACCCAGAGGCTGGTGGAGTCAGCGATCAGGGTCGGCGTGAAGGGGATTATTGGGCACAGGACCGGCGAGCTGGGACAAGTTCCCGAAGACGTTCGGATTGGTACCTTCAGGGACCTCGGCCTAGAGTAGCCAACCGGTCTTTGATAATAAACGAACTCGACCCTAAACACAGCCACTGCTCTGTCACCATAGAGTCCGCAGAGGACCTCTGGACCATGCGCAGGCTGATTGCCAAAGGGGATGTCGTGGTCACCCGCAGCTCTAGGGTTGTGAAACGAGAGGACGAGTACTCCCGCCCGGACAAAGGAGAACGCGTGAAAGTCACGGTGGCTCTTTCGGTGGAGGAAGTTCACCTTGACAGCAGCATAGAGCGGATCAGGCTGAAGGGGACCATAGTCGAGGCGAGCGACGAAAGCGTGACAAAAGTAGGGTCTCACTCCCTCACCGTTTCGCCAGGGCACGCCCTTACGCTGAGGAAAACACGCTGGTCTCCGCTGGATACGCAGTTGCTCAGGCCCGAGGGCGACTCTGCCTCGAGGTTTGTGCTGGTTGCGGCCGACAGGCGGGAGGCAGGCATCGGGACGCTCAGCGGTTCGCATCTCGCGGTTTCTACGACAGTCGAGTCAGGCCTCGGGGGGAAGATGGCGGAAGAGCAGAGTTCGCTCCCTTACATCTCTAAGGTAGCAGCGGTGGTCGCACAGGTCTACCAGGACGGAGACAGGATAGCCGTGGCGGGCCCGGGAAATTTCAAGAACGCCATCGCGAACAAGGTCAGAGAAAGGACGGAGCCTGGACATGTCAGCGTGCTTGAGGGGCTCGACCTGACAGGCTCAGACGGCGTCCGCGCCCTGATCAAGACGCCTGCGTTCCAGGAGCTGGCGAAAGACTCACTGGTGGTAGCAATGCAGAGGCTTGTCTCCGAGGCTGTCAGGAGGGTTTCGACTTCCGACCCCAAGGTCGCCTACTCCCTCCCCCGCGTCGCGGCCGCTGCGGCGGCTGGGGCGGTCGAGTCCAGCGCCGTTTCGGACGACGTGTTCAGCTCAGGAGTCGACGAAGCCGAGCTTGTTGGCGTCCTGAACGACATCGAGTCAAAGGGCGGGCGCGTATACCTCGCAGATTCTTCGATGGAGTATGGCAAGCAGGTGTCCTCCTTCGGCGGAATTGTGGCTCTTCTGAGATACGCGGTCAGATTTTAGCTAGCAGAGGAAAGACGAATTCGATAATGATGATGAGGAGAATCCCTCCTTTCATCAGATCCTTTCCAAGTCGCATGGACGCGTGAGTGAAGTACAACAGAGCGCCGACCATCAGGACCGTGACATATGCAACCCTGGATATGTCTACAACCGTGGTATCAATCGTGTTGAGCAAGAACGTCGCCGTTGAAGAAAACTGCTGGGCGAACTGCTGGACCATCGTTTCAGTCCCGGGAGGGGGCTGAATGCTCGACATGCAAGAGTGAGTGGGGACCGGTATTTAACGCGCCCGACTCAGATTATGTTGTACAGATAGGGGGCGACAACAACGCTGAGTATCAGAGCTACTACGGCGAGCGTGGCCAAGGTCGTTATCCGCATGACCGCTCTTTCACTCAGTCTACCCCTGCCAAGGGCTTTCACGCCTACCGAAAACGCCTGACCTCCATCTAGAGGGTAGATGGGAAGGGCGTTGAATATGGCCAGGTTGAAGTTGAGGAAGAACAGCCAGTACAGGAGGTTCGCTAATGGAGGCCCCCAGCTCCCAAGCGGGGACGTGTAAAAGACAGAGAGGGTGTCTGAGAAGGGCACCCTGTCCTGGCAGAAGGGAAAAGTGGGAATGCATACGTATTGCCACGGGTTTCCGAGGGGTGCGGCGTACGTAGTGACCGTGGATACGAGCTGCGCTCCGGTGATTTGTTCCACCCCGATGTAAGGATAGGAAGTTATGTTCTGCCCGGTGGTCACATTCTGGATGACATAGCAGCAGGCGAGCTTGATATGAAATTGGAGATCTTCCCCACTCCTGTAAACTGTCAGGTTGATTGTCTGACCTGCTTTCAACGAGGTGTTGGGGCCTATGACAGTTCCGATGTCAGTGATGTTCTTCCCGTCAATCTGAGTTACCACGTCGCCCACCTTGAGGCCGGCGTTCGCTGCTGGGGTGCCAGTACCCACGCCTACTATGCCTGCCCCCTGGACCACAGGGGTGAAAGAAGCGACCACGACAACCATCGCAAGGAGGCAGACCAGCCCCGTGACTAGGTTGATGCCTGCTCCGGCCGCCAGGACCCTAGCCGCATAGGACGGTTTCGCCTGCCTGATTGCTGTCTCGTCCACGTCGACGAAAGCTCCGATTGGGACGAAAAGGAAGAAGAGGAGGCCGGACGCCTTGACTGGGAGCCCCAGGTTTCGGGCGACCACTCCGTGGGCACCCTCGTGGATGACCATCGCGATGATGAGAGCTAGCCAGCCGTCTACTATCGGTAGGTACGGATTGATGCCCGGGATTCCAAGATTCGCAAGGGGACCTATGGTTCTGACGAAGGCAGCAGCCGCAGCTCCCCTGGCCGAGAGGAGGACAGACGCCTCGGTTAGGAAGAGATAGAAGCCGACGAACGCGGACACCGGGAGAAGATAGAGGAGCGCCCAAGCGCCGGTCTTTGAAATCCTGTAAGATCCTAGCTTGTCCATTAGAGATTGGAAACGTCTCGTCCTTACCAGGATCACTCCGTACTGGAATTCTACTCGCTTGAATTCTTCCGATCCCACTTTGGAGGCGCGCCTTCGTTCTCGCTTTAAGCGTTGAGACTTTATACCGACCATGGCTTTCTGATTCACGTGACCAGCTGCGCCTCTTGCGGAGGCACACCATTCTACACCCGCCGCTATTCGGGGGAGGTCCTCTGTTCGAGCTGCTTCAGAGAGTCGATAGTCGAAAAGACCAGAAGGACTGTCTCGAGGCACCACATGATCGTTCCCGGAGACAGGCTGGCGGTGGCGGTTTCAGGAGGGAAGGACAGCCTCTCGCTTCTGAGGGTGCTCACGTCTCTCTACGGCCCCCGAAACATCCCCATCACAGCGATATCCGTCGACGAAGGGGTCGCGGGTTACAGAGACGAGGCCCTCGGCCACGCACGTTCCGTGGCGTCGGAACTCGGCGTGGACCACGTCGTGGTGTCGTACAAAGAGATGTTCGGTTTCTCTCTCGACGAGGCTCTCGACTGGAAGGAGGAGCGAGACACGTCGTCCTGCAGTTTCTGTGGGGTCTTCCGCAGGAGGGCGATCGACGAAGCCGCGGTGAAATCTAACGCCACCGTCGTGGCAACGGCCCACAACCTCGACGACTATGTCCAGACCTTCATGATGAACTTGATGCACGGAGACGTCGCGAGGCTGGGGTGGCTCGACCCATCTTATTCCGACGAGTCATTTCCGGTCCGACGCGTGAAACCCTTCATGGAGATATACGAAGAGGAGGTAGCGCTGTTCGCCTACGAAAGCAGGCTCCCTTTTCAGAGCGTGAGTTGCCCCTACATGCACGAGGGTCTCAGGAGCGAGGTCAGGGACTATCTCAACGCCATGGAAGCGAGCCACCCTGGCATCAAGAACGTCCTGCTGAGATCTAGCCTCGACGTGATCGCGCGCTATTCCGGCTCTCACGGGAAGTCATCGGTCCCATGTGCAGAATGCGGAAAGCCGTCTTCGAGCGGCCTTTGCAGCGTCTGCAGGATGAAGGCGGCCGTCGAAGGACATGTTAAAAGCAGAGCCTAAGCTAGTACCCCTTGGCGGTGGGTAAGGCAGGTAGGATAGCCGTCTACCAGAATGCTGAAACCGGCTTCACGCAGCGGCCAGCAACCTTCGGGTAAAGCCATCTTCCTCGTCACCCGCGTCGGGCTGGGGAGACGAACTCACGCCGAGGCGGGCGGCCATGAGGGGCAGCCCTTTCGAAGGAGAGGGCCTGACTCTTGATTGCCGAATCGGGCGAGGTCCGGGAGGGAGCAGCCCTATGGCGACGTGGCCACGCTGCTTCGTCTACGTGGGGGATTCCCGGCCAGGCGAGATGGGGGCGGAGAGTGGTGGTGAACTCCGGAGGATCCACCGCCGCTTACGTTTTTATCCGCCGATAAACGGCTGGCAACTTGCGCAGGGGTAGCCTAGAGTCCACGACGGGGAGCCTGGTAAGGCGCAGCCACATGGGCGCATGCTTGCTAAGCCTGTGTCTCTAACGGGACTCGTGGGTTCGAATCCCTCCCTCAAAGGGGGCGAGTGTCCCACCCCCTGCGCTCTCAGTCACAGCGGCATCTGCAGGCTCCTTCCAGCCGAGGGCCCTCAGGTACGGTGACAAGATGAAGATTCCCGAGCTCGCGGCCGTACCAATCCCAGCCACCAGAAAGTCGAGGTTTACGCTGGAAGCCGCTATCATGAATGCCCCTAACACCTGGCCGACCGGGATGACGGCGAAGCTCCCGAGCTGGTCGAGGCCGAAATAGCGCCCCTGCATATCCGTGGGGACGATCAACTGCACGGCCGTCAGCCAGGTCGTGTTAGACAACCCGAGCAGGGTTCCTGCCATGAAAGCAAAGGCCATAGCAGGGATCAGAAGTGGAATCAGGGACATCATCACGAAGCATGCCCCCACGAGCACGCCCACGACAATCCAGACAAGCCCTGCGCGCCTCACGGTCTTGTATCGAGTAGAAGCATAGGCCCCCGGCGCCCAGCCCAAGGCGAACAGGCCTGTAAGAATGCCGAAGGTGATTCCATTCCCGTCGAGGGCTTTGTCTGCATATACTACGAAGAACTGGAGTGCCATCGCTAGAAAGAAGTTCCCTGCTCCGGCGGATACGGTGAACTCGAGGAGACCTCTGTTGCTGGCGATGTAGCTGAACCCCTCCTTGATGTCCTTGAGCATCGACCCGCGTACGCCAGAGCTTGCTGCGCTGGCCCCCTTTCTTGAGGAAAAGCCTGCTATTCCCGCGATCAAGATTGCCGACGCCAGGAACGTCGCGGCGTTCAGGCCGAAGGCGATGGTCGCCCCTGCGGCAACCACCAATACTCCTCCTATCGAGTTCGCAGAGAACTGGAACAGCGAGGTCGAAGTCTGGACCAAGGCATTTGCATTGCCTATCTGTTCCTCCCCTACTACCTCGGGGGTCAGGGCCCGCTCAGCAGGCTGGAATAGAGTGGTAAAAGAGCCGAGGATGAAAGCGACCAGCAGAACTAGCGGAAGGCTGAACCCGAAGAGAACTAGCCATGCAACCAGAAGCGCCAGGCTCGCCGCTCTCACCAGATCGGAAATCACCATCAGCTTCCTCCTCTCATATCTATCCACCAGTGCTCCAGCAACGAGGCTGAAGACGATGGAAGCCAAAGTGAACGAGACACCGATAGAAGCGACGTCCAGCGGGGATCCTGTGTTGTCATAGACGACTATGGTGAGGGCGACACTGCCTATCGCGAACCCCGCGACGGAAGCGGCTCCCGCGGAAAACAGGCGGGCAAAGTTCCGGTTGCGGAGGACCGAGAGCGTTCGTGGTCTTTTGTCGTCCTTGCTCTTATTCATCAAAGGCCAACCTTTGTCTCTGCCGCAAGCATCTCAGCCTTGTTCTCGGGGCTCTACCTGAGCCGTGGGCCAGCGTATTGGGCCCTCGAACCCAGTTCCTCGGCGATACGGGTCAGTTCGTTGTACTTCGCGACCCTCTCTCCACGGGCCGGCGCCCCAGTCTTGATGAAGTCCGCGCCCAGGGCTGTCGCCAGATGCGCGATGAATGGGTCCTCGGTCTCTCCCGAGCGGTGGGAGACGGCGACTGACCATCCGACCTTCCGTGCGAGCTCTATCGCGTCGATGGTCTCGGTGACCGACCCAATCTGATTCAGTTTGATTAGGACCGCATTCGTCGCTCTCAATTTCACCCCCTCATCCATCCTGTGGATGTTCGTCACGTAGATGTCATCGCCGATAATCTTCGCCTTGCCTCCCAGCCTTCTCGTGATCGAAGAGAAGGACTCGAATGCATCCTCGTGGAACGGGTCTTCGATGGTGAGCAAGCCGAATTCGTCCGCGAGGGTGGCATAGAAATCCTCCAACTCCTCCCATTTCATGGACTCGCCGTCAAGGTAGTATCTGTTGCTCTTCCTATCGAAGAAGGTTGAAGACGCCGCGTCGATCCCGAGCCTGACGTCGCTCTCGACGTATCCTGATCGTTTGACTGCTTCACGAATCGTTTCCAGGGCATCCCTCGTAAGACTGAACGGCGGCGCGAAACCCCCTTCGTCCCCCACATTGATCGCTCCCCTGCCATGTTTTGAGACCAGCACTTCCTTCAGTGACTGGTACACCTCCGATCCCATCCTAATCGCTTCGTTGCAGGTCGTCGCGCCCACCGGTTCGATGAGGAATTCCTGTATCGCCAGCTCATTCCCGGCGTGCTCCCCTCCATTAATCACGTTCATCATCGGGACCGGGAGTGCGTACTTCTTCGCCTTCCTCAGATGAGCGTACAGGCTGACAGAATTGGAAAGAGCGGCTGCCCTCGCCGTCGCCATCGAAACCGCGAGTATCGCGTTGGCTCCAAGCCTCGACTTGTTTTCCGTCCCATCCAGCTGGAGCATCATCTCGTCTACCGTTCGCCCATCGGAGGCGTCTATGCCCTTCAGCTTCGGACCTATCACTTTCGCCACGTTGTAGACGGCTTTCGTCACCCCTTTTCCGTGGAACCTCTTCTCGTCCTTGTCTCTCAACTCAAGGGCTTCGAGCCTCCCTTTGGAGGCTCCGGACGGCACACTGGCTCTCCCCACCGCTCCAGCCGCGACCACCTCCGCTTCTACAGTAGGGTTGCCCCGCGAGTCGAGTATCTCTCTCGCTCTGACAGAAATGATCTTCGTGCTCTTTCTCCGCATCGCTCTCCCGCCTGGCTCGACGGAGCTGGCCCGTTAAATCTGATTCCGGTGCCTCTACCACTCCGCTTAATACACGACTCCGGTTCGCGAGATACGGGCCGGTCGTCTAGCATGGTTAGGACGTCGCCCTTACACGGCGAAGGTCGATGGTTCGAATCCGTCCCGGCCCACTTTGCATCTTCCAGCAAACTTGGTTTCTAAGAGTTATCTACGGAAGCCGGAGAGGCGCATCAGATGCCCAACTTCAGGTACATCAGCTGGTCAGAATACGGGAATCTGGCTGAAGCGCTTGCAGAGAAGGTGCGGGCAAACGGAAAACACTACGACATCGTCGTGGGAATAGCCAGGGGTGGAATCCCGGTGGCTATGGTCATATCTGACCACCTGAACGTGAAGATAGACTTTGTCAACGTGAAGTCATACAACGACATAGGCAAGAGGACGGCACCCCGCATCCTCTCGACGCTGATAGAAGGGGTGCAGGGAAAGGACGTGCTCTTGGTGGACGACCTAGTCGACCAGGGGGACACCATGGTCTTCATGAAGAAGCATCTTTCCGACCAAAAGCCAAAGTCTCTGGAGACGGCCGTCATGTTCAAGAAACCATGGAGCAAGGTCGACCCAGAGTACTATCTCGAGACGGTCTCTGAGTGGATCGTTTTCCCCTTCGAACTCGGAGAGGTGGGGAGGCAGAGGGCGGAGATGGAGTCCGAGAAGGGCGCGCAGAAGCCTACGCACTAGGCGAAGGTTCCGAGGAGGTAGAGGTTGAACGCCAGAATCACTCCCACCACGAGAACCGCCATCGCTATCGTGGTCTTTCTGTTCACCAATTCGCCCATGAACCTGCTCTTCGAAGTGTAGTACACCAGGGGTATCATCGGCAGAGGCAACAACAGGCTGA
Source organism: Nitrososphaerota archaeon (assembly GCA_027320425.1). Taxonomy (GTDB): domain Archaea; phylum Thermoproteota; class Nitrososphaeria; order Nitrososphaerales; family Gagatemarchaeaceae; genus UBA183. Next base: position 28,386 of record DAHVLJ010000021.1, read on the forward strand.
GGGCCACTTGGCTGTAGACCAGCAGGCTGAGAGGGTCGATCCCTATGAGGATTGCGACCGTGGTGGGAAAGACGTTGATCACCCTGGTCACGACCCTCCTCGCCCAAGGATTCCACTTTCTGCCCAAAAGGCCCTCCATTATGACCTGCCCTGCTATCGTCCCCAGCGCAGACGATGACAGGCCCGAGGCGAGGAGGGTGAGGACGAACACCACTCCCATGGCCGCGCCGAACCGGGCGCTGAAGTCCGATACGAAGCCTGATATCGTGACGCCGATGCCTGGGTAGAATGGGGTCGCCACGAGCAGTATTCCCGCGTTGACCACTCCCGCTATCGTCAGCGCTACGACGTTCTCGTTGAGGTGCATCCTCCTTGCCTTCTGCTTCTCCTCTCTCGAGTGAACCTTCGCTTCGGCCGCATCATTCTCCATGCCGGGCGTGGGCCCTTTGTCCTTCGCGCCCTTCTCCGTCATGGCATCCAGCTTGTTCTTTGAGAGCCAGGAGTGGACGAAGAGGGCGTGCGGCATGACCGTGGCACCGACCATCCCGACCGCAACCAACAGTGCCCCGTTGGTGGCTGCATACGGGACGACGGAGTGATAGAGTGTCTGTGTCGCGTCAGGTTTGACGACGAGGAGATTGAGGAATATTCCAAGGACTAGTATGCTTATCAGGACGGCGAAGTACTGCTCGACCAGGCGGAACCTCCGCCCCATCAACGCGAGGAGAACTATGACATCCAATGCCCCGAATATGGCAGCGTAGATTAGCGGTATCCCGAAGAGAAGGTTTAGCGCAAGCACCGTCCCGAGGTATTCGGCCAGGTCAGTGGCGGCGGCAGCGGCTTCGGCAGCGAGCCAGTAGGGGATGACGTATCTTCTCTTGCCTTCAAATGAGCTCCGCACGAGCTCGGGGAGCGAGCGGCCCGTGGCGATGCCGAGCTTGCCGGAGAGATACTGCAACAGAATCGCCATTCCTGACGCCAGCCATCCCGCCCAGAGAAGGTCGTACCTGTATCCGGTGCCTGCCGCTATGTCTGTCCCGTAGTTCCCGGGATCCATGTAAGCGATCGACACCATCAGTGCGGGCCCTGCCCATCTGAGGAACTGCCACGCCGACCGGGTCCTAGACGGGGCAGACGCCGAGGGCTCGCTGGACATGGGCGCGCCTGGCTAATGAGCGGTTATAAGTTAGACACCCAAAACATAGATTTGGATTCAACATAATCCTTCAAGGGCAAAACTCACTCTGTTCGGGGAACGCTTTTATCGTCTATTGGCGCCGAGACTTGCTAGAGTCGTCTTGGACGCAGGGCTACTGTCTAAGAAAGACATGTCACGGTTGGAGGACTATCTCGAAGCCATCTACAACCTGAACGTGGAGAAGGGGTACGTCAGCGCCGCTGACGTCTCAGAAAGGCTCGCCGTCAAGCCTCCAACGGTCTCCAACATGGTCAGGAACTTGGCTGACAAGGGGTACCTCGACCACGAGAAATATCGGGGGATGAGGTTGACTCCCCTTGGGGAGCGTCTCGCGCGCTCGGTGATTAAGCGCCACCAGGTGATCTCAGACTTAATCACGATGCTCGGCGTCGACCCAGACACAGCCTACGTCGACACCGAGGGCATCGAACATCACGTCCACCCCAGCACCCTCAGAAGGATGGAGAGGCTAGCCGAATATCTCAGAAAGAACCCTGAAACCCTGAGGGAGATTCAGAAGTTCCTTTCCGATTGATGCTTTCATCCTTCCATGGCAGAGGACAGGATCCGGTGAGTCAGCCCCCATACGACATAGTCTTCGACTTGAAAGGCAGGCATCTGGACTGCTTTGTCCCCGACATCCAAGCTGTATGTCGTCCTTGACCCCGCTAACTCGCGTAGGTCTGCCCAGAGATATGACGCCACCTCTTCATTGGGGGTCACGTCCACTTCGTTCCTCAGCAGGAACACCGCGGGAACCACCTCCATCGTCCCGGTATGGGTGGTGGCGACCTGTCCGTAACCGATGAAGCTTGATGATGTGGAGAGGTCTATTCCAACTTCCTCATCTGTTTCACGCACAGCGGTCCTCAGGGGGGTGCCGTCTCCCAGCTGCATCTTCCCACCGGGGAAGGCTATCTGTCCCGACCATGGGTCTCCGCTTCGCTCCGCCCTCCTGATCAAAAGCACGCTTGGTCGATCCTCATCGCTGATTATCATCGAAACGGCCGCCAGGCGCATCCCCTTGACCACCGGTTCGGCTGCTGTCAGCTTCTTCGTGATTCTGTCGTAGATTTCCGAAACCAAGTCAGTTCTTCTTGACGTCCCTCCAATTTTAAATACGCATCGCACATCGCGGAACCCAACTGATGATATGATGTCGCAAAACCAAACAAACGCAGAAACTCCGTTGAAGCTAACTGAAGAAAACTTCGACAACGTCGTTTCGGGGGCCAAGCCGGTCTTCGTAGATTACTGGGCTGTCTGGTGCGGGCCGTGCAGGATAATGGATCCAGTGGTGGAGAAACTCGCGAAGAAATACTCGGACAAGGTCACTTTCGGGAAGGTGAACGTCGACGAAGAGATGAACATCTCATCTCGGTACCAGGTCTTCTCGATACCGACCTTCATGATATTCCGAGACGGCCAACCGCTGGACGCGGTGATCGGCGCGGTGGGCGAGGCTTCCCTGGAGAAGCTCATCGTCGGCGCGATCGGCTGAGCTAGGTCACCCTCGTCCCGTCTGTAAGGAAGATGTCCGCTTCCTCAAGGCTAACCGACCTTGAGGAGAGGACCGGGCCAAACTCGAACGACTTGCTTCTGTTGATTGGCTGTCCCCCTACGAGCCTGTTGAACGGGGGCATGACCGTCAATTTTCCAGTCCCCCTCAGCTTAGACTTGTAGCCCGCTCCTTCCATCAGCTCCCCCACCTCATACTCCGCGGTCACCCAGACTGACTCCCTGCTCCTGGTGCCGAGCGAGTCGCGCATCTCGTAGGTGAAGTGTGAGTGGCCGATTACCAGGTTCCTGGTGGCAATCGCCTCCTCTGACGGCCATGCGTGACCGTGGGCCACCCCGATCTTGTCCTTCCCGCTGCCTAGGACGGCCCCATGGGAAGGGTCTAGCTTCACCCGCGTCGGGAGGACGGTCTTGATGTTGCCGTCATGGTTCCCAGGGACAACTTCTACAGCTTCGAACAAATCGAGCATCGTGTCGAAGAACCACGGGACCGCGCCCCAGTCGATGTCTTCCACCTTTCCGACGGTGTGTTTGACGTCTCCTAACACCGCCAGCCTGCTCGCCTTGTACTCATCTGCCATCCGCTTTACCCTCTCCACCATCTTGACCGTGTAGGCGGGGAGCCTGAACCCTTTTTTCGCCATCTCCTTCTCCAACCCAAGGTGCAGGTCGGAGATCAGCAGCGTCCTGCTCTCCGGAGTGGAGAATACCAGCGCGGCTTCGCCGGGAACTATCTTCAACAAACTACGCTATCAACGGCAGCACTTGCGCGTCGATGAAGCTCTTGAACTCTGAGAGTTCCATCTTGCTGAACCCAGTAAGAATGCAGTTCCTCGTGAGCCCGAAAACGTAGCCGTATGCTTTGCTCTTGAAGACAATGTACCAGAGCTTTCCGTGGGTGAGGTAGTCACTGTACAAACTGGTGTTCCCCAGCTCGGCTCCGTAAAGCGAGAGCTTGCTTATGTTAGGGAGGTCCACGTCAGAATAGAATATCACCTTGGTGTCCTCGAAGTTGGCTTCATGGAACTTCCTGAGGGTCTCAGGATCTATCCTCGCCTCGACCACCTGTCCGAGGCTCATGAACACCGCCTTGCTCATCTCGTTGGCGATGTTGTTCGCCCGGCTCTTCTTATCATAGACAGTCAGGAACATCCTGTCCTTGTGCATGCTGAATGTGAATGGCGCGTCATAGGTCCTAGGGACTGGCACCGGCTCACCCCTATGAGGGACCACGAAAACCGAGTCGAACGAGAACTTCCCTTCAAGTGACCCCTTGCCTACGCTCAGGTCGGTGATCTCAGAGACCAGCTTGAACTCCTTGTCTTCGACGCTCGTCTCCGTCTCTATCCTGAATGACTTCAGCTTGTCAGCTAGGGTGTCGATTTCGTAGTTTTCTCTTACGAGGAAGACTTTCCCAGCAAGAACCATCTTGTATCTCCCCTTCTCTCTCCTGTTATTGTGTTTTCAGCTTCCCCAGTACTGACGCGTGGTGACAAAGCGTATCTTCGCCTCGAGCAGGTCCCTGTAGAAAGCTTCTTCGTCGTCATGCATCTCAGCCAGAATCCTGGATGCCGTCTGAGGACCGATCCCATACACCGTCTGTGCGACGACCGCCTTCTTCCCATAAGAAAGGACCAAGTCTGCACCCCGTCTGGCTCTTGAGAGCTCGGCCCGCTCTTCTTCACTCAGGTTTCCCTTTGTCTCGCGTTTCTTGATCAGGTCTGCTAGCTTCGCCGTCCCCCAGTAGCATGGGACGAGCAGTCCAGAGCCGCAGGCAGGACACCTCGGCTCCTCTGCCAGATCGCCGACCGTCGTCTGCGTCTGTCCCGCCCCGCACTTCACGCAGAGGAGGCTCACCTCTGTACCAAAGATGCTTGCCTTCATCCTCTGGTAAGACGACTTTCCGAGCGAATCCGGTGCTACCGCCTCTGGGACCTCGAGATATCTGTAGAGGAGGTTGTAGGCTATGGGGGTGGGCCTGTCTCCCGCTAGGAACGTCTCGACGGCGATCCCGCCTTCCGCCACCCTTGTCAGGATCTGTTTCCCGCGCTCCATGTCGATCAGGTCCCTCCCTGTTTCTTGGAGGGCTTCTTCGAATATCGGCGTCTTCTCGAACCTGGTCGGCAGCGAGCACAGGTTGGGGTGTGCGATGAGCTTTCCTCGCTTGAGCGCTCCGAACCTCTCGGCGACGAACTTCACCCTGGCAGGGAACGGGAAGTTCCTTTGGGCGGCCACTGCGTAGGTCCGCTCAAGCTGTTCCGGAGAAAGCCCCATAAGCTCCTTGGAGATCGCCTTCAAATCTAGGTCTTCCGTGTCGGTGGTGAGCTCCAACAGGAGCCTGTATCCGTCAAGCCACCATACCCTGACAAGCCCGCGCCTGGAAAGTATCTCTTCGAACACGTATGCGAACGTCCTGTTAACGGATTCACCGAAGCAAAGATGCACGACGAGATATCGGCCGAACCCCTCAAACAGGACGAGCTTGTCAGATGGGACGGGTGCGCCCATCTTCTTGTGCTCGTCAATCTCGTCCACTACAAGGGACCTGGACGCCGCTTCTCCAGGTATCCGCTTTTCCACTCTCTCCACCGCTTCTGCTCCTGCATCCAGGGCTTCAGAGATCTCCCTCCTGAGCCTCCCTGTCTCCAAAGCGAGTTCGAAGGGGATGGGGAGCATCTCCCCGTCCCACCCGGGAACGGCGGCCAGGGGGTCCTCCACGGGGGTGACGTAGATCTTCCTGTCGTCCGATATCTGTTCTATCTGCCACACCTTTCCCTTTATGATGAAATGGACCCCCACCTTTGCCCGAAGGAGCACGAACTCCTCCCCGAGTATCCCTACCGTCTGGTTCGAAGAGACATCCACCACAAGATACCTGGTCTCATCTGGTATCATCGACAGGTTCTCGTAGTAATACTCTCTCGTCAGCCTCGTCCTCGAGAGAGTGTTCCCGTCCAACTTGACCTTCCTTAGCTCTGAGAGATACGTCGCCGTGCGCAGGAACGCGTCCTCGGCGAGGCTGCTGAACGGGGCCGCCTTTCTTACTTCGACGAGCATGTTCTCGACTTCCATGGTCTCAAAATCCATCAGGTACCCAGCAATCTGGTGCGCTAGGACGTCAAGCGAGTTGGCGTAGGGACGGGTGGGTTCTATCTTTCCCAGTGCCGCCGAGTTGATGCTCGCGGACGACTCGAGAATGTCATCGGCCGACACGGACACCAACACTCCCTTCGAGACCCTGCCAAGCCTGTGTCCGCTCCTCCCCACCCGCTGCACAAGGCTCGTCACCTGCCGCGGAGACATGTATTGTACGACTAGGTCGACGGACCCCACGTCTATCCCGAGTTCCAAGGTGCTCGTGCAGACGAGCGCCTTCAGCTCTCCCGACTTGAACGCCTGCTCCACCCGCTCACGCTCCTCCCTGGGAAGGGAACCGTGGTGGACCCCGACATCACTTCTCAGCCTGGCGAGCTTCTCTCCCATCATTTCGGCGAGAGTCCTGCTGTTGACGAAGATCAGGGTCGAACTGTGCTGGTCGATAAGGGAGTTGATCCTGGAAAGCCTGGCCGCCAGGTCCGGTGCGGAATAGGTATCCTTTGCAGCCGACTGGTTCGACTGGTCGGGGACTGGGTACTCTATCGAGTACATGAACTCCTTCGGGACGTCGGCTTTCACGATGGTCCTCGACCGCTCTCCAAAGAGAAACTTCGCGGCGACCTCGGGGGTGCCTACGGTGGCCGAAAGCGCCACCAGCTGGAACTTGGGCGCCACCTTCCTCAGCCTCTGAAGCCCTACGCTCAGCTGCACCCCTCGTTTGCTCTCGACCAGGTTGTGGAGCTCGTCCACGACGACCGCCTTCAGGTGCGAGAGGTTGTCCCTCATCCTCCTCCCCGGGAGGATTGCCTGAAGCGTCTCGGGGGTGGTTACAAGCACGTCAGGCGGGTGCGAAGACTGCTTCGCCCTCTGGGCCTGAGGGGTATCACCATGCCTGATGTCGACCGTGAGTCCGAGCTTCCCGCACCAAACCTGCAACCGTTTCAGCATGTCCCTGTTCAGGGCGCGCATGGGGGTGATGTAGAGCAGCGAGATGCCTTCCCCATGGCCTTCAAGCACGAGCCTGCTCAGAAGCGGGAGGAGAGCAGCCTCTGTCTTTCCCGATCCGGTAGGGGCAACGACCATCACATCTTCCCCCTTCGAGACTAAGGGCCAAGCCTTGGCCTGAGGCGGCGTAGGCTCCATTATCCCAGTCTCGGCAAGGAATCCCCTCACCGCAGGCGCGAGGAACTCGAAGGCCGCTTCAGAAGGCAACTGCGGTGATTGGGCTCTCCGGCGATTTAAGGTATGGCGACAGGGGGGTCGGCGAAAGTGATTCCGGCTCTCTCGGTCAGCAATGTCTAAATGCGCCCGAGGTCCCCGAGCCACCGAAGCTTGTCCCGCAGCGTCAAAGAGGTCTCTCAGGAGAGGCCTGCTCACCTTACGACGGTCAAGGAGATCATCCTTGAGAACTTCATGAGCTACGAATACGCGAGAATCCCGCTCCGTGAAGGATTGAACCTCATCGTGGGTCCCAACGGCGCAGGCAAGTCATCGGTCCTGCTGGCCATATCGGTGGCTTTCGGGCAGGCATACACTGAGCGCTCGCGGAAGCTGTCTGACCTGATCCGAAGAGGGAAGGAGATAGCGAGGGTCTCCTTGGTGTTCGACAACTCTGCGAAAGCGGGCCGGCGTCCCATACCATACTCGAAGTCCGACACCTTCATGCTCAGCCGATACCTCAGGCGCGACGGGTCGTACTGGTTCGAGGCAGACTACAAGGAGATCGACAAGAGCGAAGTGGTCAGACTGCTCAGGGAATTCGGCATCAACCCAGACAACCTTCTGATAATCATGCACCAGGGGATGATCGAGGAGTTGGGCGCGGTCTCTCCCCAGGACAGGCTGAGGATGGTAGAGGAGGCGGTGGGGTTCTCAGAATACAGACAGCGCATAATTCTCGCGGAGCAGGAGCTCAGCGGGCTCGTTGGCGAGGAGAGCTCCCTCCTTCAACTGATAGACAACGCAAACCAGGCGCTCGAGTACTGGAAGCAAGTCTATGACAGATACCAGGAGAAGCGCAGGCAGATTGAGCACCGGGACCTGCTCTCGAAGGAGCTCCTGTGGGCGACAGAGGCGAAGCTGAACAAGTCGCTCCAGGCCGCGGAAGAAAAGATCATGGCGAAGAACAGGGCCCTTGAGGACCTGAAGTCGCAACAGACCGAGGTCACGAAGGACGCGGAGCAGACGCACCAGACCCTCCTGGACAAGCAAGTGGAGCTCCGTAAGCTGTACTATGCCCTGGTTAGGGCCGAATCTGAGAAGTCGAAAGACGAATCGGCGAAGGAAGCATATCGTTCCATCAAGGAGGACCTAGCCGGGCTCTCGAACACAATTGACGAACTCCTCGCCAAAGGCGGTGATAAGAGCGCGAAGCGGCTCAAAGAGCTTGCCGACTACATCGAGAAGAAGGGCGAGGCGGCTGAGGAAGACGCGCGGCGGAGGAAAGGAGAGCTCGACAGGGAGGTCTCGTCTTTGCAGCCCGAGATAACAAGGACAGAGGACCTGATCAAGCGGACGACCGAGAGTTACGTCTCGTTCAGGGTCAAGGCCGAGGTACTCTCCTACAGGATCAGGGTGACCGAATCCGACCTCCACGACCTTGAGCGCAGCGCCAAGGAGTACAAGACGGAGCTCGACGGGATGGCCCCCCTGCTCGAGAAGGCGGGGGTGAAGATGGAGACGACGAGACAGCCGTACGAAGTCTCGGAAGAGCTGAAGCTCGTCTCTGCGCATATCCAGAAGATGCAGGACGTCCCGGACGACGCGGAAAAGATCTACAACGACTACTCCGGGAACATAGAGGAGTTGAAGGTGAAGCTTGCCAAGCTTCAGGAGAACAAGAAGTCGATGCTGGTCGAACTACAGGCACGAAAGGAGATCTGGAAGGACGCGATGGAGAACCTCGTGGAGTCTGTAGATCCCGCCTACCAGGCGGTCCTCTCGGCCGCAGACGCCAGCGGGTTCATCAAATTCGAACAGGCGGACACCATCGAGGACGCCGGGTTCGACCTCTACGTGGGCTTCAGGGGCGGCGCGCCAACAACCCTCGACCCATTCACCCAGAGCGGGGGAGAGAGATCAGTGGCTCTCATGGCATTCATACTCTCGCTCCAGGGAAGAATCGTCTCTCCCCTGCGAGCCCTGGACGAGTTCGACATCCACATGGACCCCAAGAACAGGGAGGCGATGTTCAAGATGATTCTCTCTCAGATGAGGCAGAGGGAATCGTCCCAATACATCGTCATCACTCCATCCATACTCACGGTGTTCGACAAGAGCGCCCACGTGATCACGGTACAGTCCGTGCACGGGGGGTCAGAGGTCAAGGAGCTGAAGTAGTTGGGGCAGACCAAGCTCGACGACTACCTCAGGGTGATAGAGCTCTGCAGAGACGTGGAGACGAGCAGCGCGAATCCGTTCGACGTGGACATCAGAGAGAAGATCCTTCTCCTCAAACAGAGGCTCCCGGAGCTGAAACTCCTAGACGAGCTTCTGGTCGATTCAGAGGCCATGCTGGAGCTAGCCCAGATAGTGAAGCTCCAGGACCAGTGGCTGAAGCAGAGAGCTAGCGCCCTCTACATCGACCCGCTCCTCATCCAGTTGAAGCTCAAGCTCCTCCCCAAGGACGCGCTTTCTGACGCGTTCGTCAAGAGCTGGCACCCAATAGCGCAGGTGGACCAGCTGTCCCCGAAGGGGCTCGAGAGGGCATTCGTCTACTGGCGCGAGCTTACCCCGTTGTCTGAAAGGTTCAAGGACCAGTTCGGGAGCTACGGCACCAAGCCCGGCGTGCTCGACTACAAGGACCTCGTTAGCCTCGGGGTGTTCACCAAGGAGGAGTTCGAGATCGGCCTTAACCGCTTATACGACGAGCTGATGCAAAAGTCAAACGGGGAGTGGGTCGACTATCGTCAGTTCGTCGGAGACGAGAGCTATGAGGTCAAGGTAAGGCGGGCGTATCTCCTCGCGTTCCTCATCAGCGAAGGCAGGGCTCTGCTGAAGACCGAGCCGCTCACGGGGAAGATCTGGACGATGGCGGCCGCCGAGAAGGTGAAAGGCGCGCCGAAGTCAGTGGCGATTTCCATCACGGGGGAGAACTGATGGAGTCCGAAACTGCCGACAGGGCGCTGCTCGAGCGGAAGGTCAGGCGCGCGTTCCAGGTGCTCGTCCTCCAGCGAGGGCGTAACCCCGGTGTGAAGGGGTGGGAGATGAAGAGGCACCTGGGGAGGGAGTACAGGAAGGTACTGGAGGTGCTCTCCGAGGACGTTTCCCCGATGGGGCTTGAGGTCTTTGAGGTGAAGGGGCCCGACGGCACAGACGACTCCTCCAGGTTCTTGCTGAGGTTCAGGGACCCTCCGACCATAAGCGAAGCCGAGATGTCAGGGATACGCATCGATGACCTCGCGGTCCTCGCTGCAACAATAGCGTTCGTCAACTCGAAGTCGGGGCGGGTCGCCAGGCGTGAGGTCGAACAGTTCCTTCGCGAAAAATTCCCGAAATGGCGGGTCGACTACTCCCTTGACAGATACGTCAAGAGGGGTTATCTCGACCAGGACGACAGGGGGATGGTCCACATCGGGTGGAGGACGAGAGCCGAAGTAGACGAGAAGACCCTGATGACGATGATACTTTCGAGGGCTCAGGAAGCCACAAAGAAGTAGCGCCTGCGTAGCGCTTCCCTCTCGCCTTCTATCGCCAGTTCAATCACATCCGTCCCTTCCTTCCTCATCTTGGCCGCAAGGGCCGCCGCATCGGCAAGCCTGATCCCCCTGCCTGCCATGAGGATATCAGCCGAGTGGCCGTATTCAGACCTGAGTTCCGCAGACTTGCGGAGCGCCTCCACAGCCTTCAGCTTACTCCCACGGATATCAGACCTGCTCCTCGTCTTCATTGCCAGGGAGAAGACGTTCTCGTAGGAATCAGTGGAAAGCCCGACGGCAGGTTTGCCGCAGCTGGGGCAACTGCCGAGCCCCTCCAGGTCTGATACCTTTCTCAGCTCTAGGAAGTTCCAGCAGTTGGTGCAGACAGCCACCAGGAACGTCTCGTTGATCCTCGCCCTTGTGGACTGCTTGAGGAGCGCACGGAGCCTCTCCGGAGACACAATCTCTCCTCTTCTGCTGATTTCCTCGACACCGATGCGTGCGATGGGGGTCAGCCCCTCATACTCGATGAGCCTGACTTCGATGGCTCCTGCGTTGATCTTCTCCACCACGTCCTTCGCCGCATCCAAGTCGAAGTCGTCGTGGAATATCACGCTCATCGCCTCCTCGTATACCGGTGTGTCCCTGAGCGCCTCGACTATGCCAGATATTGACACGCTCGCGTAGTCAGCGTCCTTTGCGATGGCCCCGCACTTCTTTCCTGCGTGGATAAGGCGGCGCTTGAAAATCCCGCTCCGCTCCACCGCCTTCTCGGTCGCTACCCCGAGGTCCAGCTTGTGTAGTTCCTCCAGGATGGAGAGCACGGCCTTCGGGGCCACGTCTGCCTCGATCACGATTCTGTAGGGGTCCTGGTGCACGGCCACCGACTGGCCTATCCGCTCCGAGATCTGGTGGCCTATCACTCGCGCCAGAAGCCTGTTCACTCTGTGGCCGAAAGCCGCCTGGACAACGAGGTATCTGTCCCACTTTTCAATCGTAATCAGTCTCTCAGACGGTATCGGGAGGTTCTCCGCGTACTGCTCCGCCACCTCCTTGAGGGCTTCCTCCATCGCCTCCCTCGGCACCGGGTAGATCCTGGCAACCTCGTCTAGGAACTTCTCTTCGGTCCCTTTCGCTATTGCCTCCCCGTATCTCCTCCTCACGCCGCCTACCTCTGCCGCGACCTCCATCGGGACCGGAATCTCGTCCCCGACCCAGTTGGGGACCGCCCCCGTCGGGTCCTCTTCGGCCTTCACGTACACCTTGTTGCCGTAGATCTGCTCCACCTTCCAGCACCTCCCTGCCTCCACGAACTTCACGCCTACCTCGCCGTACTCTGACACGAACGCCTCGTCCAGCGTCCCTACGAAGTTGTCCCCTTCTATCACGAGGTATTGTTTCTCGTCAGGTATCATCGACAGGTTCTCGAAGTAGTAAGAGAAGAGCGGCTTGACGTCTCTCGCTCTGAACACCTTCCCATCGGATTCGCTGTAATATGCGAGACGTGGGTATCTCTCTCTCATGTACACCAGGACCTTCTTCAGCCTCTCGGCGTCGAGGTCTGCGAAGGCATAGCTTCTCTTCAGGAGCGACATGATGTCGTCGAAGTTCCAGCTCGGCTGCTCGATGAGGAGCCCGGCGACCTGGTGTATCGCAACGTCGTACGGGCTGAACACCGGCTCGAGCGGCTCCAGCTCTCCAACCGCTGACTTCCTGCAAAGGACCGCCGCTTCTAGGGTGTCGTCGGAGTCTTGGGTGATGACGAGCCCGTTGGAGACCTGCCCTATCCTGTGCCCGCTCCTTCCGACTCGTTGGATTAGCCTCGTGACCTGCCTCGGTGAGTTGTACTGCACGACGTATTCGAGGAACCCGATGTCTATGCCGAGCTCGAGGCTGCTAGTACATATCACCCCGAACAGCTTCCCTTCCTTGAGGCTCTTTTCCACCGCCTCTCGGGTCGCCTTTGAAAGGGAGCTGTGATGGACCGCTATTGGGAAGTTCGGGTCCCAGACCCTGAACCTGCTCGAAAGCGCTTCCGCCTCGGACCGCGTGTTTGTGAATATGAGCACCGACCTGTACTTCTCCACCAGCTCGCGGACGGTCCGAAGCCTCGCGGCGACTTCGGGAAAGGAGTAGATCGCGTCGGCGAGGATACGGTCGTCTCCGGTCGCTGCCGGCACTACGACTTTCAGAGCCAGGCTCTTCTCGACCGGCACCCTGACCACTTCGCACAGGCGCCCCGCGCCGACGAGGAACTGGGCGACCTTCTCAGGGGAGCCCACTGTGGCTGAAAGGCCTACGACCTGGAACTCCTTCTCGGCGACGTCCCTCAGCCTCTCCAACCCCACGCTGAGCTGGCTGCCTCGCTTGTCCTCTGAGAGCTCGTGGACCTCGTCCACCACCACCCACCGCAGCTTCGACAGGTTCTGCCTGATCCTCTTCCCCACGAGAAGTATCTGGAGCGTCTCCGGAGTAGTGATGAGTATGTCAGGGGGGGCGAAGCTGAGGTTCGTTCTTTCCGCCTGCGAGGAGTCTCCGTGTCTGACCCCGAGCCTGATGTCGAAACGTTTGCACCACCACTGCATCCTGTCGAGCATATCCCTGTTGAGCGCGCGAAGCGGAGTGATGTACAGCAGTTTGGTCCCCTTCTCCCTCGGTTCTCCTTCCCTTACCAATGCGTCGAGTATGGGGAGCAGGGCCGCCTCCGTCTTTCCCGTCCCAGTCGGCGCCATTAGGAGGGCGTTCTTCCCAGACCTGACAATCGGGAGGAGCTTCTCCTGCGGGTCCGTGGGCGCGTCGAACCCTCTCTCCTTCAAAGCAGCGAGCAAAGGGGGCGACAGCAACTGGAACGCGTTCTGGGTGCTCAATCTACCCCGGGCCTCGTGATTTCACAGCAGCACATCCTAGAAGAGCTCCAAACCACCCCTTCCACTCCAATAAGTTTGCGGTGCTTTGAAGGACCGGCAACGGCAGATGATGAAAGTGAACCGCAGGTCCAAAATCGGCTTAAATATCGGTATAACATACGTTATTGAGCATACCTTGTCACGCCTGATAAGCCCCTACGAGATAGTCGCCAATTCGGCGCTGCCAGCCCTGCGGGCTATGGTTGCTAAGAGGCTCCAGGGGGACTATCACCTGACACAGCAGCAGGTGGCGAAAAGGCTGGGAGTGACGCAGGCGTCTGTCAGCAACTACGCAAGAAAAACTCGAGGGATGATGGTAAACCTCGAGTCAGACGCGACTGTGTCCAAGGCAGCTGATGCAATCGCCAAGGAACTGTCGTCAAACCGCTCCGACACGAGGGAAGCCCTGAAATCCATGACCGAGGTCCTCGACTACATCAGGTTCAACAAGCTGATGTGCATCCTTCACGGCGACCTCGAACCAGGGTTCCAGGTGGATGGCTGTTGTGCCTGCGAAGGGACCCTATCCGGAAAGGATTTTGACGGGCTCAAGATACTCGTTGGCAGCTGAACTTGTTATCGGAAAAGCCTGGATGGCTGACGGTGTCCCCGCCAGGGGGGGAAAGCTATCAAGACCTGAGGTCGCTCTTTCGTAACCTAAACCTCCACACCGTCTGCGAAGAGGCGCACTGCCCCAACGTCCACGAGTGCTGGGAGGGGGGAACTGCCACCATGATGCTGATGGGCGACGTCTGCTCCCGGGCATGCCGCTTCTGTATGGTGACCCCAGGCAGGCCTCAGGGTGTCATCGACGAGCTCGAGCCAGAGAACGTAGCCTTTGCGCTGTCCCAGATGGGCCTGACCTACGTGGTGCTTACTTCGGTTGACAGAGACGACCTCGATGATGGGGGGGCTTCGCACTTCGCCAAGACCATCAGACTCGTCAAGGAGAGGAACCCTGGGATGCTTGTCGAGGTCCTGATACCTGACTTTCAGGGGGAGCTGGACGACCTGAAGAAGGTCGTGGATGCCCGTCCTGACGTAATCGCACACAACATCGAGACCACGCTGTCCCTGACGCGCAAGGTAAGGGACCCTAGGGCGCAGTACTGGCAGTCCCTTTCTGTCCTCAGGAACGTGAAGAAGCTGAGCGACCACATCTATACCAAGTCGTCCATTATGGTGGGGGTCGGAGAGACGGAGGAAGAGATAGTCCAGTCGATGGTGCATCTCCGGAGGGCAGACGTGGACTTCCTTACTGTCGGGCAGTATCTCAGGCCTTCGTCCAGGCACCTGAAGGTCGAGGAGTACGTAAAACCAGAGCAGTTCGAGCGATATAAGTCTGTGGGCGAAGGACTCGGGTTCCTGTACGTCGCGTCTGGTCCCCTGGTAAGGAGCAGTTACAGGGCTGGGGAGTTCTTCATCAGGACGGCGATGGAAAAGAGCGGCAAGGGACGCCAATCTTATATTGTCGCCAACGCCCGGCCGCCTAATGGCAGAAGCTGATTACGTGAAGAGCTCGGGTCAAGACCCGGTTCCGAGGATCTTTAGCGAAACCAACTTCAAGTTCACGAAGCCAGACGATTTCCTTTTCCAGAGGCTCACTCCCGATGGTAAGATCATAGGGCGAGACCCGACCCTGCCTCCTGAGGCCCTGAAACGCCTCTATGAGCAGCTGGTCTTCGGGAGGCTCTTCGACGAGAAGGCGACGAACCTGTCGACACTGAGGGAGATTGGCACCTACGCTCCTGGCAAGGGACAGGAGGCCGCCCAGGTGGGTCCGGTCAATGCCCTCGAGAAAGGAGACTGGTATGTACCGATGTACAGGGACTCCGCAGGGATGTTGGCTTTCGGGGTGCCAGCCCTCAAGTTACTCCTCTATTGGGGCGGGGACGAAAGAGGGATGCAGGTCCCTGACGACGTGAATATGATTCCGCTAGCCGTTCCTGTGGCTACTCAGCTTCCGCATGCTGCGGGCCTGGCCATGGCGAAGCGCATCCTCAAAGAGAAGGCGGTCACGTACGTAGTGACGGGTGATGGTGGCACCTCCAAAGCGGACTTCCACGAGTCGCTCAACATCGCAGGAGTGTATGACCTACCAGTCGTCTTCGGCATAGAGAACAACCAGTGGGCTCTTTCCGTAAAGCGCGATGCCCAGACCGCTTCGCAGACCATCGCCCAGAAGGCGGTCGCTTATGGTTTCGAAGGGATTCTTGTGGACGGGAACGACGTCATTGCTTCCCACGAGGCTACGAAATACGCCGTCGAAAAGGCCAGAAGGGGTGGGGGGCCTACGCTGATCGAATACTCGACATACAGGATGGGCCTGCACACAACGGCCGAACTCGTGTCCAACAAGCTGAAGGCGCCAGACGAGGTTGAAGAGTGGGAGAGGAGGAACCCATTGGTCAGGATGGAGAAGTACCTTCGCTCGCGAGGTCTCCTCGACGACAAGTCAAAGGATGCAATGATTGATGCTGTCCAGTCTCGAATCGGCGAGGCGGTGGCATCCTATCGCGCCACTCCGCCGGCGAGCCCAGCCTCCATCTTCGATTACACCTTCGCCGTCCCGACCCCGACCCTCGCCGCGGAACGGGCCGAGGCGTTCGGTGTCCCTACGGAAGCTGCCGCAGAGGAGCCCGAGAAGTTGGTAGAGGGAGGGAAGCCTGGCGTGAACATCAGAAATGCGGTGAACATGGCCCTCCGAGAGGGGATGCTACGCGATAAGAACGTGGTACTGTTCGGGGAGGACGTGGGGAAGAACGGCGGCGTGTTCCAGGTTACCCGCGGGCTCCAGGACGAGTTCGGAGCGGACAGGGTGTTCGACACACCCCTGGCGGAACTAAGCATAGCAGGCATCTTCGTTGGCCTCTCAATCGGGGGCCTCGTCCCTGTCGCGGAGTTCCAGTTCGACGGCTTCACGGTACCTGCGTTCGACCAGATATTCAGCCACATCGCTCGCATGAGAAACAGGACCCGCGGACGCTTCACACAGCGGGGCGTCATCAGGTTCCCTTATGGTGCCGGAATCAAGCCCCCTGAGCTTCACTCAGAGTCCCCTGAGGCATACTTTGCGCACACTCCCGGGCTGAAGGTCGTCATCCCCTCCACACCTTACGACGCGAAAGGGCTGATGTCGGCCGCCCTGAAGGAGCCGGATCCCATAATCTTCATGGAACCCAAGAAGCTCTATGACTCGCCGAAGACAGAGGTCCCTGAGCAGGAGTACTCCATCCCCATCGGCAAGGCCAAGGTTGTCAGAGGCGGGAACGATGTCACACTGGTGTCGTACGGCGCAATGATGGCCCCGACGCTGCAGGCTGCCGACGCCCTGCAGAGTGAGAAGTCAGTCTCAGCGGATGTGATTGACCTCCGTACCGTCTCTCCGATTGATTTCCCTACGGTCCTGGCCTCGGTCCAGAAGACGGGGAGGCTCGTGATTGTCCACGAGGCACCCAGGAACTCAGGGATAGGCGCGGAAGTGGCTGCCACTGTGGCGGAGACGTGCTTGGACTACCTCAAGGCACCCATAAAGAGGGTGACCGGATTCGACATCCCCGTTCCTCTGGCGCGCCTCGAAGACTACTACATCCCCAACAAGGAGAGAATCATGAAGGCAGCGCTTGGCTTGGTAAACTACTGACCTGGGTTAAATCGTCTGCAGGGTTTTTAACCCGCCCGCGTAGTCGCCCGTCCGAGAGCATGGAGTTCAAACTGCCTGACCTGGGCGAGGGCATTACCGAAGGGGAGGTCCTGAAGTGGATCGTCAAGGAAGGTGACCAGATCAAAGAAGACCAGCCGATGGTCGAGGTCATGACCGACAAGGTGAATGTCCAGATTCCTTCTCCGAGGAGTGGGAAGGTGAGCAAGATCCTGGTCAAGGAGGGGGACATGGCCAAAGTAGGACAGACGATTATGGTCATCGATGACGGGAGCGGAGGACGACCAGCCCCCGCCGAGGCGCCCCCGATAGCCACCAAAGTAGCCCCGGCCACACAGCAGACGGCCACGCTGGCTGCACAGCCGTTGCAGGGGGTACTTGCTACCCCTGCCACCCGCAGGCTGGCAAGGGAGCTAGGCGTAGATGTGTCGTCCGTTCGCGGCTCGGGCCCACAGGGGAGGATAACCGACGACGATGTCAGGCGGTCTGTTTCCGGCAAAGAGCCTGCTGCCCTCACGGTGCGAGCCGCGCCGCTGAGCGCACAGTCAGGTGCCCTGAAAGAGGAAACAGTCCCGCTAAGGGGGTTGAGGCGAACCATCTCCGAGAGGATGGCGAAGTCGCTCCACAGCACGGCGCAGGTGACGCACGTCGACGAAGCTGACATGACCGAACTCGTGCTGCTGAGGGAGGCGTTCAAAGGAAGCGCAGAAAAGAGGGGAGTGCGGCTCACGTACCTTCCCTTCATCATTAAGGCGCTTGTCCCCGCGCTGAAAGAGTTCCCCTACGTGAACTCGACGTTGGACGAGGCCGCGGGGAACATCGTCCTGAAGAAATACTACAACATAGGAGTCGCCACAGACACCGAGCAGGGGCTGGTGGTCCCCGTAATCAAAGACGTTGACAAGAAAGACATATTCGAGCTGGCAGGTGAGATAGAGAACCTCTCCACGAGGGCTCGCGGCGGTCAGCTCACGCTGGAAGAGGTACGGGGGTCGACGTTCACAATCACTAACGTCGGGGCTATCGGTGGGCTCTTCGCTACTCCCATAATCAACATCCCTGAAGTAGCGATATTGGGACTGCACAAGATTGCGAAGCGCCCGGTAGTGCGCGAAGGAAAAATCGAGGCGCGTGACACAACGTTCCTCTCGCTTTCATTCGACCACAGAGTCTTCGACGGCGCCTACGCGGCCCGTTTCACCACCAGGGTAATCGAGATGATTCAGGACACCAAGAAGCTTCTATCCGAAGTCCTCTAGGCTTCGAGTTCGTCAGCAAGGTTTAAGCCCATAAAACATCGGCGAACCCAACGATAATCGATGATTGAAGCGGACGTCGTGGTGGTGGGAGGGGGCCCAGGCGGCTATGTCTGCGGCATAAGGGCTGCCCAACTCGGGTTGAAGACCGTCGTGGTGGAGGCTGACAAGTTAGGGGGCGAATGCCTGAACTATGGCTGCATACCTTCGAAGTCTCTCATAACTGTCTCCAAGCTCCTGGACAAGGTGAAGGAAGCGGAGAAGTACGGGCTCAGGGTGTCGGGAGCATCTGTCGACTTCGCCCAGCTTCAGAAGTGGAAATCCGAGGTGGTGTCAAGGCTCGTCAGCGGCGTCGAGGGACTGCTGAGGGGGTACCACGCGACCATCATCCATGGTGAGGCACAATTGACCACAGAAGGGAGGGTCTCGGTCTCGACGCAGGCGGGGACCGAGGAGATAACCTACAAGAGCCTCGTAATCGCCACGGGGACTAGGACCTCCAGCCTGACAGGTCTGGAATTCGATGGCGACCTCATCATAAGCTCGAAGGAAGGACTCGAGCTGAAGGGGGCTCCAGGCAGGATGCTGATAGTCGGGGGCGGTGCGATTGGGCTCGAATTCGCTTCTATGTTCCAGAAGCTAGGGAGCCAGATAACCTTGGTAGAACTCATGGACCAACTCCTTCCTGGGAGCGACTCAGACGTGGTGAGGTTGGTCCACAGGAAGCTCGAGGGGCGGGGGGCCAAGGTCTACTTGAAGTCGAAAGTGTCCAGGGTCACGAAGGGGACGTCTGAGGCGACAGTCGAAGTGGAGACACCCGACGGTAAGGTCACGTTAACCGTCGACAAAATCCTAGTAAGCGTCGGGCGTAAACCTAGGACCGAGAAGATGAACCTCCAGGCCATCGGAGTGCAGACTGATGCCAGAGGATACATCATGACCAACGACAGGATGCAGACCAACATCAAAGGAGTGTATGCCATAGGCGACGTGCGCGGCCCTCCACTCCTCGCCCACAAAGCGTCAAAAGAAGGTGTAGTGGCCGCGGAGGTCATCGCCGGCCTCCCAGCAGCAGCCGACTGGAAGGTCGTCCCCGACGCCGTCTTCTGCGACCCTGAAGTTGCGAGCGTTGGGCTGACCGAGGCGAAGGCGATTGAAGCAGGATACAAGGTGAAAACGTCGAGGTTCCAGTTCGCCGCTCTTGGTCGGGCTCTCTCCGCCGGGGATCCCGAAGGGTTCGTGAAGGTGGTCTGCGCCGAAGGGGATGGCTTGGTCCTCGGTGTGCAGATAGTCGGCTCGGATGCTTCAAACCTCATCAGCGAAGTGGCCCTTGCCATCGAGATGGGAGCCACAGTCGAGGACATCGCCCTGACCGTCCACCCGCATCCTACCCTCCCAGAGGCAATTATGGAAGCCTCCGAATCGGCGGCAGGGCATCCGATTCACCAGCTGAAAGCATGAGCGGATACCTCGTCGACCTCGGAACCATGGACTATGGCGCGGCCCTCGAGATTCAGAGAGACTTGGTCGCCAAAAGGGCGAGGCGTGAGGTGCCAGACACCCTCGTGCTCGCCGAGCACCCACACGTGATAACGCTTGGGCGCAAGACCTCCCCAGGCAATTTCAGGCCGCAGAGTATCCCCGTCTTTCAAGTGGAGCGCGGCGGAGACGCGACCTACCACGGCCCGGGCCAGCTCGTGGGCTATCCGGTGGTCATGCTAACAGACCATGACGTACGGAAGCACGTGAGGAACCTGGAAGAGACGATAATTCAGACGGTAGGGAGCTACGGCATCGACGGAGAGAGGCTGGACGGACACCCTGGAATTTGGGTCAAGGGGAAAAAACTCGCGTCAATCGGGGTGGCGGTCACGGATTGGGTGACCTATCACGGCTTCGCGCTGAACGTCAACACCGACCTCGCATATTTCGAGCTGATAAGGCCCTGCGGGCTTGACCCGTCCACCATGACATCAATGAAGAAGATCAGAGGCGACGAAGTCCCTCTCGAAGAGGTCAAGGGACACATAGCCAGGAACTGGTCCGCGGTGACAGGGACCCCCCTTGCACACCAGCGGCTCGTAGGCCGGGCTTAGGCGACAAACATTTAGCATCGGCGAAGGCGGAGGGCTCCATGCCCAGGAAATCGTCTAGCAGGGTGGCACGCAAAGTCACCTACGTCACGCTCATGGGGGATGAGAGCCTAAACCCGAAGTACGAGGCCGCCCTGAAGAAGCTCGACGGGGAGCTGGGGAAAAGCTACCCGATGTACATCGGCGGGAAGGAAGTGAGGTCGGAGGCCGGGGAGTTTGAGCACAGGAGCCCCATCGACACCTCTATCGTCGTAGGCCGGTTCCAGATAGGGACGCAGGAACACGCAAAGGCGTCCATCAGAGCGGCCAAGAAAGGGTTCGGAGTCTGGAGCTCGAAACCCTGGCAGGAAAGGGTCCGCATCTTCGACAAGTACGCGAAACTGATCGACGAAAGGAAGTTCGATATCGCTGCCGCGATAACTCTGGAAGTAGGTAAGAACAGGCTGGAAGCCCTCGCCGAGTGCTGGGAGGCGATTGACGCCGTGAAGTACTACACGGCTGTCATGAGGCGGGAGAAGGGGTATGTGATCAAGATGGGACAGGGGGGGCCCGGAGAGCGCAACACGGACGTCCTAAAGCCCCACGGCGTCTGGCCAGTGATCTCGCCCTTCAACTTCCCGTTCATGCTCGCGAACGGAATGGCGATGGGCGCGCTGTTAACAGGGAACTCGGTCATCCTGAAACCTACCAGCGAAGCACCTCTGACTGGGCTGATGCTCTATCGTCTCTTCGTTGACGCGGGGGTGTCTCCCGATGCGGTCAACTACGTCACAGGCCCCGGCAACAACTTCGAAGACGAGTTCGTCAGCAGCCCCGACGTAGACGGGATCGCATTCACCGGTTCCAGGGAAGTTGGCATGAGGCTCTTCAGGCGCTTCCACACAGAGCAGGATTATCCGAAACCAATCCTCCTCGAGATGGGGAGTAAGAACCCGACGATTGTGACTGCGAAGGCCGACATCCAAAAGGCGGTCGAGGGGACAGTCCGGGCGGCCTACGGGTACGGCGGCCAGAAGTGCAGCGCGACTTCCAGAGTCTATGTACAAAGAGAGGTGAGGCAGAAGTTCCTCGCAGCCCTGAAAGACCGGGCCGCGAAGGTTTCCGTCGGAGACCCGAGAGAAAGGCAGACGTTCATGGGCCCTCTGATCAACGCAAAGGCCGTCGAGATCTTCAGGAAGGCGGTGGACGACGCAAAACTGGGAGGAGCAGAGCTAGTCTTTGGGGGAGATGTCCTCCGGTCAGAGAAGGATGGGGCGGGCTTCTACGTCGCTCCGACCATCGTCGCTGGTCTTCCGGAAGAACATCGGCTGGTCAGGCAGGAGCTCTTCGTCCCCTTCGTCATAGTCAATGAGTTCTCTAGAGTTGACGAAGCCGTCGAGAGGGCAAACGCGACTGAATATGGGCTTACCGCCGGGATCTTCACCAAGGACCCAACGGAGGTCAGGAAGTTCTTCGACGGAATAAAGTTCGGCGTCACCTACGCCAACAGGAGCGGTGGCTCGACCACTGGGGCATGGCCTGGAGCCCAGTCTTTCACAGGGTGGAAGGCGAGCGGTGCCACCGGAAAGGGTGTCGGAAGCCCATACTATCTCCTGACCTTTCTCCGCGACCAGTCCCAGACCAACGTCGTCTGACTAGATTGGGGTCCAGAACAGGGCAGCCGCAACAAACAGGTCCAGTGGCCACCATGAAGGGACCACGACCGATCCCACGCTGAACGAACCCATCAGAGTCGTCGTCCAGTCCGCCTTTGTTACCCGCTTCCCGCGCCAGACGAAGTACACGGCGTCTTCAAGGACCGCAAGAACGAACACGTTACCAGCCCACGCGGTAATGGAGGGCGAGTATGAGACCGCGACGAAGAGAGGGAGGAGGAGGTAGAAATGGTATGGAGATATGACCCAGAAGACCGGTTTTTCGTTGAAGTCTTCCATCTTCTTCGTCCAGTCTTGTTCGCGCCTGTTGACATACCTGTACTCGATGCCGGCGTAGACGATTGCGAAGATTACGACCCTGACGAACGAACCAGGGTCGAACAATTCACTTTAGCGGCACGTAGAGGCTGGATCTGCTTGCGCCGATTCCGGGAGTGCCATGTACCACCTTTTTGTTGGTAATAACGTACTCCCCCAGATAGCGGCCTATCATCTCGGGTTTGACTTCGAGTGGCACGAATTCCTTCCCGTTGTGCACACCGATGGTGAGCCCGACCATGGTCGGGAGGATTATCATATCCCTCGCATGGGTCTTGATCTGGCCGTTCGACTTACCTTCCCTTATGGCTCTGGCGTCTTCGAGCAACTTGCGCTTCTCTTCCGACACCCCTCGGTTGAGGGATCTCCTGGCGCGTGACGGGAGGAGCTCAAGAAGCGCCTCAGTGGACATGGCGTTGAGCTCCTCAAAGCTCTTCCCCCTATACCGGAACTCCTTGGGCACCTACTTCGACACCTCTGCGCTCGCCCTTGCCAATCTCTTCCTTCCTGTCTTTCTAGGCGCTATTAACCCTACTTTCCTTCCAGGGGGGGCGTTTCTTGACGTACTGGTCGACTTGCCTGGGTGCTGGTGTCTGCCGCCTCCGAACGGGTGGTATACCACCGCCATCGCAATCCCTCTCATGCGCGGGTAAACCCTCCCTGACGCTCTCATGGCGTGATGCCTTGCGCCTGCCGTCAGGAACGGCTTCTCCCTCCTGCCTCCCCCGGCAACCTCGCCCACCGTCGCCCTACAGGTGTCGCTGACGAGTATGTTCTTTCCGGACGGTAGCTTGACTATCGCCCTTCCGTTGGCCTTCGAAAACAGGACCGCCGAAGTTCCTGACGCTCGGACAAACTTACCTCCGTCGCCCGGCCTCAGTTCGATGTTGCTGATCCTCGTTCCTTCTGGCATCCTTGAAAGCGGCATGATGTTGCCCTCCACCACCTGGGCTGACGCCCCGATGTTCACTTGCTGGCCGACGGACATGCCAGCGACCGCAGGGAGGTAGGTGTATCTGTTCCCTTCCAGCCTCAACTGGGCCAAGGGTGCGCTCCTCCCCCTTTCGTCGAGGATGGCGGTCACAGTAGCGGCCCCTCCTATCCCGGACTTTGGATACCTCACTGGCGCGATCTTCCCTTTGATCGGCGCCCTGAACTGGATACCGGCCTTTCCACGCCTCCGCTGTAGTATTCTCTTGCCCATGCTCTACACTAGCCCCAACTTTGTCGCCAGCTCGGCCGCCTTCCCTGCGACTTCCAGCCTAACGAATGCCTTCTTCCCTCTGACAGTCCTCGAGGTGTTGACCGCCTCCACTTTCACTTCGTAAAGCGCCTGCACGGCGCTCGCAACCTGGCTCTTGGACACCTTGTCATCGACGATGAAGCACAGTTTGTTCTCTTTCTCAATCTGGTCGAACGTCCGTTCGGTCACGTAAGGCCTCTTCAGGATCTTCTGGGCGTCTTCGAGACGCATCAGGTGGCCGCCTCCTTTGAATCAAGGGCGCTGAAAGCAGATTCGGTCCACAGCGTGAGCCTCCCTGGGACCCCACCTGGCGCCAGGTCCAGGACGCCGAGGCTGTCGACCTTCCTCACAATCACTCCTGGTATGCCCCCTGCTGCCTTTCCGATTCCCCTGTCATTGGTGACCACGATGAGAGGTCCAGCCCCGGTCCTGTATGCCCGGCCCCTGAGCCTTCTTTTCCCTGAGTTTCTCTTTACATGGCTGTCAACTCTCTCAAGCTCGGACGTCAACTCGATCTTCTGCAGGAACGTCGCCAACTCGCTCGTTTTTTCTACCGTTTCGATGTCGTCTGCGACAACAAGAGGAAGAGTAAGCTTTCCTATCTTGTGCCCCCTCGCCCTAACAGCGTCAAGGTTAGCGGTGAACGCTATTGCTGACTGCGTCGCGAGACGCTTCTCTTTCTTGTTTACCCCAAGATGAATCACTTTCTCAGACCTAGGCGGATGCGGCAGCCTTCCCTTGACTACGCTCGCAACGCCTCCCGCCATCCCTCCTCTGGAGTATCTCTCGCCTTTCACTCGTGGAATCCTGGACCGTCCCGTCCCTGTGGGCGGGCTATGTGTTTCAGCGGTGGTCCTCTCCCCAGCCATCGGGTCTCTCCCCTTCGGTTGGAAATGATGGGAGCCGACGAGCCAGAACATCCGCCTGACCAGGTCGGGCCTGAGCTCAGAGGCAAACACGGCAGGGACGTCCACCTCGCCTGAATGCTTTCCATCCATCCCTATGACTTCGGCTTTCATTATCTGACCCTCGGCATCGTACTCACTTCAATGACCTGCGGCGGGTTCTGGTTCTTTGCGAACCCTCTCACCTTCATCCTGACCACCACGAGGCGGCTCGCGGGCCCAGGAACTGCCCCCTTTACGACGGCATAGTCACCCCCGACGACCCCAAAGTGCTCAAACCCCCCTCGTGGCGCGATCGGGTTGGAAGCTGCATTCCCCACGAGGAGTATCTTCTTCCCTGTCTCAGTCCTCTGATGGAAACCCATCTGCCCCGCCCTGGCGACCGTATACATCACCGCGGCAGGATGCCACGGTCCGATGACAGCCACCGCCCTCACGCTCTTCCTCGACTTGTGCTGCTTCCTCTTTACCCCGAACCTCGTGATGGGGCCCTCGAACCCCTTGCCTTTCGAGATCCCAAGGACGTCTACGTACATTCCTGCCTTGAATGTGTCAGCGAACTTCACTTTCTTCCCAATCAGTCCGAGTACGAACTCGGTCTGGGATTTCGTGTCACCTCCCGACACTCCCACCTCCATCACGACCGGCTCCTTCTGCGATAGACCGACGTCGTGCGGGACGGAAGAGACGAGCGCCGCGACTCGGGTGGCTCTCTCAAGAGGCAGCTTGTCAGAAGTCTGACCTGCCTTGTTCACATCTGCGATAGCAAAGTCCTGGCCGTTCTGATGGCCGTACAGCCTCAATCCATTGATTTGGGCATCTGGAAGGGTGATTACGCTTGAGAGGTTGAAGAGTGGCTTGCCGAAATTTGGCGTCTTTGCTCTGTCGTCTACGGTGATCACATGAACCGTCCCTGCCTTGTACCCGGGGAAACCCAGGAGGACCGGCTTCTCAGACTCTACCTTGGGCCAGTTCCGGATCCTTGGAATGAAGCTTTTAGCACGTCCCCTCGGCCTGTATGCAAGACTACCTCTACGCGGAGCGGAATACTTCCTATGGCCCAACTCACGCTAAACCTTTCCAGACGCCCGTTTTACGGTTCGCACTTAAGCTTTCTCGGCGCAAAGGGTGCTTACAAGTCCGAGGCCAGCGAAAACTGCCTCCTCAGTTCTTACCGTCTCCACCTGCTGGCCAGGAAAGAGGTTCACCACGGCGCTTACCCGGGTTGCCAGGTCCCTCCCGAACATGTCGAAGAGCCCTCGAGTGGGCGAGCCGAAGATAAGTTTGACGCTGTCTGACCTCCTCAGGGTCTCCCTGATTGGTCCCATGGCGTCTGCAAGGGGGGTCCCGAGGCGGGACGTCGCAAGCTTGACCTTGAATCCGGGGTCTTCAACGACCTGGTCCTGGGTTCTCTCTTCAACGGTGTACCCCCAGTAACCCTCTGCCTTCTCCTTCGGAATCCTTTCTGCCGCGAGCGGGCTGACCGAGGCGACCCTAACGGTGACCCGTTCTCCTCGTCGCGCGAGGCCTTCGAGCCTCGGGAATGCATCCAGCCCGACGTCCACCGACCCGTCGCCGTTCGCAATTCCCTCTCTGACATCACCTGGCCTCAGGGCGACGATGGGTACCTTAGGCTTGTGCGAAGGTATCCTGAGCGGCGGGAGGGCACCAGCATACTTCAGAGATTCGTCGAGCGGGTAGAGCCTCCTCCTCAAGTATTGCGGGGTCTCGAGATACTCGAGGACCTGGCGAATGAGCCTCCCTTCGCCTTTCGTATTCCGGTCCCTGAAGACCTCCACCAAGTCGACCCCATAGATGGCGCATGCCCTTGCTATCTGACCAAGTTTCGAAGTCTTATCACGGAGGGACTCCTTCTCTTCAAGTACGCTATCAGGGATAGACACTGCAAGCCGCTTCTCCAGAATGGCCATCTGCCCCGCCACCGCGGTGCAGCTGTAAATCAGGATTGCTCCTCCGCATGGGCAGATTGGAAGGCACATGAACTCAGAAGCCGGGGGATTGGATTGATGTCCAAGACTGGCAAGAAGTGGCTGTATTCCACTCTCCCAATCTCAGTCGCCACCGGTCCCCTAGGGACCATGATTCAACTTTACCTGATTGCCCTCAACGGTCAAGCACTCGGGACCATCTACGGGGGGCTCGCGTCTGCAATCTACAACGGGATAAGCATCCCCGCTGCGCTCTTCTGGGGCGTCACCATAGACAGGGTGCATAGGCGGAAGGGGCTCGTCGCCTTGAGCTACGCCCTCGTGGCTGTCGCCCTAGTCTCCTTCTACTTCGACAGATCCACTGAGGGCACAATCGCGAGGTACGGGGTCGTCTCGTTCGTCTCACTTGCTTCGGCTACCCCCCTGAACCTGCTCATAATGGAGACCGAACATAAGAGCAAATGGGCGTGGGCCTTCGCAAGGCTTTCCCTCATCGCAAGCCTGGGGAACGTCTTCGGGCTCCTCATCGGTGTGGTCTGGTCGCAGGTGCTCCCCTCCCAGCTCGTCTTCCTTTTTGTCCCTATGGGTGCTCTGGCAGCGACGTCTTCTGCCCTCGCGGTTGTAATGATCAGAGAGCCAGCCTTCGTCTTGGAGAGAGAGACGGTTGCGAGCCGAAGGCCCAGCTTCTTCAGCCGCCTGTTGGCCAACCCTGTCTTTTTCATAACCATTCCTTCGCCATCCGACTTCAGGCGCGCGTTCAGGGGAATCCGATCCAGTCTGACAAGGAGCGTCCCTTTGTTCTTCATCTCCACCATCCTGTTCTATTTGTCGAGCGGTCTGTTCAATACTTCGTTCGTCCCGGCTCTGCACCTCTTCTCTGTCCCAGACCAGGAAGTTTTTGGGGTCATCCTCGCTGGGATGGTGGTCCAGACCGCTGCCTTCCAGGTCGCAGGGAGGCTCGTAGGAGACAGAAATCTGGTCACGACCTCCGTGAGGGGCCTGCTGTTGAGGGGATGGTCATATCTGGGAATCGGGGTCGCGGCGCTGTTTGTTTCAGGACCTTTGTTCGTCATCCCTGCCATCATACTCTATCCGCTCGCCGGGGGTGTAGCGTTTGCCATCTACTACACATCCGCCAACACCATGATGTTCACCACCGTACGTAGCAAATCGGCCGGAGCGGCGCTGGGGGTCTATTCAGCTGTGGTAGGTATCGCGAGCATGGCCGGCTCCTTCGCTTCTGGCTTCATTTCAGTCTACGACGGCTATTATTTCACCTTCGTCCTCTCGGGGGTCCTTCTCTTCGGAGCGGTCTTTGTGGTAGGGAGACTTCCGAGGCCGTCGAGTCCGGAAGAGAGCGCCCTGCAATAAAACGGAAGCGGCCCCAGCTCGGGAGCAAGCCTTATATTAGGTAAGACCTAACTGTATTAGGTCATATAGAATGAAACAGAGCTTGAGCCGCAGGGACCACGATTGCATCGAGTCGGTCTTCGCTTTGTCTTCGGGAGGATGGCCGGCAAGGGTAAAGGATGTGGCCGGGAGGATGCAGGTGTCTCCGCCCACCGCGGTCGAGTTTCTCGAGAAGCTGAGAGTCATGTCATTGGTGGAGAAGGGGCCAAGCGGCTACCGCCTTTCCAAGAAGGGCCAGGCCTGCTTCGACGAGGCAACCAGGACCCACAGGATCATGGAGACCCTCCTGGTCAGAAACGGCATGCCCCTGGAGCAGGCATGCCGAGTATCGTCATCCCTGGGAATACCCATAGCCGAAGACGACCTCGAGAAGCTCTGCGCAAATATGCAGCACCCTGAGACATGCCCACACGGGAGACCGATACCAGTCGGTGCCAAACATGTTTGACCTGAACTCAATACTCCACCCGGCGTCGGGACTGGCAATCCCGGCGACCCTGGCCATCGCCCTTGTCCTCGGTATGCTCCATGGCCTTACCCCAGACGAGCACACCTGGCCGATTACTTTCAGCTACTCGGTGGGGAGCTACAGTTCGAAGGGAGGGATGAAGGCAGGTTTCATGTTTTCTGGAGGCTTTACGATACAGCGAACAATACTGGCAGCTCTGGGCTTCACCGGTCTAGCCGCTGTCTACGAAACCTACGACTTGGAAGGATACATCTACGTCCTCGTAGGTGTCGGGATGCTCCTCGCCGGCTACTACCTTCTGAAGGGGACTGATGTCCATGTTCCCTTCGACAGGCTGCTCGGGGGGCGTGAGCACCACACATCGAAAGCGGAAAGAGTCCCGATACACGAGTCTGAAGACAGGACGAAGCCTGTTCCGCTAAAGATGGCAACGGTCCACGGTTTCATCGCTGGATGGGGAGTCGGGGCGTACGCCAGCATAATCGTCTTCATCTTGGCTCCGCAGATGCCGAACGTCTATTACGCCGCCCTCGTCGGCACGTCCTTCGGAGTCGGGACGACGTTGATGCAAATCATCATCGGCTCTGCTTTCGCCAACATAATGAGAGTAAAGAAACTCAGCCTCGAGCAGATCAAATATGTGGGAAGGTCCGCCGCAGCCCGGACTTTGTATCTGGGGGGCATCGCATTCGCGGCCATAGGGCTCCTCATCGTAGCCTTCCCCATGATTGACAGCCTGGCGATTAGCACGGGAAACCCAATCCCGAACCTCAGTTCTGTCGGGGTCGCTTCAGTCCTCGTCCTCGCGACTGTCGGAATCATAGGGTTAGGTAACCTCTACCTCGGATACAGGGAAATCACAAGCTCAGGGGCAAAGAAGCCATAGTCATGCGCCACCAGGCCGCAGACTAGCGAGAAGTGAACCAGGTGTGCCTCGCCCGATTAGCCAGGTGGGGACCCGAACCGTCGGGGCCAAAGTACCTTTGCTAACTGAAATGATACACTTGAGGAACAGAAACAAGACGGCTCTTGACGGGGCGAGGGCACAACCAGCCTTGTCGACTAGATCTTCGGAGGGGGGCGTTCGGGTTGGTCGTGGAGGTTCGCTGTTACAAGTCCGATGAGGCCGGTCAACTGTCTTCTGAGCGCCGATTCAGGCCCGGATTGACCAAAGCCGCCGGTCTGAGTCGGCCTGGATTATGAATAACGACCTCCATGCTAGGTGGTCGGAATCCCATCCATTGGGCCGTAAGCAGGACAAGTCCGCATGTTTGGGCTCAACCCGTCAAAACATGAAATCTCTTGCCACCTGAACGCCTTGGTTGGTCGGTTGTTAGACGAAGCGCCGCGGGTCGGAATTGAGCCAACTTATATCATAATGGGTCTTGATTCCATTGGGCCACAGCTTCCGAGGGCTCTCGGCAGGATCCTACAGCATGGCTGGTCTCGGACTTACATTGGGCTCGCAGCTGGTGGAACGAACAGACACGATGTCACGCTCGCGGGACCAAACCCTGGAGAGCATGCCCATCGAGGGGCAGGAGCCTACGGAGCACCTACGGAGCGTCTGCCTTGACAAGTGATTCGTCTTCCCACAGATGGATGAGCCTGTGGACGAGCGGGGGGGTTGTAAAGGCGCATGGCGAGGAAGATGCCTACCAGTGGAAGAAGAGGATTCTAGGCCATCGTGCTAGGAGATGGGTAGACGAGGGGACGCACTCATAGATGAACAGATTCAGGGTGCTCTTTGACCAGATTGGAGGGGAATAGAGCGAGTTACGTCGCGATGCTATCTCTCGTATGCGCGAGTATCACATGGCAGGCAGCGGGAATCCGGAGGTGATGTTTCTTGAACTGGCTCTTATCCTACCGACCTTAGAAAAGCACCGTCGACAGGTAGCATGGCGCCACTAACATATTCAGACATTTCGCTACCAAGAAAGATAATCGACTTCGCGAGCATCTCTGTCGTCGCCATGTAGCCCATTGGTATCTCCTTCGACATATCTGAAACAGCTTGCTCCGCCGTAACCCCGGTTCTCTCTGAAATATCAAGTGCGATTTGTTCTATCCTGGCGGTACGAATGTATCCAGGAAGTATTCCATTTACTCGTATTCCATTTGGCGCTAGTTCGCGAGCCAACGTTCTTACGAGACCGTAGATCGAAACTCTGCATACATTCGACAGAGCGAGATTGGGAACAGGTTCTCGAATTGCAAACGAACTAAGAAAGACCATTCTTCCTTTAATTCCTCTGCTCAGCATTTGTTCAGCCACTTTCTTCGCGAGATAAGCGGGACTAACGGTGAGAAGTCGCGCTGCGTACTCCCAATCTTGGTAATCTTGCTGCATAAACACCCCGGGTTCCGGAGACCCTGCAACATAGACAAACGTGTCAATTCCTCCAAGGAGTCTTGCGGTTTCTGACACAAGACTATCGATGTCTTGTTGAAGCGTTAGGTCGCCCTTTATTCCATACACCTCACCAAGTGGTTTGAGCTTTGTAACTGCGTCGGATAGTCCCTTTTCGTTTATGTCGCTGATTACGACTCGAGCACCTTCCTCCAGGAATCGCCGAGCAGCTCCAGTGCCGATTCCTCCGCCTCCGGCGGCCGTAACGAGAACTCTCGCGTTCACAAGATCAGAAGACTTTGGCGCAGCTCACAACCTCAGCGTAAGACGCCAGAACAGAGAGATATATGTGTTGGAAGATATGAAAGCACAGGGTTTGGCGTGTTTGCGCTCCGTGCTTTCCAGTTGTTACCCGTGATTCCTCATCAATGAAGATAAATTCTCCTGCCGCATACAGCAAACGAAGGGGACATCGTTGAGAAGCGTCGAAGTTGGAAACATCGCCCAGGACCAGGAGGAAGGAATGCCTGAACTTGCTGGCGAGGTCGCTTCATGTGGACTTACATTAAATCAAGCACGAATATACCTGTATCTTCTTTTTACCGGTCCAAAACCTGCCACATCTATCTCAAAGTCGTTGGGGCTTCACAGGGTCGATGTCTACAGGCGACTCCACGAACTTCAAGATTCTGGTTTGCTGGAGACATCAATGGATTCGCCCAAGAAGAACATGGTTCTGAGTCCCGACAAGGCTGCGGCCACGCTCATTCGAAGACAGGAAGAGAAGCTCGCAAAGCTCAAACAAAGGTCACACGAAGTGTTCGGCAAACTTGCGTCGGTCCGTGAATCTCTATCTACTGGGTTCAAGTTGCCAGCAGAATACTTCAGGGAAGGTTCTTATCGCTTAGTGGTTGGTCGAAAGCGTTACTACGACGTAGCCAAGGAACTTGCGCGAAATTCAAGGACCGAAATTCTTAGGGTTTCATCTCCTGGCGGTCTATCGAGAACTTTCCTTTCGGGACTAGATAGAGAGTACGCCAAAGCGAAGTCAAGGGGTGTAACCATTAGGATTATTTCCGCAGCGAACTCAGAAAACCGACAGTACGCTCTAAGACTCTCAAGAATAGCGCGAGTCAAGTATATGGAGACAATTCATCTGAGATTCACAATCATTGACAGATCGGTATGCGTGGTCAACGGTAGGTTCGAAGATACCGCAGGCTATCTCGAGTCTCCGAAGGACCAAGCCGTCGTCTTCGAGAACCCCGCATTATCTGATGCTTTCCATTTTCTGTTCGAAGATATGTGGAAGTCAGCGAAGTCGACTCCACTAAGGCTGTCGCAATCCTGAAAGACCCGAAAAGCGTCTCAGCGCATAGGTGGTATTCACTTACTGTAGGTGCCTGATTGTTACCACATCCTCTTATTAACCGTCATTCTCTTCTTCGTGGGGTTGATTCGGGCTCAGTCCGAATTCAGGCATACGGAGCCTGTCCGAATCGGCGATATTCTGCCGGTCCACCTTTTTGAATTTAGAATGGATGGTCCGGACAGCGAAGAGTTCGCGGGTTTGGTGGATTCAATCCGCAAACACGGACTCATCCAACCTGTGGTCGTTCGCCCATCCCGGTCCGTAAGGGGTGCAACACATCATCGCGGCTATGAATTGGTCTCAGGCTACAGGCGCTTCGCTGCACTCAGGAAACTTGGATACGAAACGATTCCTTGCGTCATCATGGATTTGGACGACAAGGGTGCCTTCGAAGTAGCCTTGGTCGAGAACATTCAGAGACGAAGTCTCGACCCGATAGAAGAGGCAGAGGCATTCAAGTCCTACGTCTTGAATTTTGGTCGTGGGAGCGTGACTAGGTTGGCCAGGAGGGTTGGCAGGAGCGAGGAGTACGTGTCCCACAGACTCCTCCTTCT
This sequence comes from Nitrososphaerota archaeon, assembly GCA_027320425.1. Lineage (GTDB taxonomy): Archaea > Thermoproteota > Nitrososphaeria > Nitrososphaerales > Gagatemarchaeaceae > UBA183. Next base: position 60,982 of record DAHVLJ010000021.1, read on the forward strand.
CGGGCTGCCGAAGGCAATTCAGGACAAAATCAGTAGACGTCTACTGAAACCAAGTCACGCTACCGAACTGGTTTGGATACAAAACCATGACAGGCAAGTCGAGCTTGGGGAGCTTATTGAGAAGCATAATTTGTCTGTCGGGCAGGTACGATTTGTCGCTAGGATGCTCAAGTCGGGGCGTGTCTCTGCGGAGGAGGCTACACTAAGAGCCATGAGCAGGTGCCCGGAGACGATTGCACACAAATCTCTGCCGGACTCTTGGACAGACTTTACGCCGTCTGAAGGAAACGAATCCGAACACAGCGATGCCGAACGGATACTAGACAGATCCATCCTGGTCGTTAGAACTTCCTTGGCTGGGATGGATCTTTTGATCCAAAAGGCGAATCACCTACAGTTAGTTTCAGACTATCTGCTGGACAAAAGGCAACGTATCCATACCATTCTCGATGAATTGATTACTGCCAAGGTATCGTTAAGACGGCGTGGCGAGTTCGTTGTCCCTGTGTTGACAGCTGAGGTTCACTCAAAATCGCCGAAGCCTTGATGCTTCGAGCGAAATCGGAAGTCACAGTCTCCTGTCAGTATTCCGCAAGCTGCTTAAGAGTCCGGCAGATTAGGCCCGCGAGATGATCGAGTTAAGGAGAGTAGAGGGCAAATTCTTGCTCCTCCCCTGAACAGCTGCGAAAAGGCGTTCCGGCCACGATAGCCTAAAATAGCTTGGAATGGCAAACAAATTCCAAGCCTTGAAACTTTGTACCTTCACGACGAAAGAGGGTGCTTTCGTCGGGGCAGCGCAGAATCAGAAAGTAGTAGCATTAACTTCTGCATACGAGTCCTATCTGAGGGAAGTCGAACACGACTCCGACGCTGCGCAAATCGCTCAAATCAGAGTTCCTAACGATATGGTGTCTTTGCTTCAGAAGGGAGGAGATTCCATGACATGTATTCAAAAGGCGCTGAAACACCTCCAAAGCAAGGGCAATCAGGATCTTGACGGCACCGTCTTTCCGCTGGAAAGTGTGCGTCTTGGGGCGCCAGTAACAAATCCGACCAAAATCGTATGCATAGGCAAAGCATACATGTCTCACGTTCAAGAGACAGACAAAGTCGTTCCTCCTGATGTGATGGTTGCTTTTCACAAGGCTCCCACATGCTTGATAGGCCCCAAAGACAGGATTGTCGCTAAAGATCTTTCACAGCAACTCGATTACGAGATAGAGCTGGCCATGGTCGTAGGCAGGAAAGCAAAGGATGTGCCAGAGAGAAATGCATACGACTATGTCGCCGGCTTCACAGTCATGAACGATGTGTCCTATAGGAACCCAAAGGGGGGCAACTCACGTACTTCCCCCGTAGCGAAAAGCCCTGATACCTTCGCCCCGCTAGGTCCTTGGATTGTTACACCAGACGAGATTGAGAACCCAATGAACCTCAGGCTTCGTTCATTCGTAAACGGGAACCCCAGGCAGGACGCGAACACGTCGACACTACTCTGGGATCTGAGAAGGATGATATCCTTTACCTCAGAATTCATGACGCTACTCCCAGGCGATGTCTTAAGCACAGGGACACCAGGCGGGAATGGCATTAAAGACGGAAGCTTCCTCAAAGAAGGAGACATTGTCAAGTGCGAAATTGAGGGAGTCGGCGTCCTTGAAAATTCGGTATCCACGAGATAGCAAGTGGCGGTAGAGGATATGGGGGGCAAATTCGTAATCCAATCGCTCAGCGTGTCTATGAACGCCTACGTTGGCCCTGTTGCCGAGAAACTAGCAACTCTCAACCCAGACGCCGAAGTGCGGCCCTTCATTCTCGACGGGGATGTCAAGCAGATGGTCCACGATGCCGAGGTGTTCTTGGTCGAGCGCTTTCCTGTTACAAAGGAGATTATCGACTCTTCGCCGAGGCTCGAAATGATCTACAGGCCGGGTGCCAAGGTTCAGAACGTCGATGTGCCTTATGCTACTAGTAGGGGAGTCCTCGTTGCGCGCGGCAGAACCGAAAACGAACGGAGCGGAGCAGTCGCGACTGCCGAGGGAGTGCTTTTCATAATAATGGGCTGCGCAAAGAAGTACAATCAAACGCGACTGAGCTTTGAGGAACGAAAGATGGGAGTTCCGCCCACTTTAGAACTCAGCGGCAAGACACTTGGCATAATCGGGTTCGGAAGCGTCGGTCGTGAGGTCGGACGATTCGCAAAAGCACTCAACATGAAGGTTATGGGGATCAAACGGACTTCCGACTCTGAGCTCGCCAGGGAGATAGATTTCCTCGGCGGGCTCGACTCCATCAAGAAGGTCCTAGGAGAATCTGACTTCGTCCTGCTATCGATGCCCGCTTCGAAGGAGAATACCGGCATGTTTGATTTCAATATGATTTCTCAAATGAAGAAGACGTCATACCTAATCAACATAGCAGACTCGAGGTTGGTCGTCAAGGAAGCTTTACTCCGTGCAATCGACGAAGGGGTGATAGCTGGTGCGGGGTTGGACGTGTATTGGGACGAGCCCCCTGACCCGAATGACCCTGTTCTTCATAATCCGCGTATTTTCACGACCCCCCACACCGCAGGACTGACTACCGAGAGCTACGACAGGCTCTCACAGTGGGTGGCAGAAGATATTCAGCGCGTCATCACTGGGGTCGCCCCGCGCAATCTTCTCAATCCCCAGGCTGTTGACCTATGGCAGAGAAGAAGACGGGAAATTCGTTCAGGCTGACACAGCCAACCCTGACGTGTTAGATGCAACTCTAGGGTTCTGCATGGTTCTATCTTTGAGAGACTACCGCCAACGAGATTTTCTCCGTTACGCGCTCTAGATCCCGCCGCGATGGTTTTGCCTTGGCCCTCCCAGCCCAGTCGAGTCAGGGGCATGCCAACGCAACGGGGGTCCGGCGAGTTTCATCAGATGAGTTATTCGAACACTAGCTTGCTAGGGCCTCTCGGGGCGTGGGGCGTAACTCCTAGGAACTGGAGGGCCCGCGAGCAGGAGTTCTCCCAGAGGATTAGTGGCGCCACGAGGGTGTTCGACCGTCCCGTCCACGAAGCCGTATCCGCGCCACGGGCGTCCCTGAATGGAGGACCTGACGAACACTTCGCTTTTGGAGAGGGTTACGCCAGACTCGGTGCGAGATCACGGCTCGAAAGAAAACACTCTCGGTTTCCTGTTAATGCATAAATATTTCCTGAATAAAATCCCGCCTTAAGTTGCATGCAAGAAGCGGACTGAGCAGGACAATCTCCGCGATAGTCGTCATCGTGATAGTCGTAGTCGCAGCTGGAGTCGTGGGTGTTCTTTACTTGTACCCGCAGGCGAAGCCCACTCCAGCCACGACAATAAACTGGGGGTATCTCCCATACTTCGTCAACCCACAAATTCCTCTCGCCGTTAGTCAGGGCTACACCAACGCAAGTGGGATAAACGTTCAATATGTCAAAGGGTTTGGGACTTCAACTGACGTGTTTACGGCCATGGTTTCTGGCGCTGTAGACATGAGTTTCTTATCGGTGTCACCTGCGGCATTGAAGCTCGTACAGCAGGGTACGCTGAAAATGGTCGGCGGCTCAGAGATAGCGATAGGTGGAAACAACGCCACCAATAGTGTTGGGGTTATTGTAAGCAATGCCCTGTGGCAAAAGGGGGTACGGACTCCGCTAGATCTGTTGAATTACACGATAGTTGCGAACCTCCAAGGTTCGCCGCAAACGTTCGAATTCGAGCAATGGGCTAGGTCCTACAACCTTAGCTATAGTCAGTTCCACTTCACGTACATAACAAGTGCGAGCGAAATAAATGCCGCCTTCCAGACAGGAAAGGCTGACGTTATCATCCAAGCGCAACCTTGGGTTACAACAGCCATCAACGAGGGTGGACACGTGATCGCTTGGGACGCACAGATGCTTCCCAAGGGCTACGTGTATGCGTTCGGTGCACTATATGTCACAACAAGCTTCGCCAACGCACACCCTAATGCCTTGAAGGCATTCCTGAATGACTGGGTAGAAGCATCTGCATTCTACACACAGAACCAAAACAAGCCATTCTCTAATTCTAACACGACTGCAATTGCGACTGCTGCCGCAAACTTCGTAGGCGTTAGTGTGTCAGCCATCGAGTCGCAGACCTGGCCATATATCTCTCCCACTGGAGGGCTCTCCGCCTCTGGCATCGCGTCAGTCCAGTCGATCTTCTACTCAGATGGTCTACTGACACAAAATATGAACGTCACATCATTTTTCATTCCTGGTGTCACGCTCCTAATTCCTACTTCGTAACCGTCGACGCCGTCTTGTTGACCTCATAATCCAGAACGAGCCTTCACGTTTCCTGTCTCTGTTGATCCTCGCGGCCCCCGTAAGGGATTTGGATTCTCCTTTCTCGTCTCTTGTACTCTCGTTCAGTACGAGGCAAGGGTAGCAACAACACATGGCAAAGCCTCTTATGTTCGAAACCTAGCGCTATCCTAAGACATGGCCGGTGTAAGGGTCGACAATGTCTCCAAATCGTTCTTCGATTTCAAGACACACGCCGAATTGAAAATCATCGACAATGTCTCTTTCGATGTGAAAGACAAGGAATTCGTCTCCATCTTGGGCGTTAGCGGGTGCGGGAAATCGACTCTCTTGTATATGATAGGAGGGCACGAACGACCAACTCATGGAACGATCTCCTTTTCTGATGTGAAGGATTCAAAGGCGCATCTAACGAACACGGTTTTTCAGGAGGCGTCTCTCTTTCCGTGGCGGAAGGTGATTGACAATGTCATTTTCGGCCCGGAAATCACCGGCGGCAACAAGAAGGAACTAAGAACGAAGGCGATGGAGTTCATCAATCTTGTTGGGTTGTCTGGATTTGAATCCGCTTACCCGTCTCACCTTTCTGGCGGAATGAAACAAAGGGTTGCTATAGCGCGTGCGCTTATGAACAATCCGGAGGTCCTGCTGATGGACGAACCCTTCGCGTCCGTAGACGCGCAGACTAGGATGATTATGCAGGAACAACTCCTACGAATTCACCAGAAAAGTGAGAAGACTACGCTCTTCGTGACCCATAACATAGACGAGGCGATTTTCCTGGCTGACAGACTGATGATCCTCTCAGCTCGGCCAGCCAAAGTCAAGGAAATAATAGAAGTAAACATAGGCAAACCTAGAACATGGGATCTACGGTCTTCCAAAGAGTTTGTTGATATCTACGGGAGAGTACTCAAGTCGCTTCGCGAAGAGCTCGAAAGGGCCGGACTTTTCCACTAACCCGAACGTGACGAGAACCTTGAAGCCCTCCAAACTGGTATCTGGTGCTTGGTACCTCATCCCGTTCATCCTGATCCTTGTCATATGGGAAGCGGTGACGACCTTTTCTCTTCTTCCTCCAGACATATTCCCTCCGCTAACCACGACGTTCGCTTCCTTCGTTTCTCTAGTTGCGGAAGGAACTCTTGTCGGTAGCTTGATTGCTACTGTCGAGAGAGTGATCGCAAGTCTCCTGATTGCTATTCCTTTGGGCGTAGTAGTAGGGTTGCTTATGGGCTGGAAGGGTTCGATTTTTAGATTCCTCATCCTGATCTTTACAGTTGTTTTCGCTATACCGAAACTTGCCTTTTACGGGATACTCTTGTTCTTCTTTGGTGTTTCGGATACATCGATAGTGCTAATCGCTAGCCTTTCTGCATTCTTCGGGGTTCTATTTCCGGCAATCGCAAGCGCTAGGTCGGTAGACTCAACGCTCATGAAAGTGGCGAAGGACTACGACGCCGGTGACATGCAAATCTTCTTCAAAGTTCTGATTCCCAACGCTGTATCCGGAATTGCTTCCGGCGTGAAGCTCGCGTTGACTCTCGCCTACATCGAAGTTGTGACGGCGGAGATGTTTAGGGCTGCTCCTGGGGGTGTCGGGCTCGGTTGGCTAATGCAGCTTTACGCCATATATGACCAGCCTGGGGCCGTCATGGCCGTTCTTTTGGTTCTACTCGCCTTTGGTGGGGTCGTAGTCTTTGCTGCAGACTACGCTGAAGGAAAATTGAGCATGTGGAGAAAATGAGCGCTTCTCACCGTACCACAAGGGTTGGCTATCTGATTTCGCTTGTTCCTCTTGCAATCCTTCTCTTGTTCTGGTTCATTATTCCATATCTGGGCGTACCAAGCTTCGAAGTACCGAGTTTGATGGCAGAAGCGCAGTCCGTGTACGCTATGATGGCATCAGGACGAATGGAGCTTGACATAGGCGCAACCTTGGGGCGGACGTTTGCGGCAATCTTGATTGGCATCCCATCTGGTCTGTTAGTTGGTTGGCTGGTTGGAACAAAGAAGATAGCTTACAGGCTTGCTATGCCTCCGCTCTTCTTACTCTCGACCGCGCCTCCGATTGTCTTCTTCTCAATAATGCTAGTCGTGCTCGGTTTAGGTAATCCCACTTACATTGCAGCGGGCGCCACGGGTGCATTTTTCCCAATGTTTCTTAACACAACCTCTGCAGTTAGGGCCGTCAAACCAGAACTACTACGAGTGGCGAAAGACTACGGTGCCTCTGAGTCGCAGATCCTAAGGAAAGTAATCATAAATGACGTTCTGCCAGCGCTCGCCGCAGGTGCTAGGATTTCTTTTGTCCTCGGATTCATAGTTGTCGTGGATGCAGAGCTGATACTTGTATCTCCAAATGCACCTGGCCTTGGTTTTCTGATAGCTAACGGTACGCTTCTGTTAAGTTCGGTGGATGTCTATGGCGGTCTGGTTGGGCTTGCCATCACTGGAAGTATTGTCCTTCTTTTGTCTGAGTATATTGAAAAGATACTTGTCCCTTGGAAACGATGATGCATGCGTTATCCACTATTCACTGGGATGGTGACGCTCGGAACCGACGGGGGCTTGATTAGTGCCAGTAACACAGAAACAATATGCCGCGCTCGGATTGTTCCTGCATGCTAGAGGGCAGACGCAGCGAAGCTAGGGACAAGGTTGTCACGCACTAGTCGCTTACCCAATTCTGTGAAATGATCCTCTCCGCGGCCATCGTACTTCTGTAAACGGTTTAATTCTTCATCAGCCTCTTTCATGGCCATGGTCGAGCTGATGGACGACACCCTGAGAGAGGGTATGCAAACGCCTGGGGTTATGTTCTCGGCTCAGGAGAAGCTCACCATAAGCAGGATGCTTGTCGACGTTGGAGTAAAGACGCTCGAGGTCTCCTATCCTTCCGCTCATAAGAGTGAGCAGAACGCGACGAAGTCTATTCTGAGTGATCTAAGGGGGACTAGGACATCAATATTCGGACTCGGGAGGGCGCTACCCGGTGATATAGACGCAATAGCATCTACGGGTGCAAACATCGCCCTGCACCTTCCTTTCAATGGGAGTAACGACGAAGCGTTAAAGGCATGTAGGTACGCAAGAGACCAGTATCCTGACCGCAAACTAGCTGTAGCTCTCGTCGACGTGGGGTCCTATGGACCGGCTAGCCTGTTGACCACGGTCAAAGGGTTTGACAGGGCGGGCGTTGACTGTTTGGAACTACCCGACACGAAGGGTGTCTTGTATCCGAGCAGATACGGCAACATAGTGAGAAAGGTAAAGGAGAATGTTTCAGCTCTGGTTATTGCCCACTGCCACAATGATAGGGGGCTTGCTGTGGCTAACTCATTGGCGGGAGTAGAAGCAGGGGCGGACATCGTGGACTGTACTGTATTGGGATTGGGCGAGAGGAATGGGATAGCAGACATTGCCGTGATAGCGGACGCCCTTGAAAGAGAAGGTGTCAGGACAGGCGTAAGTCTAAGAAGGCTCGAATCGGTGTATCGTAAAGTCAACAAAATCTTACTGCGCAAGACAGGCGTTCCGTTCTTGACCGCCAACTCTCCAATTTACGGCGAGCATCTGACCACCCACACGGCGGGGACCCATGCCTCTAGCAGCGCACAGTTCGATACAAAGCGATTCTCAGTGAACGTCTACTGCGGAACGGCCATGATTCGCAGGATTCTTTCATCAAAGGGCAAGGATTTTCCGGATTACATCTTGAGAGAAACCGTCGCAGAAGTAAAGGATGAGAGTTCGACTACAGGGAGAACAATCTCATATCAAAGGGTCAATCAGATTGCAGCGGAGTTAGCAAAGACAAAGGCGACGAAGCCCAATGCATAAGGTGCTTGAAGTAGGGCAGATTGTCGCCGGCCCCGCGGCTGGACTGATGCTTGCCGAACTCGGTTTTGACGTCACCAAAGTGGAGCAACCAGGCGTTGGGGATATCACGAGGCATCTGACTGGAACAAGTGTTGGCAATTTTGCGTTTCTCAACATGGGGAAGAGGAGCGTAACCTTGGATCTGAAGAGCAGCAAGGGCAAGCATGCCTTCAAGAGGCTCGCACAAAAGAGCGACGTAGTGATAGACAATCTCGGTCCCGACACGATGCGGAAGCTTGGTCTAGGCTATGACGATCTGACGGCCGTGAATCCCGAGATTATCTATCTAAAGATAAAGGGGTTCGGGCCGGGGCCTCACAGCTGGAGGAAGCTACTCGATTATCCAGCTGAAATCGAAAGCGGATTAGCATACATGAACGGCCTCGAGGACAAACCCATGAGGCTCGGGGCTTCTGTGATAGACATGTTTGCCGCGACCTTAGGGATAGTTGCCATCTTGAAGAGTATCATCGATAGAGAGAAGACGGGGCAAGGTTGCTATGTAGAAGTTCCACTCTTTGAGTCTGCGGTGTTCTTGATGGGTCAACACCTGGCGTCAGCCCAGGTGCTCGGAAGGGAACTCCGCCCGCTGAACACCGAACCTTTTACGTGGGGGGTCTACGACTTCTTTGAAACATCCGACGAGAGGCGCATATTCCTAGCAGTTACCACAGACTCGCAGTGGAAAGACTTCTGTAGGGCATTCAGGTTCAACCAGTTGCTTTCATCTCCTGAGCTAGGGACGAATGCGGGGCGTTACACGAACAGGTCCTGGCTAATCCCAGAGATAGCAAGGGTCGTTAAGTCCATGAAGCTCGACGACGTTGTCATGTTGCTTGGCAAAAACAACATAGCATACGGAAGACTAAACAGGAGCCTCGATCTCCTCGATAGCGACCAGCTAAAGCATGGCGACAAACTCGCGGCAATAGTTTGCCCAGGCGGGAAGAAGATACTTGTTCCTCGCCTTCCACTATTCTTTTGCTCTCGGAATGCGCGTCCGAACCATGCGCCAAGAAATCCCCCGACCCTCGGCCAGGATAACGGCGAAGCACTAGGAAAAGAATGATATCCTGACTCGGAGCCTGAGAAAACCAAGGACAAACAAGCGACTTTTCAAAACTCGGGTTCGGCGAGATACGAACTGGGTTCCATTGTCATCCACTGGGGCCACCCTATGGCTTCGCCCGGATGTACAACGCGGTCCCAAGTTCCCGTGACTAAATACTAGCTCGAATGGTATTCAAAGAAGCATCTCGAGTGGCATCGCAGTTAACAGAGTGCGAGGTCTCAGTTGACCGGGGCTGAGGTCATGCAGAAGCTCTATGCTGTTCGAGAAGGCAATGCAGTCTCGGTCGACATCTCGCGCGACATGTACCAGGGTTGGTCCCTTGCAAATGTCAGGACTGGTGGAAGCGTCTATCCTAAAGCGAGACACCAGGCGAGCTTTGGTGAGCTAAATTTCCTAATCTATCACTCGCCTTCACTGAGCTTTTGCAGGAGATTCCTCGCCCATTTGTAGTGGGCGTAATCTACGAGCTTGCCATCAACTGTTATGGCGCCTCTCTTCCCCGTGGACTCGTACGCTTGGACGATTCTCCGGAATCTAGCTAGTTCCTCCTTGGTCGGATAGAATATCTGGTTCACGACGGCCACCTGATCAGGGTGGATAACCGCTTTGCCTGAGAATCCCAACTTCTTTGCATCTTTAGCCTCTTTCCGGAGTCCCGACGTGTTCTTCACGTCGAAGTAGACGGAGTCGATGGAGTCTACCTTGTTCATCGCGGCATGGCATGCGACCAAAGTCTTGACCACCGAACTGGTTGAATACGCTCCAATATCGCCGTTCACAGAGTTAGCAAAGTCTGCCGGGCCATACATCAACGCGGTAACCCCGTCACTCTGAGCCACCTGGGTTATGTTTAGGAGCCCGCTTGCGGACTCGATTATTGGTATTATCTTCTTGGCAGTCGAAGTGTGCACGAAGGAGAGGTCATGCTCTGCTTTAGGGACGACCACGGCATCAACGGAATCACACCCTGCGACGTAAAGTAGGTCCCATAGGCCCACTTCCGTCGATGGGCTGTTCACTCTGACGCAGAGCTCCTTTCCCGGCCAGTCGTTATTAGACAACGCCTTGCTGAGAGTCTCTCGGGCCTCCTTCTTCTGACTTAACGGTACAGAGTCCTCGAGATCGAAGATTATGGCGTCAGCATCAACTTCAGTGGATTTTTTCAGAAACTGAGCATTATTCGCCGGTACGAAGAGCATGGTCCTTCTCATCTGCAATGCCCCCTATTGATGCCACGGTCAATGAACCGGCTTGCTCGGATGCTGTACCAACGGAGGGATAGACGTTCCATTAAGCCGGGCCGCCAGATTAACAATTTGCCTCCGACTCTGCTTCGCTCCCTATAATCTCACCCTTCACGAGTTCCTCGATCTCCTCTTTCGACAGCCCTAAATCTTCCAGCACCTCTTTTGTATGCTCTCCTAGGAGGGGGGCGGGGAAACGTACCGCCAAGGAGTGGTTTGCCAATCTGACGGGGATGGTTTGCAGGAAGAGATTCGGGATGCCCGGATAGGGTGTCTCTTTCAGCAGACGGAGAGTCTTTACTTGAGCATCGCTCATCACCTGGGCAACATTCTGAATTTTCGAGCAAGGAACTCCTACTTCTTCGAGAGTCTTGATCCAATGGTCTGATGTATTCAGTTTCAGAACGCCTTCTAACTCTTCATCCAATTGATCTCTGTTCCTCACTCGTTCGGCATTATGCAGGAAGCGAGTGTCGGAGGCGAGCTCTGGCTTGCCAACTGCCGCCGTGATTCTTCGGAAAAGTCCGTCATTTGACACCCCCACGACGACTTGTCCGTCTTTCGTATTGTATGCCCTGTAGGGGGCGAACGCAGCAATCCGTGTCCCCTCTGGCGCTGGGGGAATGTGGGTCGCCTGATATGAGGTGATGTGATAGTTCATCCAATAAACTCCGGTTTCCAGCAACGAGGTTCCAACAACTTGGCCTCGCCCTGTCTTCTTCCTTTCATAAAGTGCGACAGTAACCGCTAGCGCCGCCCAGATTCCGCTTCCTGCGTCAAGAGGAGATATGCCAACCCTCGCGAGTTGGCCGGCATTTGCCCCGTTCACGCTCATAATACCGCTTTTTGCTTGCACCACGGCGTCATACCCAGCTTTGAGAGCGTCGGGTCCTTCTTCACCATAGGCGCTCATGGAACAATAGATTAGCCGGGGATTCCTCCGCATGACCGTCTCCGGGTCGAGTTTCAAATTGGCCATCACTCCCCTTCGAAAGTTCTCAATCACTACGTCTGCTTTGTCTACGAGTTTCTTGGCGATTTCGAGGCCCTTGGGGGTCTTCAGATTTATACAAACAGAGCGCTTGTTTCTGTTGATTGCGATAAACGATGCGGAATGGCCATTCCACATCGGAGTGATGCGCCTTCCATCTTCGCCTCCTTTGACGGGCTCTATTTTGACTACGTCTGCTCCCAAGTCTGCCAAGATCACCGAGGCACTCGGGCCAGCAACGTTTGTTGTAAAGTCTATGACTCTCACGCCATAGAGGGGTCCATCCTGAGGGCGAATCACTTCATCTTCGACTTCAGATTGCTAAATTTAGGTCTTGTCAGAATGAGGACCAGAAGTCGGAACTCTGTTTTGTCTCGGGACGCATTTGACACCCGGTGACTTCCGGACCAAGAAGGTCGAAACGGAGACGTGAAGTCCATGTCGGTTGACGACCTCTCCAGGAGGTCCAACTACCTTACGAACATACGCCCCATTGATGCCGAGACTCGACACTGTCCCTCTACTTGACTACGTGGTTAGGACATCCGCTTGGGCAAGCCGCGTTATCTCAGCGGGAGTCTTGGCAAGCTCCCCCTATGTTACGGACTCGAACTCTCTATTCACGTCATCTAGTCCACGGCGCTGTGAAGCGCATCCCTGGTCTGTCGACGAGTTTCTTGAATCACGAAAGCGCGAGGGTGGGTGCCTAAGAAGCCCCTTATCTTCCTCTTTGTTCTCCCGTATACCGATTACCTCGAACCGTGGGGACTCTCTGAACACGGTGGAAAAAGGAACTGTGCCAGCCTGCTTGTGGAACTAGAAAATGTCCTAAGCTCCAATGGGATTTGATCAACGGCGCAGGGATTTCCCGGAAGTGCCTCTTGATCGTTGGCTTCCTCCATCGTCAGCTCCTTCTGGGGCATCTTGTTCCGCTTCTGTCCTGCTCTGGCATCGGCGACCCTGACATACCTTGGGTCGGTCCCTGTTTCCCAATTCATTCTGAGTTCCAAACACACGAGGTCGAAACTCGTCTGATTGTTTAGGTGGACCGGGGGGGATTCGAACCCCCGACCTCTCCCAGTCTGGATCTCTTTGCCAAGGGACTGGACGCTCGCAGCCGTATCCTACCAGACTAGACGACCGGCCCGTAATGGCAGGCTGGGAAGAGACCTGTTAAAAGAATTGAAGTCATGGGAAGAGGTTCGTCTTATCATCGTAGTTCCTTGAGCACCTGTCCGAACCTGTACCATGCCAGTTTCGGTCCTCCCTTCTCGTCGATAAGCCCGAAATGGTTCTCTTGGGGCGGGAACGACTCCCAGGAGGTGTCGAGGTACCTCCAGATTCCGACCCCAGTCACTCTGTCTGCCGAATATGACTCTCTTAACGCCATCGCGATATAGTCTGATTGCTTGTCCATGCTGTAGCCGAGAACTCCAGGACCACTGGGGTATCCTGTCTCAGCTATCATCGTGGGCTTCCCCACTGATGCCGCGATAGCGTCTGCCCTCTTGATCACTGACGCGTCCACCGGTTCCGCCGCCTTGTAGTTGGGATAGAAGTCCAGACCGAGCACGTCACAACGCTTCGCGTACTCTGCCGCATCTAGCCTCTCTTCATCAGCCTCGAGGTTGACCATGGTCGTCGCCCGGGGGTCTTCCTCGTGCACCGCGGCGTTGAGCGTCTTGAGGAGCTCGTCTCTGAATCCATGTATTCCCCGCCACGACACTCCATTCCTCCAGCCTCCGGCTTCGTGCATGAGCCACCAGTTGGGCTCGTTCTCGATTTGCCACGCGCTTACCATGCCTTTGTAGTGCCGCACCAGCATTTTCGCATGCAGGTACGCCCTCTCCAGATATTCTTCGACCCCTTGGTCGGGGCTAAGGCCCTCGGGGAGCATCCTCTGATAGCCGCAGGCGAGGACCGGCAGGATCGAGATTCCTTGGTCTGTCAGTGACCTGACCAGCCCGTCCGTCGGCCATGCTTCATATCCTTCGTCTGCAGTCTTCCTCAGCTCCGCCATCGGCAACGGTCTAGGCTCGAAGAACCTCCATGGAAACCAACTCCTGACAAAGTCAGCTCCGATCGACTTCAGGGCGTCGGCTAGAGCAAGGGAGGCTCTGTCTGCCTCGGCGGGAGGAATGGGCTGCCGATGCGCGGCGATGGTTGCCTCCTCCACTCTCTCGAAGCTCCCTCTCTCCTTCAGGCTGAGC